>BNUO01000001.1 GCA_025997415.1 Campylobacterota bacterium
CAAAGCACGAAGCCTCTTTACCTGTTCTCTTGATACGGTGTTGTCCTCTTTTGCGCTGAACATTGTGGTTTCCTTTCGATGACCCTTTTCTAGCGAAAAGTGTCATCGAAATGATTGGCAGGGACAAGAATGACAGAGGGATTGTCTGTCGCAGAGATTGCGGGTCAAGCACGCAATGACAGGTGTGTGGTGCGGTGTCCTACTTTTCAGCCCCAAGCTGGATTCCGCTGCGCCACACAGCGCTGATATTGAGTGTATCCGAGATATTCACAAGCGGATCGCCATCAACAAGTAGCAGATCGGCGCGAAGTCCAGCAGCGATGCGTCCGCGATCGTCAAGTCTGAACCGTTTCGCGGGAACGGAAGTTGCCGCCCGTAACGCTTCAGCGGGCGTAAAACCCGCCTCGACCAATAATTGCAGCTCGTGATGTAGGCTTGCGCCGCGTGCCAACCCGCCAAGACCGGGAATAGGTTCTGATACATCGCTGCCCGCCAAAATATCAACCCCCGCGTTGCGCAGCGTCATAACAGCGGTGTATGCGTTCTCCATTTTGCCTTCGGGATAGACATTCATACTCTCGGATAGTGAATCAAGCCACTCTTTACCAAGCCGTGAACTGACACGCTCGTCCGCAGCAAGCCAAGCCGCGTCATTGCCGAAAGCGGTGGAGAGCGTTACCAGCGTGGGGATCACGAATACACCGTTCTTCGATATATCGGCGACAAGCTGTTCGGAGGGCTGGTTGTCAAAAAACAGATGTCCCAGAGCGTCTATTCCCGCCGCGACAGCACGCTCGGTATCGGCGGCAGTCGTTACATGCGCGATCGTCAGTTTGTCATGGCGGTGCGCTTCGTCAATAGCGGCTTGAAGCGCTGCATCGTCCAGCACGGGAAGCCCCGGATAGCCGATATTGTCGCCGCTTTCAATGAAGATTTTGATGTAATCCGCCCCCTCCTTGACGCGCTTATTGACGAGTTTCACAGCTTCTTCGGGCGTGGAAGCGGAGGGGAATGAGAAAAAGTAGCGTATCAGCAGATTTTCGCTGGAGTGCTGATACTGGCTCGGATGTCCTCCTTTGGATGTGATGCCCATACCGGAGGAGCGCAAATCCGCCATGTCGCTGCTGTTTGCGACTTTTTTGCGTTCGCCTGCTGACCAAGCGCCGTTCATCTCAAGCTCTGTGGTAACGCCGAATTTCAGCGCGTCTTTTAGTCCGTCCATATCGGTGTGGGTGTGGGAATCGATCAGACCGGGAAGGAGCGTTTTGCCCGCCGCGTCTATGATCGCCGCGCCTTCGGGAATCTCGCCGCCCACCGACTCAATGTTTTTGCCTTTTATGACAACGGTCGTGTCGTCAATCACGCGCTCTCCGTCAAAGATTTTGGCGTTGATGATGGCGGTGATCTGATTTTCCGCATTGCCCGTTTTGCTGTTGCAAGCCGTGAGAACGGCAACAATAACCGCAAGAGCCAAAACGCACTGCAAGCCAAACAGTCTGTTCAAGCGTTTGTCCATTTTGCTGCTTTTTGTGTATTTAGGTAAGTATACCAGCCCGCAGACTGTGGCGATCGTGATTGGCAGTCTCTAAGCGCTCAGTTACCGCAAGCTATGATCCCGCGCTTAAACGCACGGCGCACATTTTTCACTAGTATTCCAAATAAAGTCGCTCAATATACTTGACATTTAAGGTCAGTATAGTATAGAATCCCGCTCGATTTTACAAAATAAGGAGCAGAGATGGTGGTTTCCAAACCATTGGTTGGTGGCTTAGCGGCTTTGGCTGCGGCAGTTTTCTTACAGGCGGCTCAGATCGAGCTTTTAAATGTCTCTTATGACCCAACGAGAGAGCTTTACAAAGTGTATAACGCCGAATTTGCCAAGTACTACAAGGCAAAAACGGGCGACGATGTGAAGATCACGCAGTCGCACGGCGGCAGCGGCAAACAGGCAAACGCGGTCATCGATGGCAACGCAGCCGATGTGGTTACGCTCGCTTTGGGCGGCGACATTGACGCGATCGCGGACAAACGCCCCGATCTAATCGGCAAAGATTGGCTCAAAAAGCTACCGTTAAACAGCTCGCCATACACCTCGACGATCGTCTTTTTGGTGCGCAAGGGCAATCCGAAAGGCATAAAAGATTGGGACGATCTGGTTAAACCGGGCGTAGAGATCATCACTCCGAACCCAAAAACCAGCGGCGGCGCACGGTGGAACTACCTCGCGGCGTGGGCGTATGCGGACAAAAAATATGGCGGCGAAGCCAAAGCGCGCGACTTTGTGCAAAAGCTATTTGCAAATGTTACGGTGCTTGACAGCGGCGCGCGAGGCAGCACGATCACCTTCACGGAGCGCGAACAGGGCGATGTACTTTTAGCGTGGGAAAACGAGGCATTCTTGTCGCTTGAAGAAGAAAAAGCGCAGGGCAAAAACCGCTACGAAATCGTAGTGCCATCGCTAAGTATTTTGGCTGAACCATCGATCACGGTTGTTGAAGGCAATGTCAAGAAAAAGGGAGAAGCGGCAGTAAGAGCAGCGGACGAATATCTGAAATACCTCTACACCAAAGAGGGTCAGCGCATCGCGGCTAAAAACTACTACCGACCGACCGATAAAGATGTGTCAAAAGAGTTTGCAAATCAGTTTTTGAACCTTAAACTCATCACGATCGACGGCGAGTTTGGGGGATGGGGTAAAGCGCAGAAATTGCACTTTGGCGATGGCGGCGAATTCGACAAAATACAAGCCGCAAACCACAAGAAAAAGTAGAGGTAAATATGGGGGCAGTATCCAAGCGTCGCGCAAAGCGTACACTTCCGGGTTTTGGTTTGACGCTTGGGCTGTCAATGACCTATCTTTCGCTTCTTGTATTGATACCGCTGGGGGGGCTATTTTTGTACTCTACAAAGGTAACTCCCGCGCGGTTTTTTGAGATCGCAACCGATGAGCGGACGATCGCAGCATTTCGAGTATCGTTTGGATCATCATTTCTTGCGGGCGCTATCAATGCAGTTTTTGGATTGATCTTAGCGTGGGTATTGGCGCGATATACTTTTTGGGGCAAGAAATTTATAGACTCTATTATCGATCTGCCCTTTGCTATTCCGACAGCAGTTGCGGGCATATCGCTAACGGCAATCTTTGCAAAAAACGGTATTTTGGGGCAGTTGTTTGTGCCATTTGGAATCAATATCTCATACTCTGCGATCGGCATTACGATCGCGCTTACATTTATCGGTATGCCGTTTGTGGTGCGCACGGTTCAGCCTGTGATCGAGGAGCTGGATAAAGAGGTTGAAGAAGCGGCGATCACACTTGGCGCAAGTTATTGGACGATGTTTCGGCGCGTGATTTTTCCGTCGATCTACCCTGCGCTTTTGACAGGTTTTGCACTTGCATTTGCACGCGGTTTGGGGGAGTATGGATCGGTGATTTTTATATCGAGCAATAAAGCATACGAAACAGAGATCGTGCCGCTCTTGATATTTATGCAGTTGATGGAGTACGACTATGAAGAAGCATGCGCGATCGGAGTTTTGATGTTGATGTGCACATTTGTTTTATTGTTGATCATCAACTTTTTACAATCGCTTTCAAGACGACACAAGAGGGTAACGGCAAATGCGTAAAGAACCTGCGATATTAAAATGGGTGTTGATCACGCTAAGTTTGTTATTTTTAGCGATATTTATTGCGCTTCCGCTTTATACGATCTTTCAACAGGCGTTTTCGCAAGGTTTTGCAATATATTATGAATCCATTTTGGACGAAGAAACTTTTGAGGCGATTAAACTTACGCTAATTATCGCCGCGATCGTCGTGCCGCTAAACACATTTTTTGGCTTGATGACCGCATGGGCGATCGCAAAGTTTGACTTCTTCGGCAAAAATGTACTTATCACCCTGATCGAACTGCCCTTCTCTGTCTCTCCGATCATCGCGGGATTGATTTTTATTTTGCTTTTTGGCGCACACGGCTGGCTTGGCTGGTGGCTGATGGAGCACGAGATCAAGATCGTATTTGCGCTACCCGGAATGGTGATGGCGACTGCGTTTGTTACATTTCCGTTTGTGGCGCGGGCGCTCATTCCGCTGATGCAGGAGCTTGGCAAAGACGATGAGGAGGCGTCGCTGACACTCGGCGCGGGTGGTTTGTACACCTTTTGGCGCGTTACGCTGCCCAATATCAAATGGGGTTTGCTCTACGGCGTGATCTTGACCAACGCGCGGGCAATGGGCGAGTTTGGCGCTGTCGCGGTAGTCTCAGGTTTGCAGCGTGGTACTACGATGACAATGCCGCTTCAGATCGAGGTTTTATACAACGAATACCACCTCACCGCCGCGTTTGCAGTTGCCTCGCTTTTGACCTTTTTGGCGTTAATTACAATGGCGGCAAAAAGTGTTATTGAGCATTTTATTGAGTTGCAGCGCAAAGAAATTGTTTATAAGGAAGCAAAATGAGCATAGAGATACACAATGTTACTAAGAGTTTTGGCGATTTTACCGCGCTTAGCGATGTGAGCGTTACGCTGAAAAAAGGCGAATTAACCGCTCTCTTGGGACCCTCCGGATCGGGCAAGACAACGCTGTTAAGAATTATCGCCGGATTAGAAGAAATGGACAGCGGAAGCATTAAGTTTTTTGGCGAAGAAGCGGGCAATAAAAGCATTAAAGATCGCAATGTCGGATTTGTGTTTCAGCACTATGCGCTATTTAAACACATGAGCGTTTTTGAAAATGTGGCATTTGGTTTGCGGGCGCGACCGCGTACAACAAGACCAAATAATTCTGAGATCAAAGATCGCGTATTTAAACTGCTTAAAATGGTGCAGTTAGAATCGATGGCAAATAGGCTTCCAAGCGAGCTTAGCGGGGGGCAGAAACAGCGCGTGGCGTTAGCTAGAGCATTGGCAGTTGAACCGAAAGTTTTGCTGCTAGATGAACCATTTGGTGCGCTTGATGCAAAGGTGCGTCAGGAGCTGCGCCGCTGGCTGCGGTTTTTGCACGACGAGATCCATATAACCAGCGTATTTGTAACGCACGATCAGGAGGAGGCTCTTGAAGTTAGCGACAATATCGTGATCTTTAATAAAGGTCGCGTTGAACAGGTAGGGGCACCCGAAGATGTTTATGGTAACCCAGCCAATCCGTTCATTTATAGCTTCTTGGGAAATGTCAATCTTTTCCATGTGAGGTTAGATAACAATGCGCTTGAGTTTAGCGATCAGCAAACTGAAAAAGATCTCTCATTTTTTATCCGTCCACACAATGTCAAAATCGCGCTAACAAAGATCAATAATCAGGCGTTTGAAGCGAAAATTATTTCTCACCGATTTTTGGGCAACAGGGTGCGCATTGATCTAAAAACAATCGAGGGCGCAAAAGAGATCGAAGCCGATATTGAAAATAAACAGTGGCAAGAGATCAAAAAGGCAAACCAAGCGACGGTTTATATCTATTTTGCAGAGGGTAAAACCTATTCAAAAAATAACGAATGGAGCGACTATGTCATCTGAACTTTCGGATATTGTTAGTAAGATTAAAGGCACAATAGCGCTTAGTTTTAGCTATCAGGCTGAAGATATAGTAACGCTTGATCTACTACTGAAAACAAAAGCGCAAGATATTGAAGTTTTTGCGCTGGATACGCTTAAACATTTTCAAGCCTGTAAAACATATCACAAACAAGTTGAGGATTTTTACGGCATAAACATCAAAACATATAAACCCGATCAAAACGCAGTCGATCGGCTTGAAATAAAACTGGGCGAATACGGTATGCGCGGCAGTCTGGAAGATCGCCATTTGTGCTGCGAAATTCGCAAGGTCAAGCCGCTAGAAATTGCTCTACAAGGCAGATCGGCATGGGTAACAGGACTAAGAGCCGCGCAGAGCGTAACCCGCGCAAACCTGCAAATTGTGGAGTGCGACGCGAAGTACAAGCTGTTCAAAATCGCGCCGATCGCATCTTGGAGCGAGAAAGAGGTTTTTGACTATATTTCCACGCACCATTTGCCGCTTAACGAACTGTATAGTCAGGGCTTCAAAAGTATCGGCTGTGAGCCGTGTACTCGCGCTGTCAAAGAGGGCGAAGATGTGCGGGCGGGTCGGTGGTGGTGGGAAAACCCCGAACACAAAGAGTGCGGATTGCATATTAAATAAGGAGAAAAAGTGCGTTTGATCATCAATGGAGATTCAAAAGTGTTTGACCAAAACGAGTTAAACATTTCGCAGTTGTTGGTACTTGAAAAGGTTGAGCAACCCGATATGGTTTCGGTGCAGTATAACGAGGCTTTTTTGCGCCAAAATGAGTACGAAAGTACAGCGCTAAAAGAGAACGACGAAATTAACTTTCTATACTTTATGGGCGGCGGAAAATGAAAGAGTGGAACGATGAGGAGCTTGAACGATACTCGCGCCATATTATCTTAGAAGATGTGGGCATAGAGGGGCAGGAGAAGATCCAAAATGCCAGAGTTTTGATCATCGGCGCAGGGGGGCTTGGCTCACCGATCGCACTCTATCTAGCGGCTGCGGGTGTTGGCACGATCGGCATTGTTGATGGCGATGTAGTCGATCTTAGCAACCTTCAACGGCAGGTGATCCACACGACTGCGGAAGTTGGTGTTCCAAAGGTAGAATCTGCCAAAAAAAAGATGTTGGCTATCAATCCGCATATCAAGGTTAATACCTATCAGACAATGCTTGATGCAACAAATATCCTGCCGATCGTAGAGCAGTATAGTTTCATCATCGACGGCACAGATAATTTCGCCGCAAAGTTTCTGATCAACGATGCATGTCTTTTGGCAAAAAGACCATATTCGCACGGTGGGATTTTGCGTTTTACGGGTCAAACAATGACGATCAGACCCTACGAAAGCGCCTGCTATGCGTGCGTATTTGACTCCCCCCCCCCTGCCGGCATTGTACCCACATGCTCTAGCGCCGGTATTTTGGGCGCGGTCGCCGGTATGCTAGGCACAATTCAGGCTGCCGAAGCGTTAAAGTTTATCGTTGGCGCGGGCGAATTGCTGGAAAATGCACTGCTAAGTTTTGACGCCAAAACGATGAACTTTCGCAAGATCAAATTCAAGAAAAATCCGAAATGCCGCGTGTGCGGTGAGGGGGCGCATATCCACCTGCGCGACTACGAACAAGCCGTTTGCGAGCTAAAACCATGATCGCCATTCCACACCCGATCTACGATGCGATCATTGCACACGCGCAAAAAGATGCACCGATAGAGGCTTGCGGCTATCTCGGCGGCGTAAATGGCGAGGTGAAATTGCACTATCCGATGACCAATGTCGATGCGAGCGCGGAGCATTTCAGTTTCGATCCACAAGAGCAGTTCGCGGCGTTCAAAGAGGCAAGCGCACAAAAAATGCGGCTGATCGCCTGCTATCACTCCCACCCTGCTACGCCCGCGCGTCCTTCCCAGGAGGACATCCGCCTCGCGTACGATCCAAATATCAGCTACCTGATCGTCTCGTTAAAAGACGGCGAAATCAGCCTTAAATCGTTCAAGATCAAAGGCGGCGAAGCCACACCGGAGGAGGTACAAATAGTATGAGCTACACCATTCCCACCAGCGTCCATAGCGATTTTGAAAACTTCAAACAGCAGTATGCTGACTACAAAAACGGCGCGATCGATGCACTCAAATTCAAGACAATTCGCGTGCCTTTTGGCATTTACGAGCAGCGCACCGAAAATACCTATATGGTACGGATCAAACTCGCAGGGGGGGTGATTGCACCTTCGCAACTCGCGGCGCTTGCGGATTTAAGCGAGCAATACGCCAATGGCAAACTGCATGTTACTACGCGTGGCGGCGTGCAACTGCACTTTGTAAAGATCGACGACTTTTTGCCCGTTATTTCCGCTTTACATAAGATCGGTTTGACTGGTAGGGGGGGGGGTGGTAATACAGTGCGAAATATCACCGCCGATGTCTATTCTGGTGTGGGCAAAGACGACATTTTTGATGTAACTCCACACGCGATCGCGCTGACCGAAAAGATGCTAGAACAAAAGGACTCATACGCACTGCCGCGAAAATATAAGATCAGCTTTAGCAGTTCGCCCGCCGATCGCGGACATGCAACGCTAATCGATGTCGGTTTTATAGCGAAAATTGAGGGCGGCAAGCGCGGATTTCATACATTTATCGCGGGTGGAATGGGCGCAAAAAGCCGTGTAGGAGTTAGCTTTATCGACTTTTTACCGGAAGATGAGATTTTCTTGCTTTCACAAGCGATTAAAGAGGTGTTTGACGCACGCGGAAATCGCAAAAATAAACATAGTGCGCGGCTAAGATTTTTGGTCGAAGAAATAGGCTTAGAGGAGTTTCGCAAACTAGTTAATGCGAAAGTTGCAGAGGTTAAAGCGCGTGGAAATTGGCAGATTTCATTAAAGCCGATCGCGGAGGTTTCGCCGCTTGATTATAAAGGCGAACCAGACCTTGATGACGCACATTTGATATGGTGGAATAGATTTGTTTTTGCGCAAAAACAGAGCGGATATTTCGGCGTAAAAGTACCGCTAATGTTAGGCGATCTATTAGCAGAAAATGCAAAAGAGTTAGCGGCGCAGCTTGAGAAAATCGCGGGCGATCGCGATGTTTTACGATTTGGAAGCGATCAAAATATTTATATTCGCAATTTGACCGCCGATGAGATCGTCTCTCTCTATCCCTCTCTATACAAAATCTCGCCGTTAGTGTCCAAGCCTACCGTGCTTGGCGACGCGGTTACCTGCACGGGCGCGGCGACCTGCCAGCTTGGGATCACCATTCCGCGCGGCGCGTTTGCGGCAATCGAAAAGCGGCTCGAAACCGACAAGCTCGATCTTGACGCGTTGCGAGACCTTAAAATCCATCTTTCGGGCTGCCCAAATAGCTGCGGCAGACACTTAGTAGCCGATCTAGGATTTTTTGGAAAAGCATCGCGAAATAACGGCATTCTCTATCCCGCGTATAATGTTGTAGCTGGCGCGAGAATTGGCGAAGAAAATACAGTTTTCGCACAAAAAATCGCCGATATTAGCGCATTTCATCTGCCCGCATTTACTTCCGATCTTTTAAAGCATTGGATCGGCATAAAAAATAGTTATAAAAGTTTCGCCGATTGGATCGACGAGCGAGGCAAAGAGTTTATAGAAACTTTGGCGCAAAAATATGCAGAAATTCCATCGTTTGACGAGGATAAAAATCCATATTATGATTACTCTGCGCCTGAACAATTTTCGCTTGCAGGTCGCGGCGCGGGTGAGTGCAGCGCGGGTATGTATGATCTCATCGAAGCGGATAAAAAAGCGCTGCTTGCCGCGATTAAAGAAGGAAACACAGAGGAAAACCTCACGCTAATTCGCTTGCTTGCCACGCGAATGCTGCTGATCACACGCGGCGAGGAGGCACGGATCGAAGCGGAAGTTTTCGCGGCGTTTAGAAAATATTTTGTAGAGACAAAGCTGATCGATGATCGCTTTTTACCGCTATTGGACGGTGCGGCAACTGCGGCGGTTAGAGAGCTGGCAAATGCCGTAATTGCGCTCTATGATACGATGGACAATACGTTGAAATTTGCCGCTGAAAAAACGGGGGCTATGGGGGGGGGTGAAAGTGCAAAATCGGATAGATTTAAGGACTACCGCGGCGTTGCCTGCCCTATGAATTTTGTGAAAGTCAAAATGGATCTATCGCAGATGAAAAGCGGCGAACTGCTAGAGATTTTACTCGATGACGGCGCACCGATCGACAATGTGCCAAAATCGGTCAAAAGCGAAGGACATACGATCGAAGCGCAAACAAAAGAGGGCGTAGCATGGCGTGTTAGGATTCGCAAAAAGTGAACATTCTGCCGATCGCCTTAACGCCTAAAAAGGTGTTGCTTATAGGCGCGGGTAGGGCGGCGGCAATTAAAGCGCGAAGCGTTTTGCAAAGCGATTCGTTATTAACGGTGATCGCCGCGCAAATTAACGAACATTATTTCGATGATTTTGCTGTGATCGTTAAAAAGTTTGAACTAAGCGATACAACGGATTTTGAGATTGTTATTAACGCTACGGGCGATCGTGAATTGTCGAAACTACTATCAAACGAGCGCAAGAAGTTCGGCTTTTTGCTTAACTGCGTCGATCAGCCAGAATATTGCGATTTTTATTTTACCGCCAACACGCGCGATCACGAGTTATGTATCAGCGTCAGCAGCGGTGGATTATCGCCAACTTATGCACAGTATATTCGCGATCTTTCAAGCGCGATCATTCCAAGAAAAAGCGCAGATTTTTACAAACAGTTAAGCGCAGATCGTAATGCGAAATGCGAAAAAAAAGGCGGAGTTTATCTAATCGGCTGCGGCACGGGAAGCATAGATAATTTAACTATTGGTGCGCTGCGGAAAATAAAACAGATCGATGTTGCACTAATCGACAATCTAATCGGTCAAGAGATTATCGATCTACTGCCAAAAACTACGCAAAAAATCAATGTAGGCAAACAAAAAAACGCGCACACAATGGCGCAAGAGACAATCAACGATCTAATGCTTAAATACGCCTCAAAAGGCTTAATTGTCGGTAGGCTTAAAGGCGGTGATCCTGCCGTGTTTGGGCGCGTCTTTGAAGAGGCAAGTTTTCTATTGGAGCGCGGCGTTGCGGTTGAGATGATCAGTGGTGTTAGTTCGGTTTTTGCGGGCTGTTTGGCGGGTGGAATTACTCCAACTTTGCGCGATTTTTCGGCGGGCGCATTGATTGTTTCGGCGCATTTGCGCGAGAGCCAATTTAATAGCGACTGGATAGAGCTGATCGGCAAACTGCCATATACTATTATTGTGTTAATGGCATATAGTTTCACCGCAAAAATTGTCGAATGCGCGTTAGAGCAGGGCGTTGATATGACCATACCAGCGGCGTTTATCTCCAATATCGACTCACCCGAACAAATAACCGTAATCGGTACGATCGGATCGTTAAACGAAATGTCAAAACTTTGCAACAAACCAGCAGTTTTAATGATCGGCTCCGCCATCAGCCAAGCGGTAAAAATGCCTTATAGTGGAAAGAGAATATTTTGCGTGTAAATAATATTTCTAGGTCGCGTCTAAACTTCGATTGATGATTGCTAAGAACGAGTGAGGATCTGCAAAACATCTCTATCTTGTCATGTTGTGCAAAGCGAAACATCTGTATTTGCTTTTAGATTCTTCGGCTCAAAAGCAGCCTCAGAATGACAAATCATCCTTGTCATTCTGAGGAGCGGAGCGACGAAGAATCTGTGTTTGCCTTTTAGATTCTTCAGCTTAGCCTCAGAATGACAATGGAGAGGCATTCAGAATGGCAACTTAACTATCTTGAGCAAATGCGCCGATCAAATCCGTGATCGGCGATCCCTCGCCCGATCGCCAAACTTCCGCAAAACCTTGCGCCGTTTTCTGATAGATACCGCCATTAACAACACTGCCCGCGTCCTGATTGCTACCCGTGATCAGCAGTCCGTTTGGTAGCAGCGCATTGTGAATATGGCGCAGGATCGCACCAAATTGCTCGGTTGTAAAGTAGGAGGTGTTCAGCGGGTTCATAGCGCGCACGATGTGAAATTGCGCGTCAAACGGCTCTAATATATTGTGCTCGCCAAGTGTGAAACGGCGGTCATTTTGTGCCGTTTGTAGCGCCGCGCCGAAAAAGAGCAGAATCTCGCGTCTGTCTGTGCCGTTTTGGAGCAGCCGTTTAGCGATGGGTTTTAACAGAAGATAGAGAAAAAAGTTGATTGGATAAAACAGAAAACCAATAAATCCAAATTGTTTAAGTACAAACTTTTTCCATACGATTTCCGCAACCGCGCCACTGTTATCGGCGCACACTTGCAAACTGCCCTTTCGCACGCAGGTAACCCGTGAGCCGTAATCGCTTGCCGCATAACTGATCGCAGGATAGGCGTCTTTAAGCCGATCGAAAAAGTCCAGCGCAGTTCTGCCATCCGAAACGCCCGTGTCGGCGATCCGCAACGGCTTGTTCGCGCTAAACCGTTTGGTTATTGCTACGGCGGCGCTATCGTCAAAATCCTCAAATCGTTTCGCCGCCGTCCGCTTAAATGCGCCCCGCGAATCTTTGTAGTCTTTTAGTACTCGTTCCGAGAGAGAGAGAGAGATCAAGAGGCGCATCGCCATTGGCTAAATCATCTTGCGCCGCCTCTTCGTATAACGCAATACTGGTGATCACAGGTCGTTTTAGCAGCGGCGTCAGCCATTTCTTGCGATCGCGTAGCTCCTCGTATGTGGTAATTCCAAGTTTATACATTTGTTAAATCTCCTTTTTGGATTCTTTGGCTTCGTTTCAGAATGGCAATGCTACACCTGTTATGTTGAACAATCCCTCGCGGTAGCAACGAGGGTCGGTAAAGAATCTCTGTTTGCTTTGAGATTCTTCGCTTCGCTCAGAATGACAATGGGATTGCGGGTCAAGCCCGCAATGACAGGGAAGCGCACCGATCGCTTTTTGCCGTTGATCGCGCAGGGATTTTGTGTGGGGACACGGAAGCTGAACGAGGCGCGAAGGGAGTTTACTTATGCGTAAATGACCAAGCGCCGAGCGAAGCTGACACAGTACCCGCGCAAAAGCACCAGCGAGGGCGGCAAAAAGGCTAAAACACGCTCACAACAGAAAATATGTTACCCCTTAAGTTGCTCTAGTCGTTCGCGTTTAGTCCCAATGCTTGTGATCTGTACGCCGAAGTTGCCATCAACGATCACAACCTCCCCCTCTGCGACTTTTTTGTTATCGACGAGAATATCCAGCGGTTCGTTGGCAAGCTGATCGAGTTCTACGATCGAACCAATATCCATATTGATCACATCGCGCAGCAACATCTGCTTTTTGCCGATTCGCACGCGCACGGTCAGGCGCACATCCATTAAAAGACCGATGTTTCGCAGCTCCTCAACGCTAAGCGTAGAGGCGACTGATTCGTGCGGCACGGCGATTGCGGCAGTTGTGGCGACAGGCGCACTCACTGCAACGGCGACAGGTTCAGGTTTTTTGGCTTCGATCGCGGTTGAAATGGCGCTATCAAGCACGATCATCACAACGCTTTCGATCGACGCTATCGAAAAGTTAAAGGTGAGCATTCGCGCAAATGCGCCAAGTTCGATCGTGGAGTCCATGTCGATAAAGACGACATCTTCAGTTTTGATCGCCAGTTTTGGCAGATCGTTTTGCGTTGCAAGCGTACTGGTGAGCGCACCCAAAATCTGCGAGACGATCTCTTTGGTTGCGTCCAGATCATCGCTCTCCATCGTCTCTTTGGCTTCGCCCGTGCCGCCAACCATCATATCGCTAAGCGCGGTAGCGATCTGCGGCGGCATAATGACCTGCCCCTTGCCCGATGCCGCACCGCTAAACGAGATGTCGATCGCGGCTGCGGGCGGAACGATGTTGGAGTTGGCATTGAGCGGCGAGTCCTCTTTCAGGCTCACTTCGGGCGCGTTGCCGAGCAAGCCATTGACGGTGGCGATCATCTCTTTTTGCAATAGTTCTACAAAGCTCATCTTGCGCCTTTTGTTTGGTTGCTGTACATTTTACGGCGTCGCCTCGCCCTTGAACGCCAGAATCTTGCGGCGGCGTTCGTCTTCCAAACGACCGAGTATCGACTTGACATCGTCGTGTTCAGTGCGGATGACCTCTTCGACCTCGACAGTCTTTCTAAAGCGGCTTAGTCCCAAATGGGCGATAAACTTATCCTCGCCATCAACGCATAAGATCGCCGTGTCGTCTGCGGGACGGTTGAGGATCAAAATATCATCTTTTTTGAGATCGAAGAGATCGCGCAAGGTCAGTTTCGCATCGCCTATAACCGCCTCAACGCTCACTCTCGCGCCGCCAAGCAGGGTTTTTAGCTCACGGTTGCGCGATTTCTTGGAGCTGGTATCGCTGATCATAATGTCGCGCGCGGCGAGTTTTGGCAGTACGGGCTCAAGCGCGATCACAGGGTAGCAGATGTTCATCATTCCGCTGGTGTGTCCGATGATAATCTCCATAACCACCATCACCACGATCTCGTTTTGCGCAACGATCTGAATGACATTTGGGCTGGACTCTTTTGCCTCTACAACGGGATAAAGTTCGGTTACGGGCGACCAAGCGTCTTTTAGGTTTTGCATAATCACGCGCAAAATCGTATCGAGTAGATTGAGTTCAATGTCCGTAAAATCGCGGTTGGTGTCGTAGTTTTCGCCCTTACCGCCCAAGAGACGATCGACCATAGGAAAGGCGATCGACGAGTTGATCTCCAAAACCCCGCTTCCTTCAAGCGGCTTCATCGAAAAGACATTGAAGCTCGTAGGCGAGGGCAGGCTCATCAGAAATTCGCCGTAGGTCATCTGATCGACCGAGTGAAGCTGGATTTCAACGATCGAACGCATTACGGACGAAATCTGTGCCGAGAGCGCCCGCACCATTTTGTCGTGAATCGATCGAAATGCGCGAAGCTGCTCTTTGCTGACGCGGTTTGGGCGCTTGAAGTCGTAGAGCGTAACTTGGCGTTGCTCGACCTTTTTCTCTTTTTTGAGGAGCGCGTCAGGCGTGGCTTCGCCGTCATCATCACCAACCGCGTCAAGTAGCGCGTCGATCTCTTCTTGACTTAAAATATCAGCCATTTACGCCACCCTCTCGCGGATCTTTCGCGCAATGGACTTGATGATCTGCGATATGCGCGACTCGGTGATGTTGAGAATCTCGCTGATCTCCTTGAGGTTCAGCTCCTCGTAAAAGTAGAGTTGAATAATCATCTGATCGCGCTCGCCCATCTCGCTAAGCGCCGTCGTAACCTGCAAGATCACCTCGTCGTGCATAATCCGCTTTTCGGTGTTTTCATCGCCAAAAACTTGGAGCTGATCGTCAAGGCTCATTAGCGTATAGACTTCGCCCGCGTTTCGCGCCCGCTGGATCTTTACGATGTCCTCGCCGATCGTCTCGGCAAGCTGCGCGTCAGTCGGCTCTTCGTCATGCTCGCTAAAGTAGGCGATAATCTGCCGCTCAACCTCTTTGATCAGACGGCGATCGCTTCGGCTAACGGTATCAAGGCTGCGCAGAAAATCAAGCATAGCGCCATGAACCCGTTTTTTGGCATAGCCCCAGAACGAATCGTTTAGCTCCGCGTCATAACGCCGTGCGAGTTTGATCAACTCCTCTGCGCCGATCGAGATGAGATCGGTTGCCTCCACGCTGGCGGGAAGCCGCTCTTTGAGCCGATGAGCCATCGCTTTGACGGCGGGTAGATACTGAACAGCTAGGGCGTTTTGCATATCCTGTTTTTGCGAGGCGTATGCGTTGATTGGTCGTTTCATCGTTTGTCCGCCCCCTCTTTGGTTGCCAAAATCTCCTCTTCAAGCGTGCGGATAAATCGCGTGGAATCACGAATGTAATCTTCCCGTTTTTCGATGAGCGCTCGTGCCCGATCAAGCTGCGCTTCGTAGAAGTCGCGATCGAGTTTATAGGCTGCTTTGATGTCGATTGCACGGATAAAGAAGCTCGCTCCCGCAAGCGCGATCATATAAAAAACCGCGCTCATCGAAATACTGACAATGACCAGCGTGAGCGGCTCCATAGCGGAAATGAGCGCAAAGATCACACCGACAAAGAAACCGCAGGTTGTCAGAAAGTAGATAAAGTTCTCTGCTGTAACCATGCTGTCTCACTTAAAACTGATTTAAGAGCCGCTTGAAGAAACGCCCAAAACCGCTCTCTTGTTCTCCTTGAAGCATATTTTGTTCCACCTGCGTAATACGATCTGCGATCTCCTCCATTTTTGCAACTGTTTTACCGCTCGAAATCTCTTTGGAAAACAGATAGCGCGATCGCACGCTTCTGGAAACCTCGTCGTCTCTGTGTACTATACCTGCAAGCGCCAGCTCCAGATCGGGCATATTGCTTAGAGCGATTTTACGCACTTTTTCATAGACCTTTTCGCCCTCTTTGTCGCTCTGGGCTTGGTTAAGCAGCATTGAAACTCGTTTTTTCTTCGCTGAGAGGATTTTGATCATCGCGTATGCGTCGGTGATCGCGGCAGGATCGGGCACGGTAACGACAATCACATCATCTGCGGCGTTGAGAAACATCTGCACGGTTTCGCCAATGCCCGCGCCCGTGTCGATGATGAGATAGTCCAAAAAATCCAGCTTTTTGATCTCGTCATAGAAGCGATCCATCATAAATTGATCGCTAAAACGCAAAATTTCGCCGCCGCTTTCGCCCGGAATCAGAAACAACGACGAATCGCCTATCGGCAGTACAATCTCTTCGATCGAGCATTCGCCGCGAAGAAGATTGAGGATCGTCTTGTTTGCCTTCACGCCCAGCATGACATCTAGGTTTGCCAGTCCAATGTCCGCGTCAAAGAGTCCGACATTCAAACCGCGTTTTGCCAGCAGATAGCCGATATTTGCGCTAATCGTCGTCTTGCCAACGCCGCCTTTGCCGCTCGTAATTGCAATGACGCGGGTTTGGGTTGTGCGCGGCTCTTTTTTGTTAAATAGCTCTTCGAGTTTGTGCGCTTGGTGTTTCACACTAGCTCTCTTTCTTTGCGAAAGCCGTCAAGAAGGCAGCCGATAAAGTATTCGGCTTCTGCGGGCATCAGATCTTCGGGCACCTCTTGACCGATCGAAAGGTAACTAAGCGGCTTTTTGTGTTCGTACAGAAAGCTAAAGAGCGTGCCAAGCGTGCGTGTTTCATCAAGTTTTGTCGCAACGATCGAGTCGATTCCCAAAAATTCGTAACTGCGGTAGATGTCGCGCAGATCGTCGCTCTTTGAGTTGGCGCTCAAAACCAGCATAACATCGATCGTCGTTGATTTTTCGCTGTTAAGAAACTGGCTGATATGAATGATCTTTTCCTTATCGTGCTGGCTGCTGCCCGCCGTGTCGATGAGGATAAAATCGCAGTGGCGAAGCGCGGCGATCGTACTGCCTAAGTTGATCGGATCATCGACCCTTTCGATCCCAATTCGCATCATTTGCGCATACCGCGCAAGCTGTTCAACGGCGCCGATGCGGTAGGTATCCAGCGTGATCAGACCAACCTTGTACTTTTCCTGAAAATCCATCGCATAGTGCGCGGCGAGCTTGGCGATCGCAGTCGTTTTGCCAACGCCAGTTGGACCAACCAGCATAATCACCTTTTTGCTTGGACGCGCCAGCCTCGCTTCGCGGCGCACAGGCACCATCTGCCGCAGGAGAGTGTTGAAGTAGCGGCGCACCAATAGGCTGTCTTGGCGCATATTTATCGGCATATTATCCAGCGTCAAACGCATAATCGCGTCTAGGTGCTCAGGTTGCATTCCGCTTTGGCGGCTAACGCGGTAAATCTCGGAAAACTCAGGCGGAATCGGCATGGTTTTGGTGTCGATCGTATTGTCCCAAACCATATGTTGAATCGACTTGACCCGTTCGGTCAGCTTTGCGATCTGCTTTTGGAGATTGACCAGCTCCTCCTGCTCTTTTAGCGGTGTCGTGGCGGTTTTGCTTGGGCTGATCTTTGGTTCAAGGGCGGGAGTGGAGGGCGTTTGCGGAGGCGTTACGCGAGAGGGGCGCGGCTTTGTTTGCTCGCCCGCAACGCCTGCGATCATCGCAATCTCTTTGGCGGCGCTTGAAAAGAGCGCCTGTACATCGGACTCGTCGCTGTTTTGCGCGTGAGAGCCGTCGGGCACGCTGATAACAACTTCGTACAGACCCTTGCGTCCCAGCCCTTTGCGCACAATCTCTTTGGTAGAGACGATCTCTGCATCGCTGCCGTACTTTTCGGTTGCGATCTTGAGCGCATCGGCAAGGTTTTCAACGGTAAATGTTTGAAGTTTCATCTCTGCCCCCCAAGTAGTCTCATTGGCACGACAACGCTTGCTCTTTCAAACCAGTTTTGGTGCGGGATCACTAACCGATCATTGTAGATAGTTTTTGTTTCGTAAAAAATAATGTCCAGATCAAGCGTGCGGGGCGCGTTTTTGTAGCTGCGAGCGCGACCAAACCGCGCTTCGATCGCATTGAGGCGGTGCAGCAACGCGATCGGCGAGAGCCAAGTGCGAACTGCTATCACGCCGTTTAAGTAGATCGGACGGACGGGATCGCTAAAGTCAGGGTTGATCAAAAGCGGCGAAGTTCGCACAGGATCGATAGCGCGATCGTCTAACAAAAAGCGGTATAGTTTGTCAAAAATCCGCTTTTTATTTCCCAAGTTTGCCCCTATGCCTATAAGCGCAAAAAAGCGCTTAGCGGAAACGAGGACATTCGAGGGAAAATTGGGCGTATAGACGATCGTCATATCGCTGTTTAGCGTTTTAATCACAATACGACCGCTTGCGAATTTTTGAGTAGTACCATATCTTCGATTCGCACGCCAAAAAAGTTAGGTACATAGATACCCGGTTCGATCGTAAATACCATACCATTTTGCAAAATCGCCTCATTTTTTCTGTTGATATACGGCTCTTCGTGAATCTCCAATCCAACGCCATGTCCTAGCGAATGGGTGAAAAACTTGCCGTAACCAGCTTCTTCGATCACCCCTCTTGCAACCGCGTCAAGCTCTCTAGCGGCGATCCCCTCTCTTGCGGCTTCGATCGCCTTATCATGCGCTTTTAGCACAGTGTCGTAGATCTTCTGCTTTTCAGGATCGCTGAAGTATTGGCTGGTGTTAAAGTTGAGACCGAGATAGCCAAAAAAAGCGGTTCTCGTTCGATCGGAGCAGTAGCGCTTTTCTTTGATCCCGGCATCGAGGAGAACAGAGCCTTCGTACTCCAACCGCTCGTCGCTTGGGTATGCGTGCGGTTTTGCGCTGTTTTGGTTGATGGCGAAGATCGGCTCAAAGGAGAGTTCGCGCTTGCCAAATTGCATAAGAAACTGCTTGATGGTAAATTGCAGATCCCACTCTGTGCGCCGCCAGCCGTTTTTACTCAAAAACTCCGCTATCTTCGCAAAAATCTCCGTATTGACCTTAGCGGAGTTTTTAATGTATTCGATCTCGTACTGCTCTTTGATACTCCGTTTTTTCTGATGAAAACGGTCTTCTAAAACAAACTTAACCTGCGGTGTTTTGTGTATGAACTCGTTTAGCATTTGATATGTCAATTCGCACGGATCAACAACACACTCTTTTGCGCCCTGTTTAACCAAAATCTCACGCGCCGTTACGCTAAGTTCATCGCTTTCGACTACGCTAACGCCGCTTGTACCCGCGTTTTTAATCTCTTCGCTTGCTTCAAGAGTATAACGCGCGTCGGTGATGAAAAACTTTTCACCATCAACCACTAAGACGATCGCGTGATCGCAGCTAAAGCCGCACTCGTAGTACTGTGCCGCTTCGTTGGTTGTTAGAAAGTTTTTCAAGCGTTTTGACTGTTTTGCGCCGCTTTTTGCGCGGCGATTTCGTTACAGATTTGAATGGCGGCAAGCATCGCCAAATGGTATGTAAACGGTCCAAAACCCGTGATAATGCCGGCGCAAACTGCGCTGATTAGCGAGGTGTGGCGAAACTCCTCGCGCCGCGCCGTGTTGCTGATATGCACTTCGATCGTCGGAATATTCACGGCGGAGATGGCATCGCGAATGGCGATCGAGGTGTGTGTGTAGGCGGCGGCATTGAGAATGATCACATCGCTCTCGCCGTAGCTTTCCTGAATGCGATCGACAATCTCACCCTCAAGGTTGCTCTGATGAAACTCGACCTCGATGCCGTTTTGCTCGGCGATTTTTTTTAGCCCCTCGTGCAACGCCTCAAGCGTGATCGCGCCGTAGATGGAGCGCTCTCTAATTCCCAGCATATTGAGATTTGGACCCTGAATGACGGTGATTTTCACGGCTGTGCCTTTGTAGTTTTGGTTTGAAAGTGGCTATTATAAGCGGATAGATTTAAGAATGCGTCTTGTAGAGTTCAGGCAAGGGGGCTTTGAGCGATGAATCGGTTTCTTATCTGCTCGCTTGGCGGTGGGTTTTACGCCTTTGAAGCGAGCGCGATCGCCGAAGTGGTGGGCTTTGATACATTCTATCCGCTGCCGCTTCTGCCCAGCTATGCCAAAGGGCTAATCAACCGCTTTGCCACGCCGTATCTCCTGATCGACACCGCGCTGTTCTTGGCAATCGGCGGCGCGGAGACCAAAAAAGTTTTGGTTTTGAAAGAGCAGATCGACAGGCTTGCTTTCACGATTGACGACTGCATTGATATTGTCGATGTCGATGAAAACACGGTTCAGACGATCACGGACGCGCACCAATCATATCTTAACGGTGTGTTTGAATATCGCAAAAACGATGTTTTTATCGTTGATCACAGCGCGATGATTGAGCAATTTAACGAGGAGTTTGTACTATGAACTATTTCTTGTTCCGCTCTGATCGTATCTTCTTTGCCATTTCGTCCGCCGCTACTGCCAAGATCGCGTTTATTTGTGATTTAACGATTGATCCTGACGCGCAGATCATCTATTTTAATAAACTTTTTGATCGTGTTAATATGGCGCTTAAACACTGTCTATTTTTGAAAGGTTATAGCAGTTTGCTCTTTGTGCCAGAAGTGCAAGAAGAGTTGGATATTGAAGATTCGGCGTGGCGAAATATGCCGCATATTTTGCAGCAAACGCTCTATAAACAAACTGCGTTTTTAGAGAACAAAACTGTTGTTTTATTCGATCATCAAAGGCTGCTCAAGTGATTCGTGTTTTAGTGGTAGATGACAGCAGCCTAGCAAGAGACATGATCAAGGATTTTCTCCTTAGCGATGGATCGTTTGAGATCGCGGGCGAAGCGTCAAACGGACAGGAGGCGGTTGAAAAAGCCGCTCTTTTAGATCTCGATCTGATCACGATGGATCTTTTAATGCCGATTATGAACGGGCAGGAGGCAACGAGACTAATTCACGAGCGATCCAATACCCCGATCGTTATTGTCAGCGTTGTGGATACGGCAGTTTTAGCCTACGAAACCGCACGAAGCGGTGCGTTAGATTTTATCTCCAAAAATGACTTTGCCGAAAACGCGAACGATCGGACAAAATTGCGAGTTTTAGAGACGCTCAAAGGGCTTGCCAGAAGTCGCAGCGCCGCTGGGACAGCAACAAGCGGCGAGGAAAACCAGCTCTTTGGCGCTGTGGTGATCGCCGCTTCAACGGGCGGTCCAAAAGCGTACAGCGAGCTTTTATCGACGCTTCCTGATGACTTTGCGCTGCCGATCATCGCCGTTCAACACAACTCCAGCGGTTTTGACAAAGGCTTTGTCGAATGGCTAGGAAGGCAGACAAAACTACTTGTTCGGATCGCTGTCGATGGCGAAAAACCGCTTGGCGGAACGATCTATTTTGCGCCGACCGACACCCATTTAATGATCAAAAACGGTGAGCTTAAACTGCTTGATTCCAAGCCTGTCAATAACCAAAAACCATCTGCTGATGTACTCTTTCAAAGCGCGGCAAAGGCGTATAAAAACGCACTTATCGGCGTGGTTTTGACAGGTATGGGCTACGATGGCGCGGCGGGTTGCGCTCACATTCGAGAGCAGGGCGGGGTGGTGATCGCGCAAGATAAGGCTAGTTCGCTCATCTACGGTATGCCAAAAGCTGTCGCAGATAACGGTTCGGCGCATTTTGTGCTGCCGCTGGAGGCGATTTCGCGGCGTATTTGCGAACTAATTGGCGCAGCGTACAGCCATACTCATAAGACTTGGATCGACAAAATTATCAACGAAATTGGCATCGAAACCGGCATTGTATTAAACGAACAGCAGATCGAAGAGGTTAAACATTTTTTTGCGATGAAATATTCGACAAACAATCTTTCAACGATTCCGCTTCAGCTATTGGCGCAAGAGGATATTTCACGCCTCGCGCAGCTTTTTACGATCAAAGAGACCTACTTTTTCCGTGAAAGCGGACATTTTGAACTACTGCTAAACGATGTACTTCCTGAGCTGGCAAAAACGGGGCGTGAAATTGCAATTTGCAGCGCGGCTTGCTCGATCGGTTGCGAGGCGTATTCGATCGCGGCTGTGATCGATCATTTTAACAAAACAACATCAATGCCGATCAAATATCATATTGACGCATTCGACATCGATCAAGAGGCGATAGAGATCGCTTCGCAAGGGCACTTTTCCAACAATAGATTTAGAAATGACGGATCAAATTTGAAATATCTATTAGAGCCGTTTATCGGCGTGCAAAAAGATAGTTTTACGATCGAACCCTCGCTTGGAAAACATATCTCGTTTTTCACGCACAACATCATGAACGGTTTGCAAGATGACAGCTATGATATTATCTTCTATCGTAATGCGTTTTTGTATCAGAGCGTTATGGCAAGAAACAAGATTTTAGATTACGCCGCCTCTGCGCTACGCGATCGTGGAATGCTCTTTGTGGGCTTTGCAGAAAATGCGCTAGTAAATCATAAGTTGCTCCACCCAAAGCGAACGAACAACACCTACTATTTTCTCAAACTTGAAGCTGCACATCTGCCCGCGAACTCGCACAATAGCGCCATTACTTCTACGCCTGCGATCCAAGCGGTACAAACGCCAATCGATCCAAAGATCGTTCAAAATATGGTTGCGACAGGCGGTTGCAAAGACGGCAGCAGTAACGATCTGGCAGCGCATGCGCTCTTGCAGATGGGCTACGATCTCAAATCCGTCAATAGCTATTTGCACGATCTTGAGAGCATTGACGATAGCGCCGCAACCGATTTTCTGCGCGGCGAATATTATTTGTGCAAAAATATGATCGGCGAAGCGAGGGTTTGCTACGAGTCGGCGGCGTACAAAAATAGTGATTTTTGGCCCGCGTTCTATCGCTTGGCAACATTTAGCGATTCAAACAACGATCCGCAGACAAAGCATAGAGTTACCGCAGCGCTTAGTAGTATCGATCGCGGTCAATACAGCGGTTTCGAGGTCTTTATAGGCGGTTTTTCGCCCGAAGATTATCGTTACGCGCTTCAATCAAAACTAGAAGGGGTACTAAGTGTTCAGCCGACTGAAAATCTCAACCAATCTACTGCTAATTAGTACAGCATTTTTGCTGCCAATTATCGTTATGCTGACGATCATTATTGATAGTGCGTATAGCGATATTAAGCTGCAAAAAATCAAGCTGGAACATATTATGGAACTTCGTCCGTTTGCCGTTCTTTCGGAGATACTGCCTAGACACGCGCGTGTGCGTTTTGGTTATGATGAAGGCGATCTTGTCGGAATTGGCGCTGTGATCAACGAACAGATTCGCTCATTATCTAATCGGGACAATCAGATAAAACTCGTCACGGCGTGGGAGCAGATATACAATGCGCCAACAAGCAATCTTGCGGAGAAAAAAGCGGTTTTGTACAGCTATTTACAGTATGTAAAAATGCTCAATAAAAATCTTGTACAAATCGGTGAAAACGGCAAGTTGTATCTAACGGACGATATGAGTATCTACTATTTTGCCGATGCAACGCTAAACGGTCTGCCGCAGACTTTTGAACAACTGATGGCGGTTGGAACATTTCTACGAAACATACAGACAACGATCGATGAAACTAAACAAAAAACGGCGCTGACAACACAACAGGCATACGATTTAACAGATCTTATTGCCATACTACAAGAGGCGGATCGCCGTCGTCTAATGGAGTCGCTGCGAAACGCCATTGAGACGCTTGGCGCAAGAGACGAACAGTTTCACAAGCATATTTCGTCAAGCATTACCCCGCATATGGTCAATTACGATGCCTCTATGGACGATCTTGGCGCTAAGCTCAATACAATACTGAAACAAACGCAGCTTGATCTCGCCCCTGCTATGCGTGCTGTGGCAAAATCGAACGAAGCAACTTATGAGTTGTGGAACGCGATTTTGGACGAATTGGAAATACTGCTCGAAGATCGCGTGCAAGCGACTTATACCGCATTGATAAGAACACTCTCGATCGTACTCATTATCGTTGCGCTGGCATTTACAATCGTCTTTTTTAGCACTCGCAGGATTCATCAATCATCACAAAACATTCGCCATATATTCACCGCTATATCCAATCACGATCTATCATCAAATTTCAACATTGTTTCCCGCGATGAGTTTGGCGAATTTATGCAGATATTCAATAACTTTTTATTTGATCTTCGCGCGATCTTCGATTCGTTTAAGAGCAATATGTCGTTAGTAACCTCCAGCGCGTTTGAACTTTCATCATCAGTACGCGATATTAGCGCAACGGCAAATGAGCAGTCGGCGGGCGTTAGCGAGATCGTCAGCACAATGGAAGGCAACAAAAATCTAAGCAAACAGGTGGCGCAAACGAGCGTAGAGGCATCAAGCCTAGCCGATCAGACGCAGATGTTAAGCCGCAAAGGTGCGGAGCTTCGCGACGAAAATCAGGCGTTGATGGAGGAGATCAGGGCGCAAAACTCCGAGATCATCAGCGCAATTCGCAGCCTAACGGAGATGATCTTTGGCATTAGCGAGGCGATTGTGATCATCGATTCTATCGCCGATCAGACGAAACTCATTGCGTTTAACGCCTCGCTTGAAGCAAGCAGCGCGGGTGAGAGCGGAGCGCGTTTTGCGGTTGTGGCGGCGGAGATTCGCCGTTTTGCCGACAGCGTTACCGAATCGACCAAAGAGATCAAAGCGCAGATCGAAGCGGCGCAAAACGAGTCGCAGGCGCTGATCGCCAGAGCTGCCAACCAGACGCGCAGGATCGATTCGGGCGCTCTAAGAATGGGCGAACAGAAGGTGGTCTTTGAGGAGATCGTAACCAATAGTCAAAATGTCGCGGTCAGCTATCAGCAGATTTCCAACCTCTCCAAACAGCAGGAGTACGCTTCGTCGCAGATTTTTGAGACGCTCAAGGAGATTTCGGCGGGTGTGCGGCAGTTCGTTTTGGCGACGAGTTCTACGGGCAAAATCGCCGATCAGCTTAGCGCGATGGCGGATTCGCTCAATGTTACGCTTGAACGATACAAGACAAAGTAGGGGGGGCTTTAGATGCAACTACCTAATTGGCTAAAACGCGAGCCGCATGCCATAACCAAGCAGCAGCCAAAGATAGCAGTCGGACGCTTTGGCGCTGGCTCGATCGAGAGCTGCAAACGGACGATCGCGTCAATTCGTGGAGACTGGAACAAACAGAGCCAAGACGCCGATGTACTCAAAGCGGCAATGGTCAAAAACGGCAAGCGGGCAAACGAGGTGAGCGATACCTGTTTTAGCTTGGCGAAGGTGGCAAACAAGGTCAAAACTGAACTGCAAAATGCGCACAGCGTATGCGAAAGCAGCCTTGCGCAGATGAACGAGATCAAGGCGACAACTGAGGCTACGACGGGTAGCGTTATCAGCCTGAACAACAAAACGACGACGATTGGCAACATTGTGCGTTCGATCAATGCGATCACCAATCAGACGAAAGTGATTGCATTTAATGCGGCGTTGGAGGCGGCAAGCGCGGGCGAACACGGCAAACGGTTTGCTGTTGTGGCAAGCGAGATCAACCGTTTGACCGACGACATTGCGGGATTGACGAGGCAGATCAAAGATCAGATCGCGGCGATTGGCGAAAGCGCGGGCGAGTTGATCGTGGCGAGCGAGGAGGGAAGCGATCGCGTAATGCACGGCGACAAACTGTTAAAAAAGCTGCTATCGATCTTCGCTCAAATACAGATGAACACAGAAATTATCACTTCGCAAAGTGAAGAGATGGGCGAAAAGTCCAAACGAGCGGCGGATACCAATAATGAAGTAGTTAAAAAGCTCGAAACAGTTGTGGGAGATTACGGTTTGCGTTCGCATCTATTAGATGAGCTGGAAGCAGAAACCAATAAATTAGCGGTTGAGCTAAATGGCGATCGATAAATCGCGTTATATCGCCCGTTTTATCGATGAAGTTGGTGAAAATATCACCGCGTCGCAGAGTTTAGTTATCGCTCTTGAAAGCGATGACGATGCGGAAAATCTTGGCGTTTTGCTAAGGCATTTGCACACGATCAAAGGTTCTGCGCGAATGCTGGAGTTCAAAAATATCGAATCTCTTTCGCACGCGGTTGAAAGCGTTTTTATCGCTTATAAAGAGGGCAGAATCAAGCTAAAAGATAAAGGGATCAAACTCATTTTGAGCGCGTTTGATCTACTGCGCGAATCTCTTAAAACTCTCGCGATCGATAAAACCGATTCAATCAATGTCAATGTGCTGGTTAGCGAACTAAAGCTGATGGCGGAAAACGAGGAGTTTAATCTTCCCGCCGCAACAAAAATCAAAGCGTTAGATACCAAAGAGCACGGCAAAGAGAAGATTAGCAAAAACACGATCCGCATTTCACTTGAAAAGATCAACGGGATCATTAGAGATATTGCCGCGCAGCAGTCGATCGAAGTGAGCAGCAAAACGCTGATGAAAACAAGCCGCGATCTGGCAATTAGTTTGCAAGCATATGCTCGATCGCAGCCAAAAAATAGTGCAATATCGGAGCTATTATCAAATGCAAATAGACTATCAAATAGCGCTAAAAACCTTGCGGCAGATTGTGCGGTAAGCGTCAAAAACTTCTATGATGCAGTTGTGAGTTTGCGAATGGTGCCGCTTTCTACTATTTTAGATAATTACACCCGTTTTGTCTTTGATATGTCGGCAAGTTTGGGCAAACAGGCGGATGTTGAGATTGTCGGCAAAGAAAACGAGATCGATAAACATATTATTGAACTTCTAGGCGAGATATTTTTGCATATTATCAGAAATGCGATCGATCATGGCATTGAAAAACCGAGCGATCGTATTAAACTGGGAAAAACCGAAAGAGGAAAGATTGTGATTAACTGCTCACGCGAGAGCGGAAATATGAAGATTACAATCAGCGATGATGGCAGAGGCATTGACTATGCCGCGATTCGTACAAAGATTGTAGAAAATAATATCATGGATATTGAGGCGGCAAATGCGCTAGATACGGACGAACTTAATCACTATATGTTTCAAAGCGGTTTTTCGACGGCAAAAGTGGTTAGCGATATATCGGGGCGCGGCGTTGGAATGGATGTTGTCGCCGCAAATGTTGAGCAGGTAAAAGGTGTGCTATTTGTTGAAAGCACGAAAAACATTGGGACAAAATGGACGATCATTGTTCCGCTCTCATTTTCGTCCATTACGGGCTTTCCCATTATGTCAGGATCTCGCAGACTGATTGTACCTGTTAATTATGTTGAAGCGATGTTTCTACTCAATACTGATGATATTATTAGCGTTGTCGATCGACCGGCGATCGCATACAATAATAAGATCATTAAACTCTACTATATCGATCATCTCTTGGATACGATCGATATTAAGACAGATCGCGATAGTTACTTTGTGGCGATTATGCGAGATATTGACGATCTGATCGCAATTTGCGTTGATAATGTCGAAGCAATGCGTTCCGTGATCGTCAAACCGCTTCCAAAAACGATGCACTCATTTTCACTATATGCGGGCGTAGTACTGAGCGAAGATTATGAGATGGTACCGATCTTGCATATTCCTACGCTTTCAAAGATCGCAAAACAGACAAAAGCCATTGATATGAAGAGTCGCGCAGTCGATCGAGAGCAGGCTTTTGAGCGAATTTTGGTCGTCGATGATTCTACATTTAGCCGTGATATTATCTGCGATATTTTGCGTTCCGACGGTTTTATTGTTGATGGCGCTAGCGATGGCTCACAGGCGTTAAACCTGCTCAAAGAGCGCCGTTACGATCTTGTTTGCAGCGATATTAATATGCCAAATATCGACGGCTGGACGCTGGCAAGAAATATCAGAGATGCAAAAGAGCTAAAAGATATTCCCATTGTATTTATCACCTCTCGATCCGATCAGGCAGATATTGATCGCGCTAAATCACTGGGCGTAGATCGTTATATTGTCAAAAACTCGTTCAAAAATAAAAATCTAATTACAGTTGTAAGGGAACTGATCAAATGAGCAAAAAACGGATTTTGATTTTTGACGATAGCGATCTGTTCGCCGATATGATCTGCGAGTATTTATCCTCGCTTGGTTACAAAACGGCTAGAGCGATCAATGGTCTTGATGGCGTGAAACAGACATACAGTTTTATGCCACACCTAATCATTACCGATCTTGAAATGCCGATTGTCAAAGGCTATCAAGCGATCAGGCTCTTAAAATACAAAAAATCAACGAGTAAAATCCCGATTATTGTACTAACCAATCTTGCCGAAGAAAAAGACAGATTTTGGGGCAAAGAGGCTGGTGCGGATTTGTATATTGAAAAGTCGCCGAGTAGTTTTGAACAGCTTTCTATCGCTGTTGCCAATCTACTTGAGCAGAGTAGCCCGATCGACTTTCGCGCGATTGAACGAGAGGCGCAAAATATCAATGAACAAAGTTTGATTGAGACGATCAACAATCTTTTAGATAATCAACTTCTACAAATGACGCTGATTGGCAGACTTTCAGCATTGGCAAAAAAAATGAAAAATATCGCTATGCTTATCGGTGAATTAGCCGAACTATTGCGCTATATTTGCGAGGTTGATATTGTTAGCTTTATTCTCAAACAGCCCGATAAAAGAGAGAGGATATTCATAGCCAATCACGGTCGATTTACTGGCGCGATCATTGATGATTTCAAAGCGATGAGCATTGCCGATTTTAATGCTTTTTTTGTAGGGATCGATCAGAACATAATCGACTCCGTTATCATCCACGATCCATCAAACAACAATCAACCGCTTCAAAGTTATTTCAAACTGCCGCTGGAAAACAACGGCAAACCGTTTGCTCTTGTCTCAATAGCCAGCACGAAAAACGATTATTTTTCGCTTAAAACGACAGAAAATCTTACTATTTTTCTAAACGCAGCATCAACATTTATCCACAACGCTCTTTTGATGGGTGAAATTAACCGTATCAACAGTCGTACTCGTCAAGTTCTTGCACGGTATGTGCCCGAAGCGGTGATGAACGAAATGCTGACTGAAAATGCGCCCGTAACGAGCGGCGAGACGCGCCAGATCGCAACCATGTTTTGCGATATTCGCAATTTCACGCACATCAGCGAAAATCAAAACGCTAACGATCTTGTCTGCTTTCTAAACGAGTATTTGCGCGTAATGGGCAACAAAATCATTGCAGAAAGTGGTTCGATCGATAAGTTTATCGGCGATGGAATTATGGCTTTTTTTGGCGCTCCAATAAACCTATTGAATGCGAGTGAAAATGCCATTCGCGCTGCGATCGCAATGGTTGGCGAACTAGGCAAGATTTCAACTCCTTTTTTGGGCGATCATCAGCTTAATATCGGCATTGGAATTAACTTTGGTGAGTGCGTAGTCGGCAACATCGGTTTTAATGAACGAGTCGCATATACCGTCATCGGCGATAGCGTCAATGTCGCTTCACGGCTTGAAGGATTAAGCAAGTTTTATCGCCACCCGATCATTGTTAGCGCGGCAGTACAGGAGGCGGTAGGCGATCGCTTTATCTTCCGCGAACTCGACAGCGTTCGTGTCAAAGGGCGCGATCAAAGCGTGGCGGTCTATGCGGTTTATGCCGCGTTTTGCGAGGATAGCGAAGGCGGCGAAGGCGGCGAGAGCGGAGCGCCAAGCAAGCTGACGATCAGCCACGCTCTATTGGACGCTTATTCAAAAGCGTTGCAGCTCTTTCGCCTGCGCGAGTTTGCGCTGTGCAAACAGTATCTGCTTCAGGCGCTCGCCATCGATCCTCAAGATCACATCACTATGCTTTACCTCGATCGCACCGCAAGTTTTATCGCCGCTCCGCCAGATGAGCATTGGGACGGTACGATCGTGATGACGGATAAATAGTAGTAAAATAGTCCGATTCTTTTGGAGTAACTTATGGATTTTGAACCGCTTTCTTTGAAACATAAACCGCTTATTGACGCCGCTTACCTGCATTCGGCAAGAGCGTCTGCGGATAGTACATTTGTCAATCTCTGGCTCTGGCGCTTTGCGCGGGAGATTACGGTTGCAACGCACGGCGATCTGGTGCTTATTCGTGAGCAAATAGAGGGCAAAACGCCGCAGTTTCTGATGCCGTTTGGCAGCGGCGTTCTAAGAGGCGCTGTCGACTGGCTGATTGCCAAAACTCAAGGCGAGGGCTATCCGCTTGGCTTCAAAGCGCTAAGCCAAACCGATAAAACCACGCTTGAAACCGCCTATCCTGACAAGTTTGTGTTCGTTCATACGGACGCACACGACGACTACCTCTACGACTGTAGTCTGATGATCTCGCTTGCGGGACGCAACCTGCACCCCAAAAAGAACTTCGTCAACCGTTTTGAGGCGATCTATGGGATCAACTACGAGCGGCTTAGTCGTGAAAATCTTGCCGAGAGTATCGAGTTTATCGATCGCTGGTTTGAACGAGCGCCGTATAACGCCGAAGCGGAACACAAGGGAGTGGTTGAACTGCTGAGCGATTTTGAGCGGTTTGCCTGTAGTTACGGGCTGCTGCGAGCCGAAGGCGCGATCGCGGGGCTGACAGTTGGCGAAGCGCTTACGGAGGATTCGGTTGTGATACACATAGAAAAAGCGGACGGAACGAACTATCCGGGCAGCTATCAGACGATCAACCAAGTGCATTTGGCGCGGGAGTACTCAAATATGAAAATCGTCAATCGTGAGGAGGATCTGGGCTTGGAGGGGCTTCGCAAGGCAAAACACTCCTACCACCCGATCGGCTTTTGCAAGAAATACGAGGCGACGCTGCGCTAAAACTCCCGCGATGATTTGATCAGCGGCTCAAGCGACTTTAGCAGCTCCCTCGCCAGTTTTTCGCTGTCGTCAATAAAGACGATCTCATGGTTGATATTGAACGCCGAAGCCGTCCAGTTTGCCGAACCGTAGATGGATAGCCGCTCGTCAATGATCGCAACCTTGAGGTGCATAATCCCGTAGTACTCGCCGCTCTTTGCCCGATCGCCCCTCGCAAGCCGTACAACAACGCCTTTGATCTTTGCCATCTCGCCCGCTCTGGCGTTCTTCTGACCGCTTAGCTCCGTCTTTTCATCGACGACAATGACGATCTTTACGCCCCGTTTGGCTGCATCTTTGAGCGCTTTGGCGATGTTGCCGTTGGTAAAGCTGTACATTGTCAGTACAATCGCGCTCTTTGCACGACCGATCTCGCGGATAATCGCCGCCTCCGCTTTCGCTCCCTCTTTGGGCATCAGATAGAATATCTGCTGGCAGAGCGCAGACGAAAATAGTAGAAGTAGAATCAAAACTGTTCGCACGATCGCCCTTTGGCTAGGTATAAAAGCATTCTAACTATACAATCTCTCAAGTTTTTGCAACACGCGGGGTGATAGATGAAAATACTGCTCATCAATAAGAACGCAACAGTAGAGAAGCTCGTACGCCTAAGCGCACAGCGAATCGGCTTGGAGCTGTTGGCGGCGACAATCGCTACCGATGCGGCGGCGGGTGATTACACTTGGGTGTTGGTCGATAACGAGAGTTTGGGCGATGCGGACATTGGCTTGTTTCGCACGAAGTTCAAGGACGCAAAGATCGGTCTCTTGCACCCAAAAAACTCCGATCGCCTAGATGGTTTTGACCTCTACATTGAGAAGCCGTTTTTGCCAACGGAGCTGATCGATGAGTTCAACGCAAAGCTCAATACAGCAGCGGAGACTGACTTTCCGCCGATTGATGATGATCTGGGCATTGGCGGCGATGAGCTTCTCGGCGGTGATGATCTAGCGATGGGCGTTGATCTTGGCGATCTAGATAGCGGCGGATTAGGCGATCTAAACTTTGATAGCGCAGATGATATTGGGTCGTTGGGCGATCTAACAGGCGGCACGAGCGAACCGGATTTGGCGGATGTGGCAGTTGATGTCGGCGGCGATCTTGATCTAGGCGAGATCGCAGAGCCAACTCTTGGTGAATCAGACGATGAACTGCTGGGCGATCTGTCTAGCGCCGAAACAGACGGCGAGGTAGTGCCGCTCGAAAAGTTGCATATACCAGAGGCTGATTTGGAGGCTGACTTGGAGGCTGAACCAACCTTAGAAGTAGAGCCTGCTCTGGAAGCGGACGCGCCTATTGAAGCGTTTGACGATCCCGCTGTAGCATTTGGCGATCCTGTTGAAGCGTTTGACGATCCGTTTGCCGCTTCTGTTGATGATCTGCCTTACGCCGTTGAGCCTGAACTATCCGCTGAACCCGCTACGGTTGATGAGATGGCTAACAGCGAAGCAGAATATCTAAGTAGCGTCAATTTGTCATCGCCGGAATCGTACCAGTCGCTAGGCGATCTAGGCGATGTTGATCTGGTTACGGACGAGCCGCTTGATGAGTTTGCGGAGCCGACAGCGGCGGACACGGAAGATATAGGCGATCTAGGCGACCCTATTGAAGATATTGCCATTAACGAGGAAGGAACAGAACAACAGATGCCAATTTTCGATAAAGACGAAGTGGAAAAAGTAAAAGAGTTACTAACAGATGAGATGGAGGGTGCGGACGCGCTTGATGGCGATCTAAACCTTGCAGATCTTGGCGATGGCGTTGAACCAACAGACGATCTAAACCTTGCAGAGCTTGGCGAGATTGTCGATTCGTCTGAAGATCTCAAGATCGAGCTTGGCGAAAACAGCTCACTTCTTGACGAAGAGGAGCTATCGGACATCAACGAGGCAAATGAGTTTGACGGCGGCGATCTGAATGCTGACGCGCTTTTGGATCAGACGGAAGGCAGCGCGGAGGTTGAAGAACTAGGCGAGGAAGAGTTATCGGAGCCTGAAATTGTGCTCAACTTTGACGAGATTCCGTCCGATCCGATCTCGCCTGATTCAAACGCCCAAACGCTGGAAAATCTTGACGAGCGGGAGGTTGCCGCAGCGCTTGGCGAAGAGCTTCCGCCGCTTCCTGATGAAGAGCTACTTTCCGACGAAGAGGAGTTTGCTCCGATCGCAGAAGATGTGCAACCAGACGCGCCGCTTGACGAAACTCCGATCGCGCCTGAACTGACAGACATTGCGCCTCTAAGTCCAAGCGTAGCTGGTTCAAACGCGGCGCAAAACATACTCAGCACCCTTTCAACGGGTACGCTCAGGGAGATTTTAGACGGTATGCAACTGACGATTAACATCAGCTTTCCAAACAAAAAGGATTAACTATGTCCGGTTCGCTCTTGGTCGTTTCGGGTCCTAGCGGATCGGGCAAAAGCTCGCTCTGTCGCAAAATCTGCGACACATATGACTACGCCGCGCTTAGCATTTCGACGACTACCCGCGCTTTGCGAGCGAGTGAAAAGGAGGGCGTTGATTACCTCTTTACCACCAAAGAGGCGTTTGAAAAAGCGATCGAACAGGGCGAGTTTTTGGAGTGGGCAGAGGTGCATGGCAACTTCTACGGCACCAGCAAACGCTGGGTTGTGGATATGCTTTCAAAGGGCAAGACGGTTGTTTTTGATATTGATGTACAAGGACAAGCGGCGATCGCAAAGCTCTTTAGCGATCGGCTCACCAGCGTTTTTGTAACCACGCCTTCGCTTGAGATACTAAAAGATCGGCTTGTCAAACGGGCAACCGATAATGCGGAGACGATCGAACGGCGGCTAAAAAACGCGCTTGACGAGATGGCGCAGATCGACTACTTCGACTATCTGGTCATCAACGACCGTTTCGACGAAAGCTACGAAACGCTCAAGGCGATTGTCCTAGCCTCTCGCGTAAAGCGTAGCAAGGTATCATTGTGCGATTTTATTTCGGCTTGGAAAGCCTAAGGAGTTGATATGGGTATGCCCGGTATGCCTGAGCTAATCGTTATTTTGGTCATCGTTCTAGTGTTATTTGGCGCAAAGAAAATCCCAGAACTTGCGAGAGGTTTAGGAAGCGGAATCAAGAATTTCAAACATGCGATTCGTGATGATGAAGAGCCTGCAAAGACGATTGAAGCCGACAAACAAACAGACAACGCTGCGCCCTCTGAAACCGCAAAAGTCTCCTAAGGCTACTTTTTGAAACGACTGCTAAGCGCACATATTGCCGATCGTTTGGGGGTTGGCTCTGCGCTCATTACCAAGCCCAAAGATCCGTCATTTGGTCATTTCTGTACGCCTGTGGCATTTAGTTTGGCAAAAGCCGAAAAGAAGCCGCCGCAGACGATCGCAGCCGAGCTGTGCGCAAAGTTGCACGATGAGCGGCTATTTAGCAAAGTCGAAGCGGTGGGCGGTTATGTCAATTTCACGCTTAGCGGCGGTTTTCTTGACAGCGCGGCAAACGAGGCGCTAAAAAGCGGCGAAAATTACGGAGCGGGGCAGGGCGGCGAGACGATCCTCTTGGAGTTCGTCAGCGCAAATCCTACGGGACCGCTACACATCGGACACGCCAGAGGAGCGTTTTATGGCGACGCGCTTTTGCGTCTTGGGCGGCATTTGGGCTACAAAATCCAGAGCGAGTATTACATCAACGACGCGGGCAACCAGATCGAACTGTTGGGGCGATCGCTCTATTTCAAAGGGCGCATTGAGCTTTTGGGCGAAGCGGTTGAGTTTCCGCCCGAATGCTATCAGGGCGAGTATATTAGCGATCTGGCAAAAGAGGCGCTGGAGCATTTCGGACGCGCTATCTTTGATGAAAAGAGCGATCTTGACCCGCTCTGCGTTTGGGCGAAAGAGAAAATGCTTCTGTGGATCAAGCGCACTTTGAGCGACGCGGCGATCGTCTTTGACAACTTCGTCAGCGAAAAATCACTCTACGATCGCTGGGATAGCGCACGATCGGCGCTGGAGAAAAACGGCGCACTCTATACCGACAGCGAAGGCAAAGTGTGGCTTGCCAGCACTCAAAAAGGCGATGGCAAAGATCGCGTTGTGGTGCGCGAAAACGGCGTACCAACCTATCTGGCGGGCGACATTGTCTATCACGGCGATAAGTTTGCGCGAGGTTTTGACCGCTACATCAACATCTGGGGCGCGGATCATCACGGCTACATTCCGCGCGTCAAAGCGGCGATCGACTTTTTGGGCTACGACAGCAACAGACTAGAGGTGCTACTTTCGCAAATGGTTGCGCTCCTAAAAGGCGGCGAACCGTACAAAATGTCCAAACGATCGGGCAATTTCGTAACAATGGAAGAGGTCGGCGCAGAGGTGGGCTATGACGCGCTGCGCTTTGTGTTTTTGACCAAACGAGCCGACACCCATCTGGAGTTTGATGTCGATCTACTCAAAAACGAGGACAGCTCAAATCCTGTCTATTATGTCAATTACGCCCACGCGCGGATCTGTTCGCTTTTTGAAAAGGTGGGCTTGACGCAAGCTGCCGCCGCAAGCGCAAGCACGATCGGACTAAGCGAAAGCGGAAACGATCTGCTATTTTTTGCGCTATCGATTCCTGAGACGATCGAAGAGGCGTTCAAAACTCGCCAGCCGCACCTAATCGCCGATTATCTCTACAAACTCGCCACGAAGTTTCACCGTTTCTACAACGACACGCGAGTGATCGGCAGCGACAACCAAGCCGCCCTCCTCAAACTCTTTGCCGTCGTTGCGCTGGCGATCAGACTTGGATTAAAAATGCTAGGGATTACCGCAAAGGTGAGGATGTAAACGGAAAATACGCCACTAGCGATCGTTGAATCAATCATATTTGCAATCACATACTGACTGCTGAAAAAACTGTGCTAAAATGGCGACATATTGCTTGTTACGAACGGGGGATTTATGAACATTACAACCAATCAGTTAAGGATTCAGCCCGGCAGGATTATTTCGCAAGTAAATGGCGGGCAAGAGATCACCGTAACTTTCAGAGGTAAGGCTTGCGCAAAGATCGTTCCTATCGCCAATCAATACAATACTACCTCCGAAGAAATAGACAGCGAACTATTTGGAATCTGGAAAGATAGAGACGATCTGCTAGATGTTGAGCAATATGTAAGAAATATAAGAAAAAGAAGAAAGTCGTGTTGATAGATTCAGATGTATTGATATGGCTTTGATAGTTATTTCTAGTAAAGTTGATGTATGACAGAAGTATTCAACATTGCAAATGTGGGTTTTCTAAACATATATGTGATACATTCTGTTTTAATTTCTGCTGTTTCATTTATTGTACCGCTATATATGTTAATTCGTAGAAAATATGAGAATAAACTGCATGCTTTTGTTCTCGTTGTTTTGTTATTGTTTGCGCCAGCATACCTATATGAAGTCCTTCCAAGCATGAAAGACGAATATACAATATTACATAGTATATACGATAACCAAACCTATCAAATTGCTGAAGGATATATCACAGATTATCATAGCAGGAGCAACTTAGGAAACTATGTTGTAAATGGGATCAAATTCGAATATTTTTATAACATTGTTACATACGCCCACAACAACACACGATTACAAGGAAGTCCGCTAAAAAATGGCGTGTATGTAAAAATATATTACACAGATTTATACAACAATCAAATCATTGCACTATGGATCGATAATGAAAAATAATACAATCTTTTATCCCTTCCTCGCTATCAGCCTCAAAAGCCAGCCGCTGACAACGGTTCGGAAGCGTGCGTTATAGAGGCATGCGCCACGATCGATCGCTTTTGTTGAATGTACTCAAGTGTGTGCGCTAAGATCGCGATTTTTAACGAGGCAAAAATTGTATGCAAAAAGTCTATTTCAAAACCTTTGGCTGCCGCACAAATCTATACGATACGCAGGTGATGATCTCCGCCGCAAAAGGGTGGCAACGGGTTCGCACCGAAAGCGAAGCTGACGCGATTGTCATCAACTCCTGCACTGTTACCAATAGCGCCGACAGCGCTGTGCGAGCCTACGCGAGACGAGTTCGGCGCGACTACCCCAACGCAAAATTGCTGCTTACGGGCTGCGGTGCGGGCGCGTTAGGAGAACGCCTGCTTGAGGGCGGCGCGATCGACGGCGCGTTTGGACACTCCGAAAAGCTGCGGATCACATCGTTTTTGACCGCAGCAGAGCCGTTTTTGCGGCTAGGCGACACCAACGCGCCGATCGAAGAGGCGGCGATCGCATCGTTTGCGGGCAAGAAACGGGCGTTTATCAAGATCCAAGAGGGGTGCGATTTTGCGTGCAGCTACTGCATTGTGCCGACGACGCGGGGCAGGGCGCGAAGCCAAAAACCGCAGATTGTACTCGACCAGATCAGACGATTGATCGACGGCGGCTATATGGAGTTTGTCCTCACGGGCACAAATACGGGCGGCTACGGCTCGGATGTGGGTAGTTCGCTTTCGTCTCTGATCGCGCAGATTGGCAAAATTGACGGCGTGAAGCGGCTGCGGCTAGGGAGCATTGAACCCGCGCAGATCGGCGAGGAGCTAATCGATCTACTTGACGCGCCGTTTATGGCAAAACATCTGCACATTGCGCTTCAGCACACGGACGATCGGATTCTTGCCGCCATGAACCGCCGCAATCGTTTTGAAAGCGATCGGGCGTTACTAACGCAGATCGCCTCGCGCGGATATGCGATTGGCACGGATTACATCGCGGGTTTTCCGAGCGAGAGTAGGGCGATCCACAATGAATCGGTTTTGCGGCTAAACGATCTGCCGCTGACACACATTCACCTCTTTCGGTTTAGCCCGCGCGAAGGCACAGAGGCGGCGCAGATGAAAGTCGATGTAACGGGCGATGAAGCGGCGGCGAGGCAGGTTGAGATCGAAGCGGCGATCGAAGCAAAACGGGCGAAGTTTTATGAAGCGCACAGGAGGCTGGAGGTGCTGATCGAAAACGACAATAGCGGATTTGATCAGTACTTTTCGCGCGTGCATTTTGAAACCCCAAAACCGTTAAGCGGCTTTGTACCAACAACAAACTACACATACAACAAAGTTAAAATCACCGCTACGACAACGACTGCCCAAGATATATCCATGCACACAACACTATCTTGATATAGAATAACGGATTTTGCAATGTGTCGCGTCCCGAAATCTCGGTTATGACCCGCTGGTCAGGCGCAACGGCTTGCCGCAACAGCGTTTTCGTAAGAGTCTTAGGCTTGACACGCAATCACACTATCACAGCCTCGCAGAGGCGATACTTTATTAACCGTAGGCTTCAGCCTACGGACAATGCAAACACATAAACCAAAGTCCCGCAGGGACGACACTTGTTTTGTGCCGTCCCTGCGGGACTTGAGAGGGGGTGGGGGGGCGTATTACCTTTTCCGTAAGCTAAAGCATACGGTTAATAAAGTGCTGTCCCTGCGGGACAATAGCCTAACCCGTGAAACCGACAGTAACCCAAGCGAAGCGCGAGGCGGCGGAGCAGTAGCCTCGCACCGAGGTGTCGCTGCGGAGGATTGCGGCTTGCGCCGCTGGGAGTCTAGATTCTTCGTCGCTTCGCTCCTCAGAATGACAGGGATTGCGGGTCGTAGCCCGCAATGACGGCAATTCCTACACCGTCTGTTTTTCGTCATTGCGGGCTTGACCCGCAATCTCACCTCGCCCCTTCCGCGTAATTTCAGCGATCAGCAAGTAGCATTTGAGCCAATTTTTACAAAAGGAGCGGCAATGAGGGTTTTTCTTGTGTTACTAACGATCGCGTTTCTTATGTGTGCTTGCACAGATAGAGACGGTGCGAAGACTGCGTATAATAATGGCGTGGCGGCTGGAAAACAAGGTGACCATCAAGAAGCGATACTGCAATATACACAGTCGATCGATATCAATCCGAACTTTGCAATGGCTTATAACAATCGCGGCGTTTCATATTACGAACTTGGTGATCACTCAAAGGCAATCGCGGACTATACACAAGCGATCGATCTCGATCCAAACCATGCATTGGCTTATTTCAATCGCGGCAATTCGTATGAAAAACTTGGCGATCGCTCAAAAGCGATAGAGGACTATACGCAGGCGATCAAGATCGAACCAAACGATGCAGATGCTTATAACAATCGCGGCTTGTCGTATGGCAAACTTGGCGATCACTCAAAGGCGATTGCGGATTTTACACAAGCGATCAAGATTGATCCAAAATATTCAGAAGCCTATGCCAATCGTGGCTATTCGCACGCCGAACTTGGTGATCACTCAAAAGCGATCACAGACTTTACACAAGCGATCAAGCTCTATCCAAACAATGCGCAGGCTTATTACAATCGTGGTATTTCATATAACGAACTTGGCGATTACTCAAAAGCGATCGCGGACTATACACAGGCGATCAATATCGATCCAAACGATGCAATGGCTTATTACAATCGCGGCGTTTCGTATAAAAATATTGGTAATCGTTCAAAGGCAATCGCCGATTATACGCAGGCGATCAAGATCGATCCAAACAAGGCAGAGGCTTATAACAATCGCGGCAATTCGTATGCCGAACTTGGCGATGTCTCAAAGGCTATCGCAGACTATACGCAAGCGATAAATATCGATCCAAAATATACAGATGCTTACTACAATCGCGGTGTTTCGTATGTCGTACTTAGCGATCACGCAAAGGCGATCGCAGACTTTACGCAAGCGATCAAGATCGATCCGAAATATACAGATGCTTATAACAATCGCGGCATTTCGTATGCTATTCTTCGCGATTTCAAAAAGGCAACGCAGGACGCTCGCAAGGCGTGTGAGCTGGGCGATTGCAAAGTGTTACAGATTTTAGGTGCAAACGGCTGGATTCAAGATTAGTAGTGATCGGGCGAGATTGCGGGTCAAGCCCGCAATGACCGAGAAACAAGCGATTAACGAATTACCGTCATTGCGGATTTAATCCGCAATCTCGTGTTTCGCGCGATGAAAGAAAAAGGCAGAGATTGCGGGTCAAGCCCGCAATGACAGAATGTACACCGAATCGCTTTTTGCCATTGATCGCGTAGGGATTTTGTGCAGGGGCAAGGAAGCTGAACGAGGCGCGACGGGAGCATACTTCTTGGTATGTAACCGAGCGCTGAGTGAAGCTGACGCAGTACCTGTGCAAAAGCACCAGCGAGCAATGGTAAAAAGAATAGATAATGGCATTGCCTACAAATCATTCACGCGTACAACACTATCTTGATATAGAATAACGGATTTTGCAAAAGGACGCTTGTTGGACATTGTTCGTTTTGCCATCTCAAAACCTGTCGCGGTAACGGTTTGCTTGATACTCATCGTGCTATTTGGTTCGATTAGCCTAATGCGAATGCCCTACCAGCTTACTCCCGATGTGTCGCGTCCCGAAATCTCGGTTATGACCCGCTGGTCGGGCGCAACGCCGTATGAGATCGAAAGCGAGATTGTCGAGCCGCAAGAGAAGGTGCTCAAAAACCTTGAGGGGCTTGAGGAGTACGAAAGTACCTCTAGTACGGGCAGCGGACGGATCACGCTGCGGTTTTTGCTCGGTACTAACCTGCAAAAGTCGCTCCTAGATGTCTCCAACAAACTCAACGAAGTTCGCAGCTATCCCGACAATGTCGACAATCCCGTGCTACGCGCCACAGGCGAAACCACGCCCGCCGCCGTCTGGTTTATGGTGCAAACGCTGGAGGGCAACGAGCGCAATATCGCAACCTATCAGACTTTTTTAGAAAACGAAGTAACCGACCGTTTTGAGCGCATTGAGGGCGTGAGCGAACTGATGATCCGCGGCGGCATAAACGACGAGATTCATATCACGCTCGATCAATACAAGGCGGCGGCTGTGGGGCTGACGATCGATCAGATTATCGGTGCGATCGCGCGAGAGAATATCGATGTTTCGGCAGGTACGCTCGATCTGGGGCGCAGAACATACCGCGTACGGACGACAAGCAAATTTCAAACGCCCGAAGCTGTGGGCGAACTGGTGCTGCGCTTTGACGGACTTCGCCGCGTTCAACTCAAAGAGATCGCCGAGATCAAGCTGGCAAACACCAAGCAGACGGGCATTGGGATCTATCTGGGCAAGGCGGGCATTTCGATAGGCGTGCGTCCTGAAACGGGCGCGAATGTGGTGGAGATGACCAACAAGATCGAAGCCGTCGCCGCCGAACTCAACCGCACGCTGCTCAAGGACAACGGGCTGGAGATCGCGTGGAACTACGATCAGCGACCGTATATTTTGGGCGCGATCTCGCTTGTACAACAGAATATCCTGTTTGGTTCGATCCTCGCCGTGCTGGTGCTGCTGATATTTTTGCGGGCGGTTGCGCCGACGCTTGTGATTGCGATCGGTATTCCCTTGAGCGTGATCGGTACATTTATCATTATGGACGCGCTGGGACGCAGCCTAAATATCATCTCGCTTGCGGGCATTAGCTTTGCGGTTGGAATGCTGATCGACAGCGCGATCGTGGTGCTGGAGAACATCGATCGGCACAAAAATATGGGCAAGCGGTTTGTCGATGCGGCGTATGACGGCACGCTGGAGGTGTGGGGTGCGCTGGTGATCTCGGCGCTGACTACGATCGCCGTGTTTGCGCCGATCATCTTTCTTGCAGACGAGGCGGGGCAGTTGTTTAAGGACATTGCGATCGCCGTTACCGCCGCGATCAGCTTTAGTCTGTTTATCTCGGTGCTGGCGATTCCGATGCTCTGGCGCGTGATGATGCAGCACACCAAACTACGCGCAAAACCGAATGCGATCGCGGTGTGGCTGGGCGGCTTGGGCGCTCGGCTGGGTGGCGTTTTGATGGCTCTTGTGGAACTCACGCTCTCAACCCACTTTACGCGGCTTGGAACGGTGATCGTTTCAACCGTTGGATCGATCGCGCTGGTGTGGCTTCTGATACCGAAGATGGAGTATCTGCCCGAAGGCAACCGCAATCTCATACAAAGCCTCTTTATCGTGCCGCCGGGATTGTCGTTTGAGGAGTCGAAGGCGATCGGCTACTCGCTCTTTGAGCAGCTTGCGCCGTATATCGAGACCGAAACAGATGGCTATCCCGCGCTGCGCCGCGTGTTTTTCAATAGCGGCGGATCGTGGATGATGCTCGGCGTTGCTACGGCAGATGAAGATCGAGCGTGGGAGGCGATCCCGCTGTTGCGCCCGATCGTCAATAACTTTCCGGGTGTGAATGCGATCGTCAAACAAGCGGGCGTGTTTGAGCGCGGAATGGGGACGAGCCGATCGGTCAATGCTGACATTACCGCCGAAACGATGGACGAGATCACCGCCGCCGCCGCCGCGCTAATGGGCGCTGTGCGCGAGGAGATCAAAGGTTCGCAGGTGCGTCCCGTACCGTCGATCGAGCTAATCTACCCCGAAATCACGGTCTATCCGAATTACGATCGGCTCAAGGCGGTTGGTATGGATTCGCAGCAGCTTGGTGTGGCAGCGGATGTACTACTTGATGGGCGCAAAATTAGCGAGTATCAGGGTACGGGAATCAAGAAGATCGATATGATTTTGAAGACCGAGCAGGGGGTGATCGCCTCGCCCGAAGACCTTGCAAACGCGCTGATCGCCGTGCCAAATGGCAGAATTATGCCGCTGGGGACGCTGGGCGATGTACGGCTAGGGCAGGGCATTACCGAGATTCGCCACTTTGACGGCAAGCGGACGATCACCTTGCAAATCTCGCCGCCCAAAGCGATCACCATTCAAGAGGTGATGGAGAGTATGGAGCAGAAATTGATCCCAGCGGTACAAGCCAAACACAGCGTACAAGTTCGGCTAAGCGGCACGGCGGACAAACTGCTCGCAACGGTGAGTGCGCTCAAGTGGAACTTTGTGCTTGCGGTCGTGATCACCTACCTGCTAATGAGTGCGCTATTTGGCAATTTTGTCTATCCGCTCGTCATTTTATTTACCGTGCCGCCTGCGATCACGGGCGGTTTTATTGGGCTAAAAATGACCGATCTGTTTTTGGGCGGGCAGCCGCTTGATATTTTGACGATGCTTGGATTTATCATTTTGGTTGGCATTGTGATCAATAACGCAATTTTGATCGTCCATCAGAGCCTGAACTTTATCCGCAACGATGGGCTTGAGCCGCTTGAGGCGATCAAAGCGGCTGTCCAGTCGCGCCTGCGACCGATCTATATGAGTTCGCTCACCTCCGTTTTTGGAATGATGCCGCTTGTGCTTGTGCCCGGTCCCGGCTCCGAAATGTACAAGGGACTTGGCAGCGTGATCACGGGCGGCTTGGCGTTTTCGACGCTGTTTGTGGTGTTTGTGATCCCTGCGCTACTTAGCTATGTGATCGGCTTTGAAACCCGCGTAAGGCGCGAAATATGAGACGGGTTTTGCTGATTTTCGCGCTTGTTGCCGCGCCTATTTTTGCGCTTACGCTTGACGAGGCGATCGAAATGGCGTTGGCAAATCACGCGCAGATCGGCGTGGCAAATGCCGCATTGGGCGCGGCAAATGAACGGCAAAATGCCGCGATCACCAACTTTTTGCCCACGATCGGCGCTAGTTACTCACGAAGCAGCCGCGAGTATTCAACCTCGCAAGCGACCGAAACAACCTCGTACAAAGCGAGCCTGAACCTCTTTCGCGGCTTTGGCGACTACGCAGAACTTCGCGCGGCAAGCAACACAAAACAGGCGCGTAGTTATGAACTAGCAGCAGCGCGCGCCGATGTGATCTTGGCGACAAAACAGGCGTTTTACAACTACCTAAAAGCGGAGGATACGATCGCGGCGGCGCGTGAAACTCTGCGATCGGCGCAGAAGCAGGCAGCCGATGCTGAAGCGTTTTTCGTGCAGGGGCTGATTGGCGCGTATGAACGGCACGCGATCGCGCTGGAGGCGATGCAGAGCGAGCAGACCGCGCTTAGAGCCGAGAGCGATCTTCAAGTTGCTCGTCTTGCGCTGGAGTCGCAGATCGCCGCGCCGCTTGAGTCGCCTGTGGTGAAGATTGTTTTTGGGGCAAAAGAGCTGCCAAAACGGGAAAAATTGCAGACGATGATGCTTCAAAATCGCAGCGAGATCAAGAGCTTGGAGGCGACGATCGAAGCGCAAAAGCATCAAAAAACCAGAGCGGTGAGCGAGGCGTTGCCCACGATCGACGCAAGCGTGGCGCGGGAGCGATACGAGTACGAATCAGGCTACAGCGGGCTGGAGGAGCAGACGGTTACGATGGTTACGCTAAATTGGCAGCTTGAGGGGATCATCAAGCCGTACTTTGCGCGGGAGGCGGCGCTCTACGATCAGCGGGCGCTGGAAAGTCAGATGATCGACCTGAAACGAAACCTCTCTTTGCAGCTTGCGACGATCGATGAACGATTTCGCCTTGCCCAACGCGCTTTTGTCATCGCCCAGTCTGCGCTCACGCTTGCCGAAGAAAATCTGCGGATCGTTACAAATCGTTTCAACGAGCGGCTTGCCAGCGCAAGCGAGCTGATCGACGCGGACGCGGCACTGTGGCGCGCTAGGGAGCAGTACACGCTCTACTACTACGATAAACAGCAGGCGTTTGCCGAATTGGAACGAGTGGTTGAGGGCGATTTAACGGACAATTAAGCCTTTTTCGCCTACGCTTAAACATCTAAACGACAGGAGCAAACAATGAAATACGGCGCGCGCAATGCGATCACCGCAACGGTTACGAAGATCAAAAAAGGCAGCGTGATGGCGCAGGTTGATTTAGGCGAGATTGTGGCTGAAAAGATGAGTTCCGTGATGACGGAGGAGTCGGTTGCCGAGCTTGATCTCAAAGTCGGCGACAGGGTAAAAGTGATCGTAAAAGCGATCAGCGTTCTACTGGTCAAAGAGTAGAAAATGAGACGCGCTGTACTGATCTGGCTGGTTGTTATTGGTGCAATTTTGGCTAAATCGCCGATCGATTTTCAAACGCTAGAACAGAAGTTTGTACAGCGCGTTACAAACGATCAAAATCAGACGCTAAGTTTCAGCGGAAAGGTGTGGCTCAAAAAGCCCAATTTAGCGCGTTATGACTACGAAAAACCGCAGCCAAAAACAATCGCAATTCGCGGAAATCAGGTACTGATGATCGAACCCGATCTGGAGCAGGCAACGCATTTCAAAAGCGATCTCACGCTAAACATTTTAGAGGTGTGGAAGATGAGCAAAGAGGTGTCTAAGACAAAACGAGAAGCGATAATCAACGATCAGTTAATTACGATCGAACATAATGGAGAAAATATCGTTAGAGTCTATTACACCGACGATTTTGATAACTTTATCGAGATCGTACTATGCGATCCCAAACGAGACGCCACGATCGCCAACAACTTCTTTACGCCTGCAATTCCCAGCGGATATGATCTGATCAGCCAGTAGCTTCTCGCTTGCGCTTTTGCTCTTGTTTTCGCCTTTTTGCCGCTGTTCGCTGGTGCTTTTGCACGGGTACTGTGTCAGCTTCATTCGGCGCTTGGTCATTTACGCATAAGTAAACTCCCGTCGCGCCTCATTCAGCTTCCGTGTCCCCGCACAAAATCCCTGCGCGATCAACGGCAAAAAGCGATCGGTGCGCGGGCGTGTCATTCTGAGCGTAGCGAAGAATCTCAAGACTAACGCAGATTCTTCACTCGCTCCGCTCCTTCAGAATGACAGAGAATGTCATTGCGGGCTTGACCCGCAATCCCTACTCCCACGCTTTGCACTGCCGAAGCATTTTGCTTTGTCAAGGATAAGACGCGAGATCCCCAAAGCGGAGGGTTTGGGAGTGGCAACTCCCAAGAGCGGCGAAGCTGGGGCTTTGCTCCAGCGAGCAGTCGCACAAACGCCCCGAAGCCGCAAGAAATGCGAGGGTATCCGTTAGGACAGTGCAACCGCGTGGCGGTTTCTTTGCCTTCTTTCTTGCCCGCGCAAGAAAGAATGGTCGCATACGCCAAAGGCGTATGCGAAAGAGCGTTTGTCATTCTGAGCGAAGCGAAGAATCTCAAGACAAACGCAGATTCTTCAGTCGCTGCGCTCCTTCAGAATGACAGAGAATGTCATTCTGAAGTGAAGCTTAATAATCTCATCAAGTCATACGCCTAGCTTGTTAGCAAGTTTCAGCTAACTTAAAATACGATTACAGGTTTTGACAAAATCACCCCAAAAGGAGTTTCAAATGAGTATGAGCGGACGAAGTTCTTCTCTCTCTCTCTCTCTCTCTCTCTCTCGGTGCGCTGTTACTAGCGCTTTTTAGCCTTAGCGGTTGTGCACCTTCAACACTTACTACCGTTAAACTATCGGATGGCTCTTCGGCAGAGTTCAATCAGTATGTACATGACTCTTTAACCAATCATGGCAAAGAGTGGAAACGCAAAAAAGTGGCACACGGAGTGCCTGTTTTGCTCGGAGACCTTTTTGTGTCTAACGGTGCTGGATGCCTACAGATTGCTCATAGCGGAGGAGAGTATCAAGGCGAGAAGATTGCATATATCGATCCAAAAGACATTGAAGTAACGCTTGTCAAGAAGATCTATGATTCAAAAGACATTGGAGTAACGCTAGGAACGAGTTTGGTTGATGGTATTTCGTACTGCGCAGATCGTATCTCGCAGACTTCACCATGGTTTAATGTGCAAGTAGTTGTCAAAAATCCTCTTTTTGCAGATGAAATCATGCATCGAAACATTACATATTCAGATTATGATGTTAATAGCAAGATTAATCCCACAAGCGATCCGACCTCCTATACATCAAGAGCGGTAGCAAACAAAGTAGTAGGTATTACCGGTATGCCAACACTTGCAGAGGCGCAAGCCGAAATGGATCGAATGCGTCCTATATTTGCCGAACAGGAGAGGGTTGCAGAAGAAAAAGCAAAAACAGAAAGAGAGGCTAAAGAAAAAGCCAAACAAGCAGCAGAAGAAGCACAGGCGCGAGAAGATGCAAGAGTTGCGCGACAGAGCGAAGCGTACCAAGTCGGATATAAACAAGGTCGTTCTGTGAAAGGCAGCAGTGACCTATCTATGGCACGAATGACTTGCAATTATTACGCTCAGAATATTGCAGTAATGGGCAGAGCTTCATTCGAGAAGGCAAATAGCGATTGTCTGCGAGGTATTAACGATGCGCGATGGTAGTTTTTGAAACTGGCGGAGTGCCGTTCTTCATACCCGCTTTTGCGGGTGTGATCTAACAACAACTTGAGGTGAAGCCAAAGAATCTCAAGACAAACGCAGATTCTTCGGTCGCTGCGCTCCTTCAGAATGACAGAGAATGTCATTCTGAGCGTAGCGAAGAATCTAAGGTTTTGTTCGCAGTCAGCGGCAACAAGCGTACCCGTGTCGCGTTAGGAGAGTACAACTATACTTCCGACAAAAATTGGAGTGGCGATGCCGTATATTAGTATTCGTGTGGCGGGTGCGCTGACGATCGAACAGAAGCGAGAGATTGCCAGCGAGGTTAGCACTGTAATGGAGCGGGTGGCGCACAAGCCAAAGGCAGCTTGCTACATCGTTTTTGACGAGGTGGAGCGCACAAATTGGGCGAAGGGCGAAACGATTTTGAGCGATCAGGACGCGAAACTAGCAAGCGATCGGGCGAATGCGCGTTCTTGACATTGACGATCTGGAGTTTGGTTACACGCAAAACCATAAACTCTTTAGCAAGTTTTCGCTGACGATCGACGAGGGCGAGATAGCGGCGCTGACAGGTCCGAGCGGCAGCGGCAAGAGTACGCTTTTGGAGCTGATCGCCGGCAATTTGAAAGCGCAAAAGGGGAGCGTGAAGGCGGCGAGATTTAGCCAGATTTTTCAAGACCCTTACACCTCGTTTCACCCCACTTATACGATCGAAAATCAGATCGCCGATGTTGCGCCGCTTGGCGAGGCGCGGGCGTTGTGCGAGCGGCTAAAGATCGACTACGCGCTGCTGGGGCGCAAGGCGCACGAGCTTTCGGGCGGGCAGTTGCAGCGACTTAGCATTTTGCGGGCGCTGCTGATGAAGCCGCAACTGATCCTCGCCGATGAGCCAACGAGCGCACTTGACAATCTCACGCAGCTTGAGGTGATGAAACTGCTTGTCGGACTGCTTGATTCTGTCGGAGTTCTGCTGATTACGCACGACGGTGATCTTGCCGATTGGTGCGCCGACAAGGTTGTGGCGATCGGACAGCAGCTACAATACCAAAGCTAAAAATCAAAACCACAGGAGACATTTAAGATGAGCTTAAGCAAAATCGACACACACACACACACTACTGAGATCGCAAAAGGCGATCGCTTCGCTTTTGGCGATAACTGGACTCAGTTTCTCAAAACGCTAAACGACGATCGGATCGACGAAGCGGTTAATGACATCAAAAAGATGTTAGGCATTGACAATCTAAACGGTAAAACATTCTTAGACATTGGAAGCGGCAGTGGTCTGCATTCACTTGCGGCAAAACGACTTGGCGCAGATCGTGTCTATTCATTTGATTACGATCCAAGCTCAGTTGCTTGTACTGCCGAACTCAAACGACGATACTACGAAAACGATGATCGTTGGACAGTAGAGGAGGGCAGCGCACTTGATGGTGATTATCTGCAAAGACTTGGAACATTTGATATTGTATATAGCTGGGGTGTGTTGCACCATACTGGTGATATGTACAGAGCGCTTGAACTTGTTGATGGGTGTGTAAAACCTGATGGCAGACTGTTTTTGGCGATCTATAATGATCAGGGCGCGATGAGCCAAGTTTGGCTTCGGATCAAGAAAACTTACAACTCTGCGCCGCGATTTATCCGTCCGCTGATCGTTGGGCTGTGCTATATCCGCCTTTGGGGACCAACTACAATCAAGGATTTTCTCAAACTTCGCCCATTCTACACTTGGCGATCGTATGCAAAAAATCGCGGAATGTCAGCGCATACCGATGTGATCGACTGGGTGGGCGGCTATCCGTTTGAGGTTGCAAAACCCGAAGCGATCTTTAACTTTTATCGCGCTAAAGGTTATCAACTTGAGCAGCTATTCACCTGCGGCGGCGGAATCGGTTGCAATCAGTTTGTGTTTGGTAAGGGGGAGTTGATCTAGCGATTTTGGGACGAAAGTGCGTTTTATCTAGCGGCTCTGGTGAGGGCGCGGAAGATGCTAACCATATAGAGCGTGTCTTTTTCGCAGTAAGAGAGTAGCTCTTTGCGACTGGCGATCGCGGTTTCGTCCGTCTCGCCAAGCAGTCCGAGATAGCGTTCCATTGCGCCGATTCCGTTTTTGATCGCGCCGTCATAAGCGGCTTTGGAGTCGATCGCGGGCGCAACGCTTTTGAGTGAGCAACTGCCGTGCATTTTTGGGTGATAAAACCACCGTTTTTCAAACGGGATCATCAGATCGACTGTTTTTGCCACGATCGATTGAAGTTTTGCGCGTAGGTCTGGAAACAGTTCGGCAAGTTCGCGGATAACCGTTCGTTCAAATGTCGCTCCAAACGCCACAACCGTGCCGTTTTCGCCGATCGCACCGCACAATCTTTCGGCGATTGCTCTGCGTGGATCTGCGTCAGACGGAGCTAAAAACTCGTCGTGTTTTAGGCGGCTTTTTTGGCTATTTAATATATGCAGCGAATACTGAAACACGAGCGGAGAGAGTGCGCGCGTACGATCAAACATCGGCACAGCGTAATTGATCGCTTCAAAGTCCAAAAAATAGATAGGATAGACGATTTTTTGCAAGAATTGCGCAAGTGCGAGTTTGTCGATATGTCTGCGTTTTGTACGATCGCATTCGATCTGAATTAACTGGTAGTCGCTTAAAAACTCTCGCGGCACATCTTGAGTCTCTACGATCCCGCTTGAAAGCAGATCGTGCTTGCTCTCTTTGGCAAGATGAGCGATATTGAGAACCGAGTATGGCGGGATATGTGCGAAACATTTATGGGCATATTGACAGTTTGTATCCAGCCATCTGCACAGCGTTGTGTTCATCGAAATAGAGCCGTTTTTCACCAGCAGAGGTACGATCTCGTCTATGCGGTAACTTTTGCCAATAACCGTTTTTGTGTAATCCTCAATGTTGAATAGTTTTTTGTAGTCTAGTTCGCCCTCTCTTATGTACTCTTTGTTGATCACATAAACTTCAACTTTTGCAATGTAATATCCGCGTTTTTTGAGCAGCCAAACCGAGAGCGCAAGCTCTTTGATAATCGCCTGCGACGACGCGCTTGCGTAGATGAGTTTGGAGAGTACAAGCCCATCGACCGATGTCGTGAGCCTGTCAAGTTGAACGCTAAACTGTTTGTTGGTTATGCGCGTGAATGATAACGGATGTAGATCGCCTGCGCTAAACCACGCAAAAACTTGGTTGCGAATCTGTTGCGGCACCATCGGCGCTTGTCTTTGAAGCTCGTTTGCCCTCTCGCCCAGTTGGTAAAAAAAGTACGCTTCTTTGCAAGCGGCGATACGAAAAAGTAACGAAGCGTCCAAAACAGTTATCCGTTTTTGGAAACGATCATAACGCCTTGCGCTTAAGAGACAATAGGCTATTTTTCGCTCCTAATTTTGAACTAGGGAGACTCAATGCTAAGAATTGCGCTGTTTTTGCTGACAAATATAGCGGTGGTGGTGATAGCGAGCGTTACGCTGTCGCTTTTGGGCGTTAATCACTATATGAGCGAAAATGGGTTGAACTTTCAGTACCTGCTCATCTTCTGTTTTGTCTTTGGTATGGTCGGATCGCTTGTCTCGCTTCTGCTGTCAAAAACGATCGCCAAATGGTCAACCAAAACGGCGATCATCAAAAATCCAACCAACCAAAAAGAGGCGTGGCTGGTTGATACAGTGGAGAATCTGGCGCGGCAGGCAAATATCGGCAAGCCCGATGTGGGCATTTTCCCCGCCGATCAAGCAAACGCTTTTGCCACAGGCGCGAACCGCAACCACGCGCTCGTTTCGATTAGCTCCGGTATGCTTGATCGCTACCCAAAAGAGGAGGTTGCGGCAGTACTGGCGCACGAGATTTCCCATGTCGCTAACGGCGATATGATCACGCTTACTCTTGTGCAGGGCGTGGTCAATACCTTTGTGATGTTTTTTGCGCGTGTTATCGGCTTTGCGATCGATCGGGTTGTCTTCAAACACGAGGGCGAAGGGGCAGGGCTTGGCTATGTGGCAACGGTGTTTGTCTGTGAGATCGTGCTGGGGATTTTGGCATCGACGATCGTGATGTGGTTTTCGCGCAAACGGGAGTTTGGCGCGGACGAGGGGGCTGCGTATCTGGTGGGCGCACCCGCGATGGTTGCGGCTTTGACGCACTTGCAACGGGAGATTGAAATGCCAAACGAAATGCCAAAGAGCCTGAACGCTTTTGGGATCAGCAGCGGCAAAGAGAGCGGCTTTAGTCTAGCATCGCTGTTTATGAGCCACCCTCCGCTTGAAAAACGGATCGAAGCGCTGCGAAACTTCTCGTAGTGAAGAGATTCCTCAGCTTCGCTTCAGAATGACAGAGGGTGCGTTCCTGTCATTCTGAGGAGCGCGAAGCAGTAGGACGCTTTGCGTCCGTTACTATGGAGAGCGACGAAGAATCTGCGTTTGCTTTTAGATTCTTCAGCTTCGCTTCAGAATGACAGAGGGTGCGTTCGTAATGACAGGGAAGAGTGTGTCCGCGCACGAGCCGCTTCAGCCCACACGCCGCGCGGCAGAGTCCGCCGTCGTTACTCCCGCCTTCCCATTGTGTGGATAAACAGTTTGAGCAGTTTAGGATCGAGTTCGTCTTTCATCTTCGTCTGCATCATATTGAGCGTCTCAAAGGTAGAAAGCGAAGGTTTGTAGCTCCGTTTTGTCGAAAGCGCGTCGAAGATGTCGCAGATAGCCACAATCCGCGCGTAGATACTCAGATCGTCGCCTTTGATACAGTCGGGATAGCCGCGACCGTTGAGCTTTTCGTGGTGATGTCTGACACAAGTTAATATCACTTCATCAGTTTCAAACTGTTGCTGGAGTATCTCGTAGCCAAAAACCGGATGGTGTTTGACGAGCGTGAATTCATCTTCGGTCAGCTTGCCCGGTTTGTTGATAATGCTAATATCCACGCGCGATTTGCCTATATCGTGCAGAATGCCGCCCGTGCCGATCTGCTCAAGCTCTTTTGCGCTCATTCCCAGCTCTTTTGCCAGCCCAACCGCATAGACAGCCACATTCACGCAGTGCGTATAGGTGTAGTAGTCGTAGTTGGAAACGCGAATGAGCGAGGTGATGGTGATCTTGTTGCTGATGACGCCCGAAAGCATTGAGTTGATACTGCTCTTTGCGTTCAAAATCTTTTCAGGCGTGATCTCGTTTTCAAAGAGTTCGTTGATGATCCTGCTGGTTGTTTGATAGACGGCGTGGCTCTTGGCATCAACCGAAAGAGTACGGCTGTCAAGCGCCTCTTCGATCTCTATGTTTGGCTTGACGGTGTACGATGATGGCGGCGTGTATGGGCGCGGGTTGGCAAATGCTTCTTTGACCGCCGCGTCTCGCAATGTATGCTTGATCTTGATCTGTTCCATTGTTCCTACCCATTTTCGCTTCGTAGTATATGATATTTCATTTTATCGGGCTGCCTTAGAAATTTTATGATCTTCATCAATTCCACAGCGGCTCCTCGTCCAAGCTGGGGCGAGACTTTAGAATTTCGTAAGGCTTGAAACGAGTTTTGTAGTTTAAGCTCTGATTTTGCCGAACGCAGAAGCCGAGATAGAGATAGGGAATGTCGTTTTCGGCGGCAAACATAATCTGCCTAAGGATCGAAAATGTACCGATCGATAGGTGAGAGTAATCGGGATCGTAGTAGCAATAAACCGCAGAAACTCCCGTAGGCAAAATATCGACTAAAGCGACGCCGATAAGATGATTGCCCAGATAGTACGCGAACTCAAAACCAAACTCATCGCCCCCTTCGCAAAAGCAGTGATGATAGCTAAAGAGATCGCCAATCCCATCGCTCTCCCAGCCGCGCGCGCGCGATCGCTCCTCATGATAGCTGACAAAAAGCGCCAAATGCTCTTTGCTGATCGCTGGTCGGCGCACGGCAACACGGATATTCTCGCCGTTTTTTAGCACGCGCTTGAACGATCGCGTCCAGATGAAGCGCTTGACATCGATTCGCAGGTTTTCGCAGGCGGTGCAGCCATCGCAAGCGTTAGCGAAAAAGAAACGACCAAACCGCCGCCAACCGCGCACCAACAGCCGCTGGTACTGAATGCTCGTGAGATCGCCCACGACATACTGCGTTGTGCCCGTGCGATCTTTGATGTACGCGCACACCTTGTTCTCTTGCATTACTCTATTTTGCATTGCTGACTAGTCTAATGGAAGTTAGATAAAATCCACGCTCAAAAGGAGTTCAAATGGATATTTTGACGGTGAAAGCGGTGCATATCATAGCGCTTGTTTCGTGGTTTGCGGCGATGTTTTATCTGCCTCGTTTGTTTGTCTATCACGCCGAAAACGCCGAGAACAGCGGATTTGTTGGGGTTGTGAAGATTATGGAGGCGAAACTTTTCAAGTTTATCGCGCTGCCTGCGTTTGTCCTGACGATCGTTACGGGCGTATGGCTGATCCTACTTCAGCCGGAGCTACTGACCAATCCCGCGAAAATGCACAGCGGCTGGCTGCATGTCAAACTGACGCTCTTTGTCTTGCTCTGCGTCTGGTTTTTCCACTCGGCTGTAATGCTCAAGCAACTAGCGCGCGACACCTGCCGCAAATCGGGCAAGTTTTTCAGGTTTTACAACGAAATCCCAACGCTGTTTTTGATCGCAATTGTGCTTTTGGCGGTATTGAAACCGTTCTAGCGGTTTAGCCTTTTTGCCGTTGTTCGCATGGTCTTTTGCACGGGTACTGTGTCAGCTTCATTCGGCGCTCGGTTACATACCAAGAAGTATGCTCCCGTCGCGCCTTGTTCAGCTTCCTTGCCCCCGCACAAAATCCCTGCGCGATCAACGGCAAAAAGCACCCACGATCGGCAACAAAAAGCGGCGCGACAGCGCACCCTGTCATTCTGAACGAAGTGAAGAATCTAAGCCCGTCCCCGTCATTCAGAAAAAGCGTACCAGCAGAAAGTGGTGGTTAAGCAACAGGGTGAGCGGTGTCGTGCTTATCAAACCATTTACCAAGCATCAGAACGCCAATCGCACACACCACAATAATCACGAACATCACAGGGTGGATTATCATTGTCTTTCCTTCCTCTTATTGTTCTCTACCTTAATACAATATCCAAGAACAACTAATGTTATTCCCACGATTATATCGTAGTACGAGCGAAACAAGATGGCAGATAATGCCCCGCCGCCTATGACCGCCCTCATCAAAAGCTCAACTTCTTCACGAGATGCGATCAACTGCGCGATCTCGCGAAGTTTGTTCTTGATGAGAAATTTTATGTTTTTCATCGAGACTCCTTGTCGGGATTATATCAAGACAACAGTCGCGGAATTTAGTCAGAAACGGCGCGATCGCACCATCCCTGTCATTCTGAGGCGAAGCCGAAGAATCTCATCAAGCACAGATGTTTCGCTAGCGCTTAACATGACAAAGTGCGCGAGATTGCGGTTTTCGCCGCAATGACAGCGATCCGCATCCCTGTTATTTAATCAGTCCCAATACGCTGTATAGCCGCTACTGTTAGTACCACTAGTTGGCGAGCTTACATTACCGTGCGTTCCACTGACAATGCCGCTGTTGTTCTTATACACCTGCTTTCCATTGGGTGCGCTGTTGGTATTGTCGATGATCTCGGCTGTGGTGCCATTCCATACAAAGTTGGTGCTGCCAGTCTCGTAGTAGACACCCACGCCGCCGCCTAAGCCGTTGGCGCTGGTACTGGTATTGACGGCATTGTTGTTGCTGATCGTGCCGCCGTTCATGGTAAATGTACCGCTGAGGTAAATACCCACTCCGCCGCCTATTCCGCGACCGTCGCTGCCGTTGCCTTTGGCGGTATTACCGCTGATCGTGCCGCCGTTCATCGTGAAACTGCCGCTGGTGCCACCGACATGCACCCCGCCGCCAATTCCCCAGCCGTTGCTCGCATTATCGCTGTAGGCAGTATTGCCGCTTATTGTGCCGCCGTTCATGATGAAAGTGCCTTGGTAGACATACACCCCGCCGCCTGCTCTCATTTGACTGGCGCTGTTGGTATGCCCTGTGATAGTGATAGTGTTGTCACTCACAGCAGTACCTAGTGTTAGGCTTGCGCCACTATTGATAGTGAAAAGGGCAGTACAATCGTTGCCCCAGCAATTGTATCCCGTGATCGTTCGTGGGGCGTTACCTGTTAGTGTGATGTCGGTGCCGCTACCACTCACTGCGATATTTCCGCTGGTTATATTTTCATCAGCGTACATGGTGATAGTCGCGGTTTTGCCACTTTCGCCGCTAGAGCCAAAGGCGGTTTGCAGGGTATCGTAGCCGTAATATGTAAATGGGCTGGATATGCCGCGCTTGGCAACGAGGTTATGCACGCCCAAGCCTGTAATGTTCCCGCCCGCAGTAGTCGTAACGCCGCCGTATGTAACATCTGCGGTTTTACTAGAGCCTGTCGTAGCTCGATCGAAGTTGGTAACGCTGTAAAGCGAGGCTTCAGCGGGACTGTAGATTTTATCCTGCGTACTGCCATCGCTGTATTTAAGGGTGAGTTCCATATCTGTAAAATCAAAATCGTTGCTGTTCAAGCCGTAAGCGATTCTCGTGGGTTGGATTTTCACGCTGATCGAGGAGAGGGTGATTGACGGAGGTGGTGTGGGTGTTGGCAGAGGGGTTTCGCCTCCGCTTGGTGGAGATGTCCTATCCTTCATCATATCGTTAAAGTCGTTACCGCATGAGATTAGCGATCCCATTGCAACGATGATCAGCATTGCACTGCGCAGATAAGCTATGAACTTCTTCATCTTCTACTCCTTTTCTATATTGAGAATGGTGATATTCGTAATGCGGTGTTGCTCAGATGGTGGATATTTGTTGTTATGAGGTGAAGCGCCGTTGCCATTCTGAGGGAGTGCAATGACTTCCTTGTCATTGCGGGCTTGACCCGCAATCCTCCGCAGCAACGGGCGCGGGGACACGCCCTGCTGCTCCGTCTCGCGCATACTGTCATTCTGAGGGAGCGTAGCGACTGAAGAATCTCTGTTTGTGTCTGTCTTTAGATTCTTCGCTTCGCTCAGAATGACAGGAGGAGCGTTCAGAATGACAAACGCCTTGTCATTCTGAGGGAGCGTAGCGACTGAAGAATCTGTGTCATTGTCATACTGAGGCGAAGCCGAAGTATCTGTGTTAGTCTTTAGATTCTTCGCTTCGTTCAGAATGACAGAGGGATCGTGTGGAATGACAGAGGATGCAATCGGAATGACAGGCTCTTTGTTACTACTACCCCCAAACCTAAATCTCAATGCCACTTCGATCTGCGGTAGTGTGATATTTCTGCTGCCCTCAAGGATAAAGTCTGCTCCTGCTCCTGTATAAACACTTACAAACGGAGAACCATTCTGATAGGTGTTCAATATATATTCAACAGATACTCTTGCGCCCACAAATGGCGAACTTACACTACCTCTATCTGTGCGCATTTCACCTGCGAGTGTGTCAAGTCTAAACCAAAGTGATCGATCGATCGTATATGCGTAACCAGCTTTGAATGCGATTGGATATAGAGAAGCGGAACGAGAAGGGCGGTAGCTACCTTTGAGAGAGGTTGGCGTTAATCCTGTTTCAAATCCTAAGCTAAGAGAGCCGTGAGGAGTGTTACCCCCCCCCCCATATTGAGAGGAAATTCATATCCTGCGCCGATCCTAACACCTGCTGAGGGATTATCAATAGGATCATCAGGCGATACAAACTGCTGAAGACCGCCTGTGATGAATAGACCCTGCGGGTCTGCTGCATAAGAGGGAGAGGAGAGAAGGGTTGTTGCTATTGCAATGATCGCAAGTGTTGCAAAAGGTGTTTTCATGGGGAATATAGTAGTGAGATAAGGCTTGTAGATCAAGACCGCACGGACGAGATTGCGGAGCAGTCCCGCAGGGACGACACTTTATTAACCCTGCATACCGCCAAGCAAGTGTCGTCCCTGCGGGACTACGCTATTGTTGTCGCTCGTGCCGTAGGCTGAAGCCTACGGTTAATAAAGTATCGTCCCTGCGGGACTTGAGATTCTTCAGTCGCTCTGCTCCTTCAGAATGACAGGGATTGCGGAGCAGTAGCTTCCAAAGGAAGCGTTACTGCGGAGGCACGCAATGACAAGGAAAAGTGTGTTTTGGCACTCGGATATGGTATTTGCCAAGTTTCGCACAATGTTTTAGTCGGACACTATCAACTTTTTGCTACAATGGCGGTTTCAAACCACCAAACAAGGAATGCAAATGTCCAAACATACCTTTCAGACTGAGGTCAATCAACTACTCGATCTGATGATTCACTCTCTTTACTCCCACCGCGAAATCTTCCTGCGGGAGCTAATCAGCAACGCCAGCGACGCGCTCGATAAGCTCAAGTTTCTCACCGTCAGCGACGATGCGTACAAGTCGATCGCGTTTGAGCCGAAGATCGAAGTTCGTTTTGACGATGCCGATCGCAAGTGGCTTGAGATTAGCGACAACGGGATCGGTATGAACGATCAAGACCTCGTAGAGCACCTTGGTACGATCGCCAAAAGCGGCACAAAAAACTTCGTCTCGCAGCTTAGCGGCGATCACAAGCGCGACAGCAACCTGATCGGGCAGTTTGGCGTGGGCTTTTACTCGGCGTTTATGGTTTCCGACACGATCACGGTCATCAGCCGCAAAGCGACCGACGAAAATGCGTGGCAGTGGGAGAGCGACGGCAAGGGCGAGTATGCGATCACGCCCGCACAGCGCGAGAGTTTTGGCACAACGATCCGCCTGCAACTCAAAGACGAAGGCAAGGAGTACGCAAACCGCTGGACGCTCGAAAGCACGATCAAAAAGTACTCAAATCATATTCCGTTTCCGATCTTTCTTGACTACGAGGCGACAGAGTATGACGACAAAGGAAAGGAGAGCGGAAAATCGCGCAAAAATGAGCAGATCGGCAGCGCAACTGCGCTCTGGAAACGCCCAAAAAGTGCGATCAAGCCGGAAGAGTATCAGGAGTTTTACAAGACGATCAGCCATGATTCGGGCGAAACTCTGGCGACAATCCACACACAAGCCGAAGGAACGCTGGAATATACAACGCTATTTTTTATCCCGTCAAAAGCGCCGCTCGATCTCTTTAGAATGGACTACCAAAGCGGCGTAAAACTCTATGTAAAACGGGTATTTATCACCGATGACGAGAAAGAACTTTTGCCAACATATCTCCGTTTTGTGCGCGGTGTGATCGATAGCGAAGATCTGCCTCTGAATGTCAGCCGCGAGATTTTGCAGCAAAACAAGATATTGGCAAATATCAAATCCGCATCGGTTAAAAAGATATTAAGCGAGATCAAAAAACTCTCCGAAGATAGCGAGAAATACAGTACATTTTGGCAGGAGTTTGGACGATGTGTCAAAGAGGGGTTGTATCAGGATTGGGCAAACCGCGAAGATCTGCTAGAACTCGTGCGCTTTAAGAGTACAGAGGGCGATCAGCTCACATCATTAGCGGAGTACAAAACGCGAATGAAGGCGGATCAAAAGGCGATCTATTTTCTTGCGGGACAGAACGAATCGCTGCTACGAAACTCGCCGCTGATCGAAGCGTACAAAACGCAAGGTTTTGAGGTGCTGCTACTCGATGACGAGATCGACGAGCTGGTCATTTCGCAGATTAACGATTACAAAGAAACTCCGCTCAAAGCGATCAATAAATCCGGCGCGGCGGACGACTTTGCAAAGTCATTGAGCGACGATGAGATCAAAGCCTCCGAACCGATTGTCAATAAGATCAAAAAAGCGCTCGGCGAAGTTGTAAAAAATGTGAAACTATCGGCGCGTCTAAACACATCTCCCGCTTGCGTTGTGCTGGACGAAAACGATCCTAGTTTGCAGATGCAGCAGATGTTTAAGATGATGGGGCAGAACAATCTACCGGAAATCAAGCCGATTTTGGAGCTAAACCCAGCTCATGCGATCATTCAGAAGATCGGCGCGATCGAAGATGAAGCGTTGATCGCGGACGCTAGTTTTCTACTGTTTGAACAGTCGCAACTGCTTGCGGGAATGACGCTAAAAGATCCGAGCGCGTTTGGTCAGCGGCTCTCACGGATTTTGGAACGGGCGATCTAAAAGTCGCAGCGTAAGGCGATCGCAAAAAAACGCGATCGCAAACGCTAATTCCCTTCGTTCATCTTTGCCAAAAACTCTTCATTGTCTTTGGTTGTTTGCAATTTGCTGTATACAAACTTTAATGCTTCAACTTCATTTTTCATCTGGCTCATCGCTGTCCGTAGCGCCCAAACTTTTTGCAGTTTGACAGGCTCTTGCAGCAGCTCCTCTTTGCGCGTTCCGCTTTTGACAACATCGATCGCAGGGTAAATGCGGCGATCGGCAATGTCGCGGCTCAAGATAATCTCCATATTGCCCGTGCCTTTGAACTCCTCAAAGATCACCTCGTCCATTCGGCTTCCCGTGTCGATCAGCGCCGTTGCCATAATCGTTAGACTACCGCCGTTTTCGATATTTCGCGCCGCGCCGAAAAATCGCTTGGGCTTGTGCAGCGCATTGGCATCAACGCCGCCTGTCAAAACCTTGCCGCTAGAGGGCGTAACGGTGTTGTACGCACGCGCCAAACGGGTGATCGAATCGAGCAAAATCACCACATCTTTGCCGTTTTCGGTCAGCCGTTTCGCCTTGCCGATCACCAGCTCGGCAACGCGTACATGGTTTTGCGCGGGCATATCAAAAGTCGAGCTATAGACCTCGCCCTTGACGCTGCGCTCCATATCGGTAACCTCTTCTGGGCGCTCATCGACGAGTAGGACGATGAGTTCAATGTCTGGGTGGTTGCGGGCGATCCCGTGCGCGAGTTCTTTCAGTAGCTCCGTTTTACCGCTTCTAGGCGGCGCAACGATCAAGCCGCGCTGCCCCTTGCCGATCGGATCAAACAGGTCGATAATCCGCCCGGTCAGCCGTTGTGGATCGTATTCCATATTGATCCGCTCGTCAGGGTAAAGCGGCGTTAGGTTGTCAAAAAGCGGGCGTTTTTTTGCCTCTTCGGGCGGCAGGTAGTTGATCGCTTCGATCTTCAGAAGCGCGGAGTAGCGCTCCTGATCCTTTGGCGCGCGTACCTGCCCTGTAACGATGTCGCCCGTTCGCAGACCAAAGCGGCGAATCTGCGTGTTTGAGATGTATGTGTCGTGTTCGGTGTTGGAAAAGTTGGAGTCGATCGCGCGTAAAAAGCCGTAGCCGTCGCTCATAATCTCAAGCATTCCGCTAAAGAGAATGTAGCCGCCCTGCGTTACCTGCGCTTTGAGGATCTCAAACATCAGGTCCTGGCGTTTGTAGTCGTTGGGCTGTTCTATGCCTGCGTTTGTAGCGATCGCGATGAGTTCGTCTATGGTTTTGAGGCGAAGCTGTTCAATAGTGATGCTCTCTGACGGAATGTGCGTACGGTTTTTTGAGTGGCGGCTTTGCGCTGTTTCGTGGTTGTTTGTTTCGGACATTAAACCTCTTTGATTGTGCTAGGGAGTGTAGTTGTTACAGGCACAATCTTAGCATAGTGCAACCTTAAAAGAGAGTTTTGTACCGTTTTTTTGTGCAGGTTTTCCGTCATTGCAAAGGAAGCGGCTTGTATCAAAACCGATTCCGTACTGTTTTGCTAATCTGCCAAGCGGCGGGAGCGATCGCGCTTTCAAGTTCGTTTTCGAGCGGATCGGGCAGACGGCTAAAGAGATCGAAGCCGCTTAGTTTTTCGACTTCATCAACCGAGACGACAAACTGCGAAAGTCGTTCGTTGCCTTCCACGCCTTGCGGCACGATAAACGCCAGCATTTGCGGTGTTTCGCAGGGCGCTACAAAAACGGCGAAAAACGCGCTGGGAACTGCCACTTTGCCGCCGATTCGTCCAGTTGTGCCGTCGTAGATTCCGCCCGTGATCACCCAGATGCCGCCACATTTTTCAAAGCGCACGGCGAAGTTGTCGATCGCCTCCGCCTCCAGTCGTTGCCAGACTTTGCGGTTTAGGTTTGGTTTTTGCGGCGCGATATTGGTCATCAGAAAGGTTTCAAGCTGCGCGTTTTTGCCGTAGAGTTGGCTGATCGCGTAGTTTGGCGCGAGATGTCCGCGATCGAAGCCGCTGTTTGTGTAGTCGTCAGGCGTGATCCACTCAAAGGCTCTGAAATCGGCGCGAAAATTGGGGCGCGGCAGATCGCGTTTCGTTTTGATGGGCGTTAGTCGGTAGCTCACCCAAAGCGGCGATCCCAAGAGATCGCTGTAACCGACCATAAAACCGTCATTTCGCAGCACACGGTAGAATCTGCCGCCGCTTGGCAAACCCATATAGATCGCGTTTTCGCGCGCGCTTTGATCCGCCACATAGCCGATCGCCAATATGCAAACAACGGCGATCGCGCCTAGCGCTAAGCGAGTTAAATACCGCTTTCCTACTCTGGCAGGTTTCAAATCTTCACGCGCCCCTCAAGCGCACGGGCAAGCGAGAGCATATCGACATTTTCAAGGCTTACGCCCGTTGGCACACCCTGCGCGATCTTGGAAAAGTTTAAGCCGTAGGGCAAAAGCCGCTCCTCGATGAAGTAGATCAGCGCGTCGTTTTGCACGCTGGGCGCAAAGGCGAAGATCACCTCGCTAATGCCATCTTGCGCCATTTTTTCCAGCGGCGCAAACGACTCCTCGCTTGCATAGACAAAATACAGCCCTTTGTAAAAGCCGCTCTCCTCGATCGTGAAAATATCCTTTGCGCTTAAAACGACGCAGAGCTTTGCGCGATCGCGCCTATCGTCGGCACAGACGGCGCACAACTCGTGTTCGCTCAAGTTGCCACAACGCGTGCAAATACGCACATTTGCGACTGCCTGCTCGATCGCGTGCGAGAGGCGAAGTGCGCCGGATCGGTCGTTTGTAACCATATTTAGTGCGATATTGCGTGCACTTTTCTTGCCAACGGCGGGAAGACTCATCAGCGCTTCTGTCAGGTTTTTGAAATGTTCCAACTGCATTTTGGATTAAGAAGTCCTTTGCAATGACTCGCATATAACGAACTCGCATTATAAAGCGTTGAGGCTTGTTGATTGTGCGTTTGAAAATGCTACAATACGCGCCCAAAAAAGACCCAATAACGAGAAAGAATATGGACGAATTCGACTATTACGAGGTTTTGGAGCTTGATCGTAACGCTTCGAGCGAGGAGATCAAACGAGCATATCGAAAGATGGCGCTCAAATACCACCCCGACAAAAACCAGAACAACCCCGAAGCTGAAGCCAAGTTTAAGCAGATCAACGAAGCCTATCAGATTTTAAGCGACGAGCAGAAACGCGCCGTCTATGATCGCTACGGCAAAGCGGGACTTTCAGCTAGCGGCGGAGGCGGCGGATTTGAGAGTGCGTTCGGTGATTTTGCCGATGTGTTTGATTCGTTCTTTGGTGGCGGTCGCAAGCGAGGCGGCGAGCGATCGCGCGAGATGCTTGATATTGGCATTGAGATGGAGATCGGCTTTTTTGAAGCGGTTTTTGGCTGCAAAAAAACCATCAGATACCGTTACGCCAAGCCGTGCGAAAGCTGCGGCGGCACGGGCGGCAAACGCAAATCGTGCTCGTATTGTAGTGGGCAAGGGCAGGTCTATCAGCGACAAGGATTTATGACATTTTCGCAAACCTGCCCCAAGTGCGGCGGAGCGGGCAGCACGCTGGAAAACGCATGCAAAGAGTGTCGCGGCAAGGGATCAACGGTCATTGACGACAGTTTTGAACTCACGATTCCCGAAGGCATTGACAAAGGGCAGCGCATTCGCGTAGGCGGTCGCGGCAATGTCGGCAAAAGCGGCTCAAGAGGCGATCTCTATGTCTCGATCGGCGTGATCGAAGACGCGGTTTTTGTGCGCCACGAACACAATGTGTATATCGAAACGCCCGTATTTTTCACGCTCTGCGCACTTGGCGGCGAGATCGAAGTGGCAACGCTGCGGGGCAGACAGAAGCTGGAGATTCCGCGAGGCACGCGCGACAAGGCGCAAATATCGCTAAAAGGCGAGGGGGTTAAGTCGATTGGAAGCTCGCGCATTGGCGATATGATCGTGCAGATTAAAATCGTCTATCCCGCGAAGCTGACAAAAGAGCAAGAGGAGCTGCTGACCAAGCTACACGAGAGCTTTGGACACGAGGGCACAACGCACGCGAGTTTCTTTGAGGAGGTTTTTGAGCGGATCAAGGGTTGGTTTGTCTAATCCTTTTAATGCCGCTTGGCTATACTCGTAGCTTAAATTACTATCTGGAGTTATCGTATGAAGAGGGGTTTATTGGGTGCAGTGGTGGCGTTGGCAGTTGTGTTGGCGGCGGCGCCGATTGTGGCTGCTTTTGTATTTGCGAGTTTTTACACAAGTGAAACGATCAATGCCGAAATATCAAAAGCCTATCCGCAGGGTGCGCAGATGGGTTTTAGGGCGGAGGTTCAGAGCTTTGAGCGCGGGCTGTTTAGAAGCCGAGCGACGGTCGCATTCGGCTTTGTTGATCCCGATTCGCAAGCAACGCACATTGACGATCCAATCGCCTTGTTTGAGCAGGAGTTTTCTCACTACTGGAGCTTTGCTGGTGAGTTTCCGTTTGTCTGGCTTCTGAGCAGTAACGACACGCTGCGCACAACGCAACAACTTTCAGCAGAGTTTGATGGTGTGTATCTAACTGGTACAGCCAAATATCTGCCGTTTGTGGCAAATCAAGGACACTACGAAACGCCGTCGTTTGCCGGTATTCTGCCTCCGGGCACGGTGTTTGAGCCGATCACGATCGATGCCACGCAAAACGAGTTAAACGACCAAATCAACATCGATCTGCGCTGGAATCACTTCTCTATGCAAACGGGTTACGATCGCACAATGATTGAGGGCGTACGCTTATACGGTTACGGTACTTTTCCGCAGCGCCTCGATCGCCCTGCCAACTATCGTGTTGAGATTGGCAAACTCTCGACAACAATGGGGGAGGGTATTGCGATCAACAATCTACGATTAGAGACAGGCAACACGCCGCACAAACAGCTTGTCGATAGCGCTCTACAGATCAACGCCGACGAGATCGCGTTTGATCAACTGACGCTAAAAAAGCCATCGCTAGTTAGCCAGATTGTGGGACAAGATATAAAGACGCTTGAGCGAATTACCGAGCTGACAAGCGGCATAAACGCGAGCCGCAATCCGCTTGGCGTTATGCAAGATCTGATGGTAGAGATCATCGCTTTGTTTGACCAAGGCGCGGTTTTTGGTATGTCGATCAATCTGCCGTTTGATGACAAACCGCTGATCTTGACGGCAAGCGCAACATCCAACAAAAACGCTTCGTTTGATCCAAACAACCTTGAAACTTGGCTCAACAAGTTTTATATTGATGCCAATCTCACCATTGATCCCGATCTGCTCAGCGATGATTATGATCTAGGATTTGACAACTACAAAGAGTCGCTGCTGATCTTGCAAGAGGAGGGGGTAACCCGCGAAAAAGATGGTCTCTTGTTTATCAACCTCCATTGCGAGGGGAGCGAATGTCTGGTTAATGACGAACTACTTGAAACGCTGCTTGGCATTTTGTAGTAGGATAATTGAATAAGGAGTATGAAATGAGCCGAGAACGCATTTTGGCAACGACAGACTTGGGCGAAAATAGCTACAAGGTATTGGACAAGGCGATTGATTTTGCTCTTACGCACGATAAATGGCTGGAGGTGCTCCATGTCGCCGCGCCTTCGCTCTTTGCGTTTGGCTTTGCGACAGAAAAACGCGAGGTCAAGCCTGACGATCCGCGTCTCATTGCGATCAGCGAAAAGATCAAAAACGGGCTTGGGCGCAAAATGGAGCGGCTCAATGTCGAAACCTGTTTGGGCGACATTGTCGATACCATTAAAGCCTACGCGCAAGAGAAGCGGGCAGGGCTAGTCATCATAGGCGCAAGCGAACACAAAGGCGGGATCGTGGAGCTTGTGCTAGGTTCGACCGCGCGGCAGATCATCTCCGAAAGTACGGTCTCTGTGCTGGTGAGCAAGAGCGATGGACACAAGGCGGACTATCGCACGATCTATGTTCCAACCGACTTTTCCGATCGCTCGCAAAATACTGTCGGGACGCTCTTGGAGTTTTTTCCAAAAGCTAAGCTGATCATCGAACATCTCGTTGAAATGCCCTCTGAAGTGCAGCTTGCGTTCTACGATCTCGACGACGATTACATCAAGAACTTTACAGATAACGCAACCGCGAAGGCAAAAGAGGCGATGACGCTGTTTATGAGTGGGATCAAAAACCGTTTCGATCGTGCGCAAAACGCCGACATTGTTACGAGCTTTATCTCCGGACATATTGACGGTGTGAAGATTCGAGATCGCGTGGCGGAAAACAAAGCCGATCTGGTGGGACTCTATGCTGAAACTTCTCGCTATTCGCGCACGCTTGACATTATCCAAAAGTCAAATTGCGATCTGTTCTTGAGCAAGTAAAACCTACTCCCGACCGCAATCGGGAGTAAAAGCTATCCTCTCAAGCCGCTTCGTATCATTGGGTGCTGATAGTTGGCTTGCTTATGAACATTGGCGAAGTAATACACCACTCCAATGACCGCAACCAGTAAAAGTAGTAACCAAACTACTTGTCCTAGCGTGATTTTTGTCTTCATTTATCGGTCAAGAAATCGGTCAATTTGTGTGCGACTTGGAAGTCGGGGTGCTGCTTGCTATCAAGCACGATCTGCGCTGCTTTGCCGTTGTCTTTATTGAACACAACGGGAGCTAGGAAGTTGATCACCGAGTCGTCAGTCGCTTTGCCAAGCGCCAAGATCGCATAGACCAGTACGCTGCTCTTTTCGGTGATCCCCAAAAGCGTTTGTACATCGGGCGTGATGTCAAAACTGTACTCGCGCAGGTGGTATGGATTGACCAGCGTCCAAACTAGTCCGCTCTTTTCTGTATCGGCAAGCGTCGCAAAAAGATCGTCGCTTTCGTTGAACTCAACATGTTTGACTGCCTCAAAGCCCAGAATCGGCTTTACAAGATCGAAAATCATTTTTTATCCCCTTTTGTTTGAACTATTGTAGCAGTCTCAAAACTGCTTGTTGAATCGCGTTAGCTTGGCTAAGCGCGTAACTGCCGGACTGGGTTAAGATGTTCTGCTTTGAGAAGTTTGCGCTTTCTGCTCCAAACTCCACATCACGAATCCCAGACTCCGCCGCTTTGACATTCACCTGCGTAACGCTGATGTTGTTTAGAGTAACCTCCAACTGAAGCTGCGCCGCGCCGATGTCGGATCGTATGCGATCGAGTAGCGCAATCCCGCTTTCGGCTATATCCATGACCAGCATTGCGCCTTCGCGCGTTGTTACGCCAGAGCCAAACATCTCATCTGCCTCTATGTACTGCGTGTCGTTACCGAAACCGCCGCCTGCTCGAATGTCGTCGCGGGTGAACATACCTTTGACCATTCGCAGATTGTAGTTGCCCTGATAGGTGTTGAGCTTGTCTTCAAGATCGGCATGCGTTGTGTCATTGACCACGATGTCGTTCGCGCCGGAGTTGGTGAAGGTTAGCCGACCGTAGTTGGTATGCCCCTCCTCAAGTCCGATCACCTCGGTAAAGTCGCCGCCAAGCACGATCCCGCGCCCATCGCTGCTAGTCAAGTTCAGCCGCCCTTCCACATCAACGCTTGCGGTAATGCCCGTTTCGGTTGTGTAGTTGTTGATCGCGTTTCGCATATTGCCGTTACGATCGGCTTGTTCAACGCGATCGACATCGCCGATAGCAAAACCGTTGATCGTTAGCCCTCTGATCGTTCCCGACGCGATCTGGTGTGTGCCCGTCGAAAGGGTGATAAAGCTGGCACGAATGCCGTTTAGGCTGTCGCTGTTTTTGTTGATCGCCTCCGCCAGCACGCCAACGCCTTCGCCCGCTTGACTGCCAATGATGACGCTTTCAAGCGTTACCGTTCTGCCACTGATCTGAAACTCAAGAGTTGAGAGACCTGCGGCGGTAACATTGCCGGTACTTTCGCGGCGAACTGAACCGATTTTGTCGGAGCTGGTTGCGCCGATTGAGACGCCAATGACCTCGTTGGAGTAAGCGCCAACTTCAAATGCTTTATTGGTAAAACTACCCGCAAGCATCTTTAGCCCGTTATACGAGGTCTGAAAGGCGATGTTATCAAGCTGTTCGATCAGACGAATCACATCTCGCTGAATGGCTGCGCGGGATTGATAGTTCTGCGTATCTTGAGCCGACTGCGCCGCTTTGGTTTTGATCGTGTCAAGTATCTTGACCTGTTCGTCCATTGCTTTGTCGGCGACCTGAATCATACCGATCGCATCGTTTGCATTACGGATCGACTGCCCCAGCGCGCTGGCTTGACTACGCAGACTATCCGCGATCGCCATACCCGACGAGTCATCTGAGGCTTTGTTGATCCTTAGACCCGATGAAAGCTTCTCAAGCGACTTGGTAACTTCGCGGCTTGTAACCGCTAAGCTCACATTCGAGTTGAGCGCTTTGATGTTCGTGTTGATAATGAAGCTCACTTGGCTTACTCCTTTTGGTGGTGTCCAAGCAGCTTTAAGCAACTGCCGTTCCAAACTCTAAAACTTTTATTTTTGGTACGATTGTGCTTTATAAAAAAGGTAGAAGATTTTGAAACTGTATCTATCGCTAATGGTTGCTACGATTGTGATTCTTGGCGGTTGCTCTGCCGCTGCGCACGGATTCGATCTTGATGAAACGGTGCAGATCGCCGAAGTTTTTCCGCAGTCAAAAAACCAGAGCGCGGTCTATAAACCTGTCTCTTGGAAGGCGATTGCGGATTGGAAAAAAGACGATCACAACGAGGCGCTTATGGCGTTTGTGAGTAGCTGCGAGGCGCTGCGAAACGATCTGCGCTGGAAGAAGGTCTGCGCTGAGGCGCGTTCGATCGGCGAGCTTGACAGCGTGGGCGCTCGGCTCTTTTTTGAAACGCACTTTCAACCTTATGAGATGATCGGCGATGGCGAACGATCGATTGGGCTTGTAACGGGCTACTATCTGCCGCTTCTCAACGGTAGTCGCACCAAAACCGCCCGCTTTGCCTACCCAGTCTACCGCAAGCCAAAGGAGCTTGTGCAGATCGATCTCAAAGCGTTTTCGATCGACCACAAGAGCATTCGCGGACGGTTGCAGTCTAACGGCAAAATCGTACCCTATTATGATCGCGCTACGATCGAAACCGATGCCTCGCTGCTCAAAGGAAACGAACTTTTTTATGTCGATGATCCGATCGGACTGTTTTTTATGCACATTCAAGGTTCAGGGCTGATCAAAACGCCCGACGGCAAGATTCACCAACTCGGTTACAGCGCACAAAACGGCTATCCGTACTACGCGATTGGCAAATATCTCATCGAGGGCAAGATGATCGCCAAAGAGGATATGTCAATGCAGAGCATTCGCAAATGGCTGGAGACACACCCCAGTCGTATGAACGAGGTGATGCGCAAAAATCGCAGTTATATTTTCTTTGAGGAGGCGAACGCTACGCTCGGCGTTTATGGCACGCAGGGAACGCCGCTTTCTGCGAAACGGTCGATCGCGGTTGATAGGGAGTTTATACCGCTTGGATCGCCCGTGTTTATCAGCGCCGAAGCGCTTAAACGGCTGACGATCGCGCAGGATACGGGCGGAGCGATCAAAGGCGCGGTGCGGGCGGACTTTTTCTGGGGGCAGGGCAACGAAGCGGCGCAGAGCGCAGGCAAAATGCAAGAAAACGGCAGACTGTTTATACTGCTACCAAAAGAGGAAAAGAAGCGCTAACCCCGCCCCAAACCACCCTTAAGCCTATCTTTGCTCTAATTTCGCCTCCCAATTAAACCGTAGGCATAAAAAGGAAGTTTCTATGTCATCGATCAGATCGGCGGTGTGTGCAATTGATTAAACTATCATATATTGATGTAGAGTGTGATGTGATCGTACTCAAGAATTCGCAAAGCTGCTTATTGTTAGCTGATATACGAGAGTTTGCTTTTTATCAATATATTATAATTGCGAAAAATGCAATAGACAAAATCTCATATAACCGTTTAGACAAATATCATGAAAAACTATTTAAGCAAAATTTTGATTGTACAAAAATCCACAATCTTGAATGGCTGGATATTTCCTCCGATCCCGCTATGTTTCAAACGCTAAAAGATAACTATAATGAGATTTGTATCGACAGCAAAGAAAATGATATAAGTAGGTTTTTAATTGGGCAAATAACACATTTTACCAATCAGTATCTATATCTTAATCCATTAACTGTCTATGGGAAAATATCCGCCGCGAAACACAAAATACGATCTAGCTCCATAATGAGCATATCCTTTTGCGACGAGTACAGCAAAGTTTTATTTGAATACGCAAAAAAAGAGTGTAAATGAGCCAAATCCCATACGGCATAATCACTAGAAACAGCCAAACAGGGTTTGTAACAACGATCGCAGGATCAAACCATTCGAAATCATATATCTATGACACAATGGGCTTGCCAACCGCCATAACCACTAGCGGTTACACCGAGACCATTACTCGCAATGCTGATACCAAGATCAATACCATAAAGGAGAATATCAACAACAAGGGAGTGCAAACATACTCCTATGAATACGATCAGCTTGGCAGATTGATAAAAACCAGCAAAAATAGTGTGGTTGTGGAGCAATATCAATATGATGATCAAGGCAATCGAATCGCTTCTACGATCAACGGCATTGCGACAACCACAACCTATGTATTTTCTACAGGAGCACTTCTTGGCATTCTTCAAGATTGAACTACTGCGATTGAATGATAGTGGAGAAGAATTTTATAGGAAGTACTGTGCATTATTAAAGTGCTGCATAACCGCATTTTTGGTGGGTTTTGCAATAGTTGTGCTTGTTGCAATAGCTCACTATTCAAACATAGATATATTGAAGCGAATTATACTTCCTGTTGCGTTTGTTGTCGTTGCCCTTGTAGTGATAGGAGGCGGTATTACTGTGGCATATATGTTGATTGTCTCGATCGTGAGAGCAATAAAGTATATATGTATGAACAAAAAATGAAAATGCTTGAGATAATAGTAAGGATATGTGCGGTTTATTGTGCGATATTGGTATTGATTTTAGTGTATTATAAAGCGCTTTTGACAGAAATACTTGATTCTTTTGTATACTTGAGTATATGGATATTTTCTAGCAGGAAAGTATATGACGATCTTATGTTGCAGTGGGCATACAAAGCAAAACCGACTTATACAATGTATGTTCTTTTTGGCGTTGGGTTAGCGTGTTTTAGTATTATATGCGTTACCAAAAAATTTATAGACGATCTACTATGAAAAAACGCTTAAACAATGAGTAAAATTACATCATTCGTACAACATAATGGAACTGCCAAAGACCCGATCGGCTTTAATGGAGGCGGGTATATGCTTTTGGTAGATAAAAACAAATTATGCCCTCAATAAAACACCTAAGACATCCTAAAACAACAATATCGCTTATGATACTTGCTGTCATACTTGTTTCTGTTAAATATATAGATCAGCGATTACCTATCAAACTCTTTTTCTATGCAAAAAATGGGCAGACCATTGAAATGGAGCATTACAAAATTACGCTGCCATTTCCAGAATGGATATATTTTGGTGAGAATGAGGTTAAATATCTAGTAACAAGCAATGATCTGATTGTTGAAATATTCACTGATGATCGTGTTCATGATATTGATTTGGATTATTTATCGACCCATTGTATATCATTAGAAGAAACAGACAAAATATATTATGAAATATCGGGAACAGAATATCTGTGCAGCATAGATAATGCAATATCGATGTTTTTTATATCAGATGATAATTATATTTTTATCAGATCAACCACCTATTTACAAGATGAAAAAAGCGCCAAATTATACCAACTACTGTTTAACTCTTTTAGAAAAATCAGTAGGCAAAATCCCAAACAACTCGATCGCCGAATGTATTTAGCCGATCGATCATAATATACGCCTAGATTTTCAAAATATGCAATGTGGCTTCCACCAAAGGAGAACCAATGAAAGATTTTGTCGCAGAAGATCTGGCGCATATCTGGCATCCGTGTTCGCAGATGAAGGATTATGTCGATCGCAATCTGCCTCTGCTGCCGATCGAAAGAGGCGAGGGGGCGTACCTGATCGACTACGATGGCAACCGTTACCTTGACGCGATTAGCAGTTGGTGGGTCAATCTGTTTGGGCATACGCACCCGCACATCGTCAAGGCAATCTGCCTTCAGGCGGCGAAACTTGAGCAGGTGATCTTTGCGGGCTTCACGCACGAGCAGGCGATCACACTTGCAAACCGCATAACTGCTCTAGCGCCGCGCGGACTAAACCGTGTTTTTTTCGCCGATAACGGTTCAAGTGCGATCGAAGTGGCGATCAAAATGGCGTTTCACGCAAAGCTCAACGAGGGCAAAACGCGCCCGATGATCGTTTCGCTGACCAATAGCTATCACGGCGAAACGCTGGGCGCTCTCGCGGCGGGTGATGTGGATCTGTACAAGCGCATTTACGCGCCGCTTCTGTTTCGCACCGCACAGGCAAAATCGCCCGCGCTTTGCAACGAAGCCGAAGCGATCGCCGATATGCGCCGCGTTCTTGAAATCAACCGCGATCAGGTCTGCGCCGTGATTGTCGAACCGCTTGTACAGTGCGCGGGCGATATGGCGATGTTCGATCCCTCCTATCTCAAGGCTCTGCGCGCGCTTTGCGACGAGTTTGGAGTTTTCCTGATCGCCGATGAGATCGCGGTCGGTTTTGGGCGCACGGGGACGCTTTTTGCGTGCGAACAGGCTGGAATTAGCCCCGATCTAATGACGCTTTCCAAAGGGCTGACGGGCGGATTTTTGCCGCTTTCACTCACCCTTGCGACAAATGCGATCTACGATGCGTTTTACGATGATTACGCAAAGGGCAAGAGCTTTTTGCACTCGCATAGCTACACGGCAAACCCGATCGGCTGCGCCGCCGCAAACGCCTCGCTCGATCTGCTCGCTGACGGTAGTGTGTTGGCTACCAATCGTATCAAAGCGCAGCGAATAGCGGACGGGCTAAAGCTGATTGCACAAATTGGCGGCACGGCAAACTTTAGGCAGCGCGGAATGATCGCCGCGTTTGATGTTACGGGTTTTAGCGCAAACGATCGCGTTGGAGTTCGGATCGCAAAAGAGGCGTTAAAGCGCGGAATCGTCCTGCGTCCGCTGGGCAACACGGTCTATTTTATGCCGCCGTATATCGTAACGATTGATGAGATCGACAGACTCTGCGACACAACCGCCGAGATCGTAAAGGGACTTTGAAAAGTAAATTTTGATATATTATAGTATATAATGCAGGCTATGGCAGAAGCGCAATGGACGGTTGATTACTACCTACAAGCAAGCGGCAGATGTCCTGTGCGAGAGTGGCTGTTTGAACTCACGGCGGGAGCAAGAGCGGAAGTAATGCTTACGATCGAGCTTTTGGAGCGGCACGGATTGGATCTTGGAATGCCGTTTGTCAAACCTGTTGAGGGCAAGCTATATGAGGTAAGAGCCAAAGATAAAGACGGCATTTATCGTGTGTTTTACTTTGCACGGACGGGAAGACGGTTTGTGATGTTGCACGGCTTTACCAAAAAGACGCAGCAAACTCCGCGCAAAGAGATAGAGATCGCCAAAAAGCGAATGAAGGAGATAGAGTAATGAGTGATTTTAGAGACCACTTGGCAGAGGAGTTGAAAGATGGCGAGTTTCGCAAGGAGTGGGAGGAGAGACGCCCGAAATACGAGATGATCAGCGCATTGATCGCGCTGCGCGGCGCACACAAATTAAGTCAAGCAGAGGTAGCAAAACGCGCAGGCACAACGCAAACGCTGATCAGCCAGATCGAGCGCGGCACGGCGAATCCATCGATCGGCACGATGGATCGGATCGCCAAAGTGTTTGGGCGCAGAGTGCATATCTCGTTTGTGTGAGCGTTTGCAGGGCGCACATCGCCCACGCCAAGCCCCTAAAAAGTCAATCCTATTCCCAAAAACGCGCCGAACTCATGGTCGTCGCTGTTGCGATCGTCCATAATCGCGTTGTCGTCTCTGCCTCGTCTGCTAACCTGCCAGCCGCGCTTTACATAGTCGATCTCAAAGCGCACGCGCAGGTAGTCGCCAAGCTGTTTGTAGCAGCCCAGCCCCAAGCCGTACGAAAACTCCGTCAGCGTAAGTTTGTCGCGGTATGCGTTGCCCAGTCCGATCTTCGGCGCAACGAAAAAGAGCGAAGCAAACGGCATATAATCTCTTAGCGACGGCAGAACAAACGCATAGCCTAGCTGCGCTTCGTCAAGCTCGTGATCGCTTGTGAGCGTAAGCGTTAGCTGATCGCTTAGTGAGTTGAACTGATAACCAAAGTACAGATTTGGTCGCCAGTAGCGGTTGTCGTGCTTGCTATGCTCAAAATCTCCGTCGTGCGCGTAGAAAACATAGCCCATATTCACGCCGATCTCATACTGCGCACCCAGCGCTGAAACCGTCAAAAATAAACTAACCAATAACTTTCTCAAATACTACCTTTCATTCACAAAGCCTGCGGCATTCCGATATTGATAACAGAGTTTGTTATAAAATAGCTTAAAAAGAGTTAGGGGACTAATTGGAAGGCAAACTATACGAGGGTGCGATCAATGTCAGAACATCGTCAGTTGCAACGAGTTTTAGCGATCTGATCTCTCGCGAAAAGGTCGTTCCCGCCAGCGTCGATTTTGACATTAGCAAGGTTGAGACTTTTATCAAAGAGCCGAATACCGACAACTACGAGCCGTTTAGCAAGCTGCATGTCGAAAAACTCAAAAACAGCGCCTACATACTTGAGCCGACGCTCCAGATTATGCAAGATTACGAGATTCGCTTCAAGCCGCTGGTGCAATATCCGTTCAAACTCATCGTTTCGCTGGCTGTCGATAAGTTCCGATCGGGTGCGGAGGCGATCGTCAAAGCAGGGTCGATCATCAAGCCCGGTTGCACGGCGGCAGCGCTCTATGCGTTTTTCAACAAGATCAAACTCAAAAACAATATGCTCATCTACATACTAGACGACGAGTTGCGAAGATCGGTTGCGGAACTTGCCAAACAAGCAACGGGCGAGCCGTTCAAAGATGACCTAACGATCGTACTTGCGCGTTGGGTCAAGCCTGTGGAGACCGTGCACGACAAGCTGATTTTGCACTACAGAGAGAAGTTTAAAGTCAATCAAGAGGCGCTTCAGATCAACTACGCCGATCGCGGGTTTTTGAGCAGCGTCAATGCGGGCGAGCTGATGGTTGAGTACATTTTGCCGCAGGCGGGCACCAACGGACGCGATTTTATGGGCAAGTTTTTGCAGATGCCCGAACCCAACGCCACGCACGCGCCAGACTTTAGCGCCGATCGCAAAACGGTTGATGATGTAAGCGATACGACAAGCCGCAGGTTTATCGCAAAAACCGATGGCTTTGTGCGGCTGGAAAACAAGATTTTGTCGATCAGCAACGAGATTGAAATAGGCGAAGTGTCGTTAAAAAACACGGGCAATATCCGCGCAGGTATCGAAAACAATGTCAAGATCGTCATCGGCGGCAAGGGCAAAGAGGACACAGCTACTGAGGTGATCGCGCCCGATATGGTCGTTGAGGCAAAGGAGATCATCGCAAACGGAAGCGTGGCGAGTGGAGGACTGGTGATTGGCAAAAAGGTTACGATCACAGGTTCTACGCACAAAAAGAGCGAGCTGATTGCAAAAGAGATCGAAGTGAATGTACTGCGCGGCACAGCAAAAGGCGATTCGATCGGCGTCAAGACGCTTGAGGGCGGCACGATAGTGTCGATCAACGCGCATGTTGAGCTTGCGGTTGGCGGCGAGGTGAGCGGCGAAACTGTAACGATCAACAATCTGCGCGGCAAATGCTTGATTACAGCCTCCAAGTCGATCATCTTGAAAGCCGTTGCGCGGGGCGACAACAAGCTGATAATCGACACGGCAGCCAATACTGACGATGCGCTGATCGTCGAAAAAGCCCGCGAAGAGCTTGCCAAAAATACGCAAGATATCAGCGATCGCCGCAAAGCGTTAGCGGAGACGAGTTCGTACATCAGCAAAAACAAGGGCGCGTTCAAACAGGTTGAAAGCGCGATCAAAGAAGCTAGGTCGAGTGGGCAAACGCCTTCGGCAAGCTATGTGCGTCTGGCGCGCGAGTATCTGGTTGCCGAAAAGCGGCTGATCGTTGAAAACGCGGAGATCGAGAAGATTCAGGCGCTAAACGCGGCGATCGAACTGGATATGCAGCGGTTTGACGAAGCAATCTTTAACACAAGCGTAGTCAATGAAGACAAGATCTGGAACGGACACAATGAGGTTATCTTCCGAATGCCGTTTCGCGGTAAGGAGTTTGTGCAGCTTGTGCGCGATGGTATGCGCGTTTCACGGTTGGAGATGATCAAAACCAAAGATGGCGAAGAGGTTCGCCTCGTTCCGTAGTTTAAGTTTCACACGCTAAAATCCCGCGCCTTAAAAATTCACAGGCGCCAGTCCTTATGGGTTGCTGCGAGAGCGGCTAACGGGCGCTGAGGCTAAACCCCAAATCAACAAAAAGGATAATTTCATGGTCATCATGAAAGATCTGCTTGAGTGCGGCGTACATTTCGGTCATCAGACCCGCCGTTGGAATCCAAAGATGAAAAAGTTCATCTTCGGCGTTCGTAAGAACATCTACATCATCGACCTGCAAAAGACTTTGCGCTACTTCCGCTACACAGCGGGCATTGTGCGCGACTCGGCTGCGCAGGGCAAAACGCTCCTATTCGTAGGCACAAAAAAACAGGCAAGCGCGATCATCGCTCAACAGGCTGAACGCTGCGGTATGCCGTATGTCAATAACCGTTGGCTTGGCGGAATGCTGACCAACTACAAAACGATTCGTCAATCGATCCGCCAGCTTGAGGCGATCGAAGAGCTTAAAACCAGCGGCAAAATCACGCTGCTAACCAAAAAAGAACAGCTTTTGCTCGATCGCAAGCGCGAGAAACTCGAAAAGTATCTCGGCGGCGTTCGGTATATGAAAACCCTTCCCGATATGCTTTTTGTACTCGATGTCGTCAAAGAGAAGATTGCCGTTGCCGAAGCGCGCAGACTGGGCATTCCGATCGTTGCTCCGCTTGACACCAACTGCGATCCAGACCTGATCGACTTCCCGATTCCCGGCAACGACGACGCGATCCGCGCTATTGAACTTTTCTGCACAGAGATGGCAAATTCGGTGATCGAAGGCAAAGAGCTGGCAAGTCAAGACGGCGCAGCGCCTGTCGTAGCCGCAGAACTGGACGAAGCAGAACCCGCGCTTGAAGAGATTTTGGCGGACGAAACGCCGATCGACGAAGCGGAGAGTGTCTGATGCCAGCCGTAACGCCCGAACTAATCAAACAACTTCGTGAAGCGACCAATGCCGGAATGCTTGATTGCAAAAAGGCGCTGACCGAAAACGACGGCGATATGGACGCTGCGGTTGAGTGGCTTCGCAAAAAGGGGCTTTCAAAAGCCGCCAAAGTTGCCGACAAGATCGCCGCAGAAGGGGCGATCGTACTCAAAATTGCCGACGACAAAAAGAGCGCTACGATCGTTGAGATCAACTGTGAAACCGATTTTGTCGCCAAAAACGACAACTTCAAAGCGTTTGCCAAAGAGGTTATCGATGGCATTAGCGCCAGCCCTGTCAAGACGATCGACGAACTCAAAGCAAGCGGTTTGGGCGCACAGAGCTACACCGATCTCATCGGCGGCGCGATCGGCAGACTCGGCGAAAAGATCGACATTCGCAGATTTGCCAAACACACCCTTTCAAACGGTATCGTCAATGGTTACCTGCACTCCAACTCGCGCGTAGGCGTGATTGTGGCGATCGAAACAACCGCAAAAGAGTTGGCTGATTTTGCCCGCGACATAGCTATGCACGCGGCGGCAATGAAACCGCTCTACCTCAATGAGACGGAAGTTCCTGCGGAGGACATCGCAAAAGAGCGAGAGATCGCGCTTGAGCAGCTGCGTAAAGAGGGCAAACCAGAAGCGATGCTTGAAAAGATCGTTCCCGGGAAGATCAAAAAGTTTATCGCCGATATCACTTTGGAAGGGCAGGCGTTTGTCAAAGACGACAAAAAGTCTGTCGCTGAAGCGTTAAATGCCGCCGCAAAAGCGCTCGGCACAACGGCAAAGCTCGTTGGCTTCACCCGCTTTGAAGTAGGTGAGGGGATTGACAAAAAATCCAACGACTTCGCCGCAGAAGTGGCTGCACAAACTCAAAGGTAATCATATTCTTGTCATTCTGAGGAGCGGGGCGACTTAGATTCTTCGGCTTTGCCTCAGAATGACAATGGGACGAGATTCTCACCGTCCCTCGCTACTAACGCGAGGGGGGGGAGGGCATACTCTGCATTTTATTATCCGCCTTTAATCAACAAAACAACCAAAGACGAATAATATCCTGCAAGAAACCAAATTACAACTTCTTGATGAACTTTACATCAATCTCTGCCACTCGGTTTTCAATATCGATCTCGCCTCTTATTTCTACTCGATCGTTTGTGCCGATAGAAACACCAAGTAGCGTCCAAAGATCGCGATCGATCTCAACCGTAATATCACCCGTAGAGTCACGGAATGTATATTTTTCATGCCCCAGCGATTGGACGATAGTGCCTGTCAATGTTACCAGCGAATTGTCTGAAAGCCCCTTTGCCTGAACGACCGTAACGGTTTGAACCTTACTGGTGTTTGCTGTTGCGCCAGGACCGGTAAACCCTTGTCCATATACGGAACTAACCGAAAGGACAGCAAAGAAAAGACAGAGAACTCCAGCCCGTAGATTTTTCATATCTACCTCCTATAAAAGATGTGCGGAAGTATATCATAATAAAGATAATTTGCTTTTCAAATGCTCAATCCTAATGGCAAACCACCCCCCCCCCCGTCATTCTGAGGGAGTGCAACGACCGAAGAATCTATGTTTGATGAGATTTTTCGTTGCCCCCTTTACTGCGTTATTGATTTTATTTACTAAATTCTGTATCACCTCAGTCCGCTTTTGCGTTTTGATCAAATTGCGCTTACAAAACGCGGCTTGCCAAACTTGTTATAAAAGCCTGTTTCCGGATTGCCGTTATAAAAATTGCCTCTACCCGCCTGTAACGCTTCGTGTGTGCCCCAGCCGATGATTGCAAGGCACTCGCATAACCGTACAGCTCTATTCCATCCAGAAGGCGTTTTATACTCCGCGTATCGCAAAAATTTGTCAAATAATTTCTCTCTGATCTCAGCGCTATTCTGCGTTGCCAAATATCTTTTGTATAACACGATCTTAGCGCGACCTCGCTACAATTTCGCCTAAACCAGAGAAAGCGTAGCCGTGTTAAGAGCAGAAAATATCTCTTTTTCGTTTGATTATCCGCTGTTTTCCAACATCGATCTACAAGTTGAGCCGCGAGAGTCGATCGCGATTTTGGGCGTTAGCGGCAGCGGCAAATCCACGCTTTTGCACATTTTGGCGTCCTTTCAAAAGCCGCAGCAGGGCAGGGTGATCATGCTAGGCGAGGATCTATACAGCGCGAGCGCGGCAAAGCTGGGCAGTTTTCGCCGCAATACGATCGGGCTTATCTTTCAACACCACTATCTCTTTCGCGGTTTTAGCGCACTAGAAAACCTAGTCGTTGCGGCGCTTTTAAGCCGTGAAAGCATTGACAATGCGCTGCTGGAGCGGCTTGGGATCGCGCACATCTTGGAGCAAGACGCGATGAATCTTTCGGGCGGGCAGCAGCAGAGACTATCGATCGCGCGAGTGCTGACCAAAAAGCCCAAACTCGTCTTTGCCGATGAGCCGACGGGAAACCTCGATCGCCACAATGCGCTAGAGGTAACAAACATTCTCTACGACTACGCAGAACGCGAAAACGCCGCGCTCTTTCTCGTTACGCACGACGAGACGATCGCCACCGCCGCTACAAGGGCGTACCGCTTGGAAAACGGTGCGCTAACGCAGATTAAATGACCGAGTTTGCCTTCTTTTTTACCGATGAACGGGTGGTTAATTTCATCTTGCTATTTACGCGGATCGGATCGATCTTTGTTTTCGTGCCGTTTTTCTCCTCGCAGACGATCTATCCAAGCGTCAAAGGGGCGATCGCCTTTCTCTTTACGATCGTGCTCTATCCGATTCTGCCGCCGATCATCTTTGAACTAAGCGCCGATCGGGTGCTGTTTGCGGTCTTGAGCGAGCTGGCGTTTGGTTTTGCTATGGGTGTAATCGTGCAGCTTGTGTTTGCGGGAATGCAGTACGCAGGTGAGCATATTTCGTTTGCAATGAGTCTTTCAATGGCGACGGCGATGGATCCGCAGAGCGAATCAAACTCAACGATCATCACGCAGTTTATCTATATGTTTGCGATTCTCTTGACGCTGGCATTTGACGGACATCATCTGATCTTGGCGTTTCTGGCGCGGTCGATCGAAAGTGTGCCGCTGGGGGTTTTTGTCTTTGGCGAGAGCTATCTGCTCTATGTGATCAAAGGCTTTGGCTGGCTGTTTGTCATAGGGCTTGTCGTGGCGTTTCCGATCATTGCGCTTTCGCTTCTTTCGGACATAGCCTTTGGAATGATTATGAAAACCGTGCCGAGCTTTAACCTGCTTGTCGTTGGTCTGCCCGCACGGATTTTTCTCTCAATTCTAGTACTCACGGCGACAATGGCATCGACTGCCGTTCTATTTAGAGCGGAGTTTATGCGCGGATTTAACGCGCTGGCTACGCTGTTTAATTAAGATACTAATTGGCAGCTTTTTTCTTGCTAAACTCGTCTAGGAACGCTTCAAGATTGTAGCGATCGCGCGCCGACTCGGTCATAATATGCACGAGAATATCGCCCATATCAATCACGATCCACTCGTCGCTGGAGTCGGTGTGCAAAAACTCCTCGCCGTGCGGTTTGAGCGCCTGCTTCAAGAGATCGAGCAACGCCGAAAGGTGGCGATCGGCAAGCGCCGAAGCGATCACAACCCCGCTAACCATATAATCACTCTTTTCAAGATCGAACGACTCAATTCGTTCCGCTTTATTCTGATCCAAAACTTTTACGATCGCTTCTAAACGCTTAGCTAAATCCAAACCTCGTCCTTTGCTGCTAAATGGGCGCGAAGTATAACCAAAAGTGCTACAATCTCGCCCTTATTTTTTAGCGGGGTCTAGTTTGGCTGTTAATGTCGCGATCAACGGTCTTGGGCGTATAGGTAGAGCGTGCGCGCGGATCGTTTTGGGATCATCAAAATTTCGTCTTATCGCCGCCAACGACATTATCGACAGCGACACACTTCGCTATCTTTTGCGCTACGACTCCGTTCATAGTCGCTCTCAAGCCGATCTAAGCGGCGTACGATTTTCCAACTCCGAGACGATCGAAGGGTGCGATTTTGAGGGCGCGGATGTGGTGCTTGACTGCACGGGACTCTTTCTCAACCGCGCCGTTTTGAGCCGCTATCTACGCGGCAGCGTCAAGCGGGCGATCATCTCCGCGCCGCCGACAGACGATCTGAGCGTCATTGCGCCAACGACTACGAGTACGAAGGCGATCGTTTCGGCGGGAAGCTGCACGACCAACGCGCTGTTTCTGCTCTCAAAGGTGATTGACGAAGCGTTTGGTTTTGAGGCGCTTGCCGCGACTTCGATCCACAGCTACACGAGCGATCAACGGCTATTGGACGCAAAGCACAGCGACAGACGGCGGGGCAGGGCGGCTGCGCTCAACATCATTCCCGTTACCACAGGCGCGGCAAAAAATCTATCGCTATACAACTCATCGTACGCTGCAAAATCCGCCGCGATCGGCATTCGCGTTCCAACGCCCGATGTTTCGTTAATGCAAGCAACCTTCAAACTGCCGCAAACGGTTAGCGTGAAGGCGATTAACGAAGCGTTTGTGAAAGCAAGCGCGGTTTTTGGCGAAGGCGTGTTGATGGTTGCCGAAGATAAAGTTCTGACGGATATAATCGGACTTCACGCAAGTGCGGTTGTGGATAGCTCGCTGACGATGAGCGTCGGCTCGCTTGTCGCCATCAGCGCGTGGCACGACAACGAGGTTGGTTACGCCGCGAGAATGATCGACCTTGTGCTTGCAAACCAAAATTAGGAGTGGCTATGACGCTTAGGACAATCAAAGATATTGATATAGCGGATAAGAAAGTTTTTATCCGCTGCGACTTCAATGTGCCGCAAGATGAGTTCGGCAATATCACCGACGATCGCCGTATTCGTTCGGCATTGGCAACGATCAACTACTGCGTTGATCACAACTGCGCCGTCATTTTGGCAAGCCATAACGGTCGTCCAAAAGGCGAACCTGACGCGAAATACACCCTAGCGCCGATCACAAAACGGCTGCAAACGCTGCTCAAACGCGATGTTGCGCTTTCGGCTGATGTGGTTGGCGAGGACGCTCACAAACGGGCAAAAGCGCTAAAAGGCGGCGAAGTACTGCTGCTAGAAAACCTGCGCTTTGAAAAGGGCGAAACCAAAAACGACGAGGAGTTTGCCAAAAAGCTCGCGGATATGGCGGAGATCTACATCAACGATGCATTTGGTGTCAGCCACCGTGCGCACGCTTCGGTTGAGGCGATCACCAAACATTTTGCCGACAACAAAAAGGCGGCGGGATTTTTGCTCAGCAAGGAGATCAACTTCTTCGATAAAGCGCTTCAGCACCCAACGCGCCCGTTTGTAGCGGTCATTGGCGGAAGCAAGGTTTCGGGCAAGCTCCAAGCGCTCGAAAATCTACTGCACAAGGTCGACAAGATCATCATTGGCGGCGGTATGGCATTCACATTCCTAAAGGCGCTTGGCGAAAGCATAGGCGACTCTTTGGTAGAGGACGATCTGATTCCTGACGCGCTGCGGATTATGGACGAGGCGAAAAAGCTCAATGTCAAGTTCTATCTGCCTGTCGATGTGGTCTGCGCACAGGCGATCGACGCAAATGCGGTTACGATCTACACAACGACAAAAGAGATTCCGCACGGCTGGAAGGGTCTGGATATTGGACCTGCTACCACAAGACTTTTCCGCGAAGCGTTGGACGGCGCACAGACAGTACTGTGGAACGGACCGATGGGCGTTTATGAGATCGAAAAGTTTGCCAAAGGCAGCTTCAAGATTTCGCACCGAATCGCCGAAAGCCACGCGACAAAGATCGTCGGCGGCGGCGATACGGCAGATGTTGTACAACGAGCCGATGATGCGGACGAGATGACATTCATCTCCACAGGCGGCGGCGCGTCGCTGGAGCTGCTGGAGGGCAAAGTACTGCCGGGCGTGAAAGCGCTTGAGATCAAGGAAGCTGAATGATCATAGCCGCGAACCTAAAAACCAACCATAATCGCACGAAAACTGCGGCATATCTGGACACGATCGAAGAGTACATCAAAGAGCACAAGAGCAAAGATCGCGCGGTTGTTTTCCCATCGATGAGTTCGCTCTGCCCTTCGCGTGAGCGCATTACGATCGGAGCGCAAAACGCCTATCCCGTTGCCAACGGCTCTTTTACGGGCGAGATTGGAACGGATCACTTAGATGAACTGGCGATTAGAACGCTTCTGATCGGGCACAGCGAACGGCGGCACATTTTGAACGAGGATATTGGGCTGATCAAACGCAAGTTTGATTTCTTTGCCGAGCTTGGCTACGAGATCTTTTTCTGCGTTGGCGAACCGCTGGAGATCAAAGAGACGGGCTTTGAATCGGTGCTGACATACATCAACCGCCAGCTTGACGGTATCGATCTGACATACCCAAAACTCGTGCTTGCTTACGAGCCTGTCTGGGCGATCGGCACAGGTAAAACTGCTACGAAAGAGGACATTATCGCCGTGCATAGCGCGATCAAAGAGCTGAGCGATAAACCGCTTCTATACGGCGGCAGCGTCAAGGTTGAAAACGCCGCTGAAATCCTTGCGATCGATGGCGTTGATGGCGTTTTGGTTGGCACGACAAGCTGGCAGGCGGATAAATACAATGCGCTACTTGCAAGCGCACAAACGATCAAGGAGTAACCAAATGTTTATGCAAGGCAAAAGAGGGCTGATCATTGGCGTAGCCAACAACAAATCAATCGCCTACGGTATTGCGGAGGCGATCAAAGCGCAGGGCGGCGAATTTGCGCTGACATTTCTCAACGATCAACTGGAAAAGCGGGTGCGCCCGATCGCCGAAGAGTTTGGCTGCAAGTTTGTCTATAAACTTGATGTGGGTAATCCTGACGAGATCGTTGCGGTCAAAGAGGCGATCGCGCGCGATTTTGGCAAGATCGACTTTGTCGTACACGCAGTCGCCTACGCGCCAAAAGAGGCGTTGGACGGGCGTTTTGTGGATACGACCAAAGAGGCGTTTAACATTGCGCTGCAAACCTCTGTCTTCAGCCTGATCGAAGTCGTCCAAAAGTTGCTGCCCGTTTTGGAAAAAAACGCTTCGATCCTCACGCTCACCTATCTTGGCGCGGTTGCGGTTGTGCCGCACTACAATGTCATGGGCGTTGCCAAAGCCGCTCTGGAAGCCTCTGTGCGCTATCTAGCGGCTGATCTTGGACCACAAGGTATCCGCGTCAATGCGATCAGCGCAGGACCGATCCGTACGCTGGCGGCAAGCGGAATTGGGGATTTCAAGATGATTATGAAGTGGAATGAGGCAAACGCTCCCTTGCGTAACAATGTAACCATTGAGCAGGTAGGCAATGCGGCGGCGTATCTGATCAGCGATCTTGCAAGCGGCGTAACGGGTGAGATTCACTATGTCGACGCGGGCTACAACATCACCGGTATGGGAGCGGTCGAAGAGATCGACGGCAAAGCCGTACTGGTCTGGGATCGTATTCAAAACAGCTAATGCAGACGCGGTTAAAACTCCCTTTTTGGCTCGTTACGATCGCTAAAAAGATAGTTTATGCCGCGTTTATGCTTCTGCTGATCTCGCTTCTTAGTTTCGCTGTCGTCAATGCCGCGCCCAACAACTTCTTTCCGGGCGGCGATCTCAATCCCAACATCACCGCCGAAGACATTGAACGGCTCAAAGTCGTCTATGGGCTGGACAAAAGCGGCGTAGAGCGGTACTTCTCGTGGATCGCGGCGCTGCTACGGCTTGATTTTGGCATCTCGTTTAATAGCGGCAAAAGCGTACATAGCGAGATCGTCTCGCGGCTTGGCGTTACTGTGGCGATCAGCCTTGTTTCGATGTTTTTCATCTTCATATTTTCGCTTCTGGGCGGTATCGCGGCGGCGTTAAAAAGCGGCGGCTGGCTAGACAGATTCGTCAAACAATCTGCGCTGATCAGCTACGCTTTTCCATCGTTCTACCTCGCGCTTTTGCTCATTATGATCTTCTCGGTTTGGCTGGGCTGGTTTCCTATCAGTTCGCTTGAATCGACCGATGCAAAGAGCGGTTTTTGGCGCGTTTTGGATATGGCATGGCACTTGGCGCTTCCGATCGCAGTCGTTGTGTTGAGCGGTTTTGGCAGTCTCTTACTCTATATCCGCGCTCTTACGATCGACATTCTCAAAAGCGATTACATCTTTTTCGCGCACGCCAGAGGGCTAAAGAGCGCAACCGTGATTCGCAGTTACCTACTGCCAAACCTCTACCCGCCGATCGTTACAATTCTAGGTCTCTCGCTTCCGGGTATCATCGGCGGCAGTATCATCTTAGAAAGCATTTTTTCGATCAACGGAATGGGGCTTCTGTTTTACCAGAGTGCGCTTAGCCGCGACTATCCCGTCATTATGGGCATACTCATTATCGGCGCATTTTTGACGCTTTTGGGTAATATCTTGGCAGATTTGGCGCTACTCAAGCTAAATCCATATTTTGGAGCAAAAAATGATCGATAATGTGCGCTTGCTGCCGCTGGAAAATCCCCGTTTTGTTCAACCGAAACTGATGCTCTATAACGAAGACGGCAAAGAAAAAAGCTGGGAGTTAGTTCATGCGCACGATAGCGTTGCGGCGCTGATCTACAACCGCGATCGCGATGCGTTTATCATCGTCAAGCAGTTTCGTCCTGCAATTTTTTTGCACAACAACGATGGTTATACCTATGAACTCTGCGCGGGCATACTGGATAAAGATAAATCGGTAGAGGAGATCACCGCAGAGGAGATTAGCGAAGAGACGGGTTACGAGATCAACGCCGCTAATCTGCAAAAGATCACCACCTTTTACACAGCGGTTGGCTATGCGGGCAGCCGTCAAACGCTCTTTTTTGCCGAAGTGGGCGATAGCGACAAGACAAGTGGCGGCGGCGGAATTGACACGGAGCAGATCGAAGTGATCGAACTGCCGCTAAAAGAGATCGACAACTTTATGTTTGACGAATCGATCGCCAAAACTTCCGGATTGCTATTTGCTTTTTTCTGGTATACCGATATTTACAGCAAGGGGAAAACAGTATGAAAAATGTGTGGTTCGCAGAGCAAAAGCTCATCGCATTACAGGCGCTTGTTTTCGTTTTTCTAGCAACGATTACTATCACGATCGGAGCGGTGGTTTATAACAAAACATCAATCCATGCCGTACAAAATACTAAGCAGACCACAACGATCACCGGTGGCTTTAACGATCTGAAGAAGAATGTAGACAAGTAGCGCGATGCAAGCGCTAAGAGATTGGCAGAACAAACGGCGCGATCAGACGGTAACCGCCGTCAAAGACGCGATCGCAAGTCTAAACGCCAGAAACGAAACGATCAACTTTCGCACGGTTGCGATCGAATCAAAAATCACACGCAAAACGCTATATGCCGTCAGCGAGCTTCGCCTGCTGATCGGCGAGGCAAAAAACAACGGTGCGATCGATGGCGCTAAAGAGTTTAGACGCATTAGCGAACTAGAAAACGAGGTAAAAAAACTAAAAGATCTGCTTTATGCGATCAGGGCGCAGATCCCGCCGCTCTAAGGTGTTATTAAGCGTGTTTTGCGTACAATCCTCGCCTTCTTTCACATTGCGGTCGTGGTGAAATTGGTAGACACGCTGTCTTCAGGCGGCAGTGGGGCGACCCTTGGAGGTTCGAATCCTCTCGACCGCACCAGCGCACATACTCCAAAATGCTCTCTTCGCCTCTTTACCGTTATTCGTTCGATCTTTATCTACTCAAAAAACCCTCAATAATCTTGATTGTTTTATCACGCGCTTGCGGACTGGTTGCGCCATTTCCTGCGATATAAGTGGCGAAAAAATATGGTTTATTATTTAACAAAGCGTAGCCGATAAACCAGCCGTCCCCATTACCAGATGATCCTGTTTTGCCATATACCTCAATAGGGTAACCCGATTGACGCATAATTGATTTTACATATTCCATATTCTTTTGCGAAAATGGTAATCGATTGTAATAGAGACGAATGATAAAATCCAACTGCTCATTAGCCGAAATAAGCAGCGATGAAGATAGCCAAAACCTATCTATGCCGCCCGAAATATCCATATTTCCATAACCGATCTTATTGAGATAGTTTTGCATATTGTTTTTGCCAATTTCTCTCGCCAACTGCTGGTAGTACCAGACAGCCGAATATCTCATCGCGGAAGCTAAATCTTGATCTTGGTTTAATTCGACTCGATCGTATTTTGTGCCGTCCCATTTTCGTATTGAATTATCAATCTTTACAACTCCAACTTCTAAGGCAATTAGCGCATTGAGGATTTTGAATGTAGAGTAGGGGGATAGCTGCCGCGCAGAAAACGACTCGTTGTAGATAACGCTGGAAACGCCGTCGCTTAGCACCATTGCGGCATTTAAGTATTGATCAAAATAGGGAGCTAAATCTTCCACAGAAATAAGCTTATTTGATGGAAGCGCTTTTGATCCTTCATTAGCAGCGGTTTTTTGCAATGAACACGCTTGTAATAACAAACTCACAACTACGCAAAACATCAAAATATATTTGCGTTTCACGGCTTTTCCTTATGACTTGGATTGTCATTCTGAACGAAGTGAAGAATCTCACCAAGTAATAATATTAGCAAGTTTCAGCCAACTTCACATACGATTTCAGGTTTTGACAAAACCACCCAAAAGGAGTCTCAAATGAGTATAAGCAAACGCATTTCTTCTCTCTCTCTCTCTCTCTGTTGCGCGGCTACACTATGAGTAGGCTGTTTCTCGGCTTGATCGCACTTTTTACAGCCGCAGACGCATTCGGCTGGTGCAGTTACGAAGGCGTTACCATTCGCGGCGATGTGATCACCGCCGCCGACAATAAAATAGGTTGCGTTGGCGACTACGCTCAACTTGCCATTCCACTTTCGGCGCTGATCTATTCGACTGCGATCGGTGATTACGAGGGTGATCTGCAGCTTGTGGAAGCTGCCGGATCGACTGCAGCGCTGACGCAAATTTTGAAATACACAATCCGCGAAGATCGCCCAAACTCACCTCCCGATTCAAAAGGACACACTTTTCCGTCAGGACATACCTCTTTCGCGTTTGCCGGCGCAGCTTATTGGCAGCAGAGATATGGCTGGTATGTTGGTGCGCCAATGTATGCCGCCGCAGCGTTTGTGGCATATTCGCGTGTGAGGGTAAAACGGCACACTTGGTTTGATGTTTCAACCGGCGCGGCGATAGGGATTGGTTTTAACTACCTTTTTACCACAAAGTATAAGGGTGATCGCTCGGTCTTTATCGTGCCTACGGATGGCGGCGCGTATATGAGTTTTAAGATGAAGTTCTAAAAGATTTTGGGTATTAAACAGCAGTTGCGCCGATCAAAAAAGATCATTGAAAGCTAATTGTGGTTACAGCCTGTCGATCGGGCAGGCTGTCGCTCTTGCAAACTTGATCAATTTTGCAAAAGTTCTTTCACCGTTTTGGTTGGTTTAATAAGAGCCTATCGTATCGCCAAAGCGGATTTTTTGATCGGGCGAAACGCAGAATGTGGCGGCGGTTTTTGCGCTAATGATAAGGATTGTTGAACCCATTTTGAAGTATCCAAGCTGCTCGCCGCGCCGCACGGAACGATCAACATCGTGCAAGGAAATCTGCGCGGTGGTGTTGGTTTCCAGTTTGGGCAGAAAATTAAAGTGCATTTTGCCCACATTGAGCGCACCGACAAAGACCATAATCCAACCGTTTCCGCGCGTGTCAGCGGCTTCCAAAACCACTCTTTCATTTTCGCAAAAAAGATTCAGTTTTCCGCGCAAAAATGGGAGATTGACAGGCAAAAGTTTGCCGCTAATATGCGTTAGGCGCGTGATGTGCATATCGATCGGCGCGTGGTATCGGTGGTAGTCGCGCGGCGCAAGATAGAAGTTTTGGTAGTTTGCGCCCTCGAAAACTGCGCACTGCTCTTTGGTCAAATGAGGCAGCAGATTAGCAAGATCGTACGACATTCCTTTGATCTGAAAGAGCGTCTGATCGCTAACCGATCCGCACTCGGTGATCAGACTGTCGCACGGCGCGATCACGGCGTTTGGATCGCTAGGCAACTCGCGTGGAGTTTTGAGCGAACGAGTAAAGAGCGCGTTTAAGGTTGCATAGCTCTGCGGCGGGTCAAATTCGCTCATATCCAGTTTCATCAACCTAACATAAATGGTGTTGATCGCCCGCTGGATTTTGGGCGAGTATGAATAGTCTGCAAATCTGCCAAACGCTCTGGACATCAGGTTTGTGATGTGGTTAGTATGCACTGTTTTGAATCCTTTCTTCAAGTTGAAAATACTGTTCGACTTTTGTTTCAAGCTCGATTTTTAGAAGACTGACTCGATCGTGCAAGAATGCTAAACCACCATTTGCATTGTAGCAAGTTTCACTCATCATACACGCCTCTTTATCGCGGATTTCATCTTCGATCGCAGCAATTTGTTGTGGTAGTTCATCGTAGAGTTTTTGTTCTTTGTAACTAAACTTCGTAGCCTGTTTTCTGATTTCAACTTTAGCCTCTTTTGGCTTGGTTGTTACTGCGTTGGACATTTGAGCAAGATAATCTTCATCGTCCAAGTATTCCGTATAACTTCGCAGATCTTCGGTTAGATTTTTTTCACTATCGATCACCCACATTTTCTGCGCAATTTTATCGACAAAATATCGATCATGGCTAACAAAAATCAGCGCGCCTTGATAGCTTTGCAGATACTCCTCCAAGATATTGATCGTAGGAATATCTAGATCGTTTGTCGGTTCGTCTAGAATCAAACAGTCATATTTTTTTGAAAAGAGCAGGGCAAGCGCGACTCTATTTTTTTCACCACCGCTTAAAACGCCAATTTTTTTATCCAAAAACTCTTTGGGCAGCAGCCAATTTTTCATATATCCATAGACATGCATATTGTGTCCGCGCACCTCGATATGATCGCCGCCGTTTGGACAAAATGTCTCCATTAGATTTTTGCTATCATCTAGCTTTGCTCTGTGCTGATCGAAAAATCCTATATTTTCCGCGCCGATTTTTAGCGTGCCGCTTAGCGGTGAGTAAATGCCTTGCAGCGTCAGTAGCAGCGAGGTTTTGCCGCTACCATTTCTACCCACAAGCGCGATTTTATCCTGCTGTAAAACTCTCATGGTCATTGGGTTGATCAGCAGTTGTTTATTGATGCCAATGGAGAGCTTTTCCATATCAAATAGCATTCGTTTTCGGTTGGTACTTTCGGTTTGATTGAACGCTTTTTGCTCCCGCTCAAGCTCCAATTTTACTTTCTTGATGATCGATGGATTTTTCTTGGCATCTTCTTTCATCTGTTTAATGCGTTCAACTCGTCCCATATTGCGTTTGAGCCGTGCTTTAACGCCTCTATTTAACCACTCCTGTTCGCTCCGCAACTGTTTAACAAGCGTATCGTGAGTTTTGATCATCGATTCAAGCATTTGC
>BNUO01000002.1 GCA_025997415.1 Campylobacterota bacterium
GACTTTACCAATACCATTTAACGAAGCAAGCTCTGTTGCTCCTGCTGTGTTGATATTGATAGCGCCGAAGGCAAGCATTGCCAATGCGAAGAATAGAAGCAGCAACCGTTTCATATGAATGCTCCTTAGGTGAAATGCGAAATACTAAACTTCAAATGCTGAAACTAATCTGAAGGGAGAGGGTGGGGTTTGCAAGCAACAACGCCAAATGAAGAAAAAGCGTGGCGGTCAAAAAACGGCTAAACCCCCTTGAGTGTCCGCGTAGTCTGCACCATCTCCAGCGGATCGGTTACAAGCTGCAAAGCGGCAGTTGCGGCGGCTAAGACCAGATCGTCCAAGTGTGCTTCTTCGTCGCTGCTCCATCTGCCCAGTACATAGTCGATCGTCGCCGCGCAGACGCTGGGTCGCCCAATCCCCATTCGCACCCGCAGATAATCCGCTCCGATCGCTGCGTCGATCGACTTTAGTCCGTTGTGTCCGCCGCTACTGCCGCCTCGTTTGAAACGGAGCGCACCAAACGGCAGGTCGAGATCGTCGTGAATGACGATGGTTTTTTCGGGTTTGTAGTAGCTCTGCACCGCTTGGACGCTTTCGCCGCTTAGATTCATAAATGTAGTTGGTTTAAGAAGCAGCAGATCGCCCGCCTTAAAGAGTTCGCCCTTGAAGCTGCTCTTGGCAACGGCGGCGGGTTTTACGCGATCGATCATATTGTCGATCGCCAAAAAACCCGCGTTGTGCCTAGTGCGTTCGTACTGTTTAGTTGGATTGCCAAGCCCAACGATCAGCGTCATTATTTCGCTTTGATCACTCCGGTAACGGCAACGCGCCCGTCGAGGAGGATTTTGACGCCCTTGACAGGCGTTACATCGCGCACGAGCAGCGTATCGCCGACATCAAGTTTTGCAACATCGAGATCGAAGCTGTTTGGCAGGTCTTTGCCGAGGCACTGCACGGGCAGACGCTTTTTCATCGAGATGAAAACGCCCTTGTTTTTCACACCTTTTGGCGTTCCGATCGTCTTAACCGGCACAAGGTAGCGAGCCACTTTATCGGCAACAACAACGCGCAGATCGACATGCAGCAGCTCTTCGGTAACCGGATCTTGCTGGTACTCCTCAATGATCACGCTGTAGCTTTTGCCGCCGACTTGTACGGGAAAAACGAGTGTGGTTTTGGTTTTTGCAAAACGCACAAAATCGTTCTTTTTGAACGCCGCATTGATGTTGGGTTCGCCGCCACCATAAATGTTGGCGATCAGATAACCATCTTTGCGCAGCGCTTTTGTCGCGCTTTTGGCAATACTCTCTCTGATGATGCCCTCTAACATAGAGTGTCCTTCGTGTGATTGTTTTCTTTGTAGCCTGCGCCCAAAAAAGAGCGCGGCAAAAAGAGGTGGGATAGTACTCAAAAGTTGCCTAAAGATACCTTAATCCCGATCACGCCCGCATCTTTTGGCTGTTCGGTTTTTTGCGCAACCGCGCCTCTGATCTTGATCTTGAGATCGTCAGGGCTAGTGGCGTTGGCAAGCGCCTCCTCTTCGCTGATCTTGCCCGAATTAAAAAGGTCTAAAAGCGCCTGATCGAAGGTCTGCGTACCGTAGATCTCTTTGCCCTCTTCGAGCGCGTTTGTTACCTCATCGTCGCGGTTTTTTGCGATTAGATCGATCACGCGCGGCGTGTTGAGCAGGATTTCGACTGCCGCCGCCCGTTTGTTGTCGGTCGTTTTGACCAGCCGCTGCGAGACAACGCCCACGATCGTACTCGCAAGCGTCAAGCGAATACGGTTTTGCTCCTCGTGCGGAAACATACCCACAACGCGGTTGATCGTCTCTTTACAATCGAGCGTGTGGAGCGTGGAGAGCACCAAGTGCCCCGTTTCGGCGGCGTGGAGGGCGATTTCGACCGTCTCAAGGTCGCGCATTTCGCCCACCAAGATAATGTCCGGATCCTCCCGTAGCGAGCCGCGAAGCGCGTTGGCAAAGCTCAGCGTGTCCTCGCCGATACTGCGCTGGTTGATGAGACAGCTCTTGTCTTGGTGGATAAACTCGATCGGGTCTTCGATCGTGATGATGTGCCCTTTGTGTTTGCGATTGATCGCGTCGATCACAGCTGCAAGTGTCGTCGATTTACCGCTGCCCGTTACGCCCGTAACCAGTATCAGCCCCCGTTTGTTGTCGGTGAGTTTGTTGAGCGACTTGGGCAGATCAAGCTGCTCAATGCTCAAAATCTCGGTTGGGATTGTCCGAAAAACCGCCGAAAGCCCATCTTTTTGGAAAAAGGCATTAACACGAAAACGGAACTCGTCTGAAAGTTGAAAAGTAAAGTCGATCTCTTTGTTGGTAACAAGCTCGCCAAACCGCCCGCGCAACATCTCTTTTGCCATCGTCAGCGCGTCCGCTCGCGTCATCACATCATCGCTAATTTTGGTAATGTCGCCCTTGATCCGCCCCATAATCTTCTGCCCCGCTTTGATGTGCAGGTCGCTTCCGCGCTTTTGGATCAGGGTGTTTAGATAGCTTTTTACGCGATCCGTTACTTCAAATGTCAGCTCCGCAACATTGATTTCAACTGCCATAAAAACTCCTAATTTGCGTTAAATTGTATGGAGTATATCGGCAAATGCCTGCGTAAATTGCGCAAGAGCGTCGTCAAGCAGTTTTTTGCAGAGTTTATCGTAGTCAATCTCATGCTCTTTGATCACGGCGAAAAACTCCTCGCACTCCGCTACGCTAGGCAGTTTTACCGCTTCGGTTGGACGCTGTAAAAACAAATCTAGCGCGGTTAGCGGCGCGGTATTGACCGCATTTTCAAGAGCGAGATTTGAGAGATAATAGTCAGCTTCCAGATCGCCGCCCTTAACGCCCGTGCTGGCAAAGAGTGTTCGCACAAATGGATTATTTGCCTCTTCGACCTTGTGATAGTGCAAAAATGCGTTCATAATGCCTGTTTTATAACGCAATTTGGGCGGCAGTTTTCCGTCAATTTCACGATCGAAACGGCTGACAAAAACGCTGATCACAACTGCATTTGTCGCACCACTGACCGCGCGTAAAACTCTGCGAGTTTGATCGAGCGAAAAGACAAGCGTTGCATTGATCGCAAAACCAAGTTTCACTAACTCTTTTATGGCGATCACACCGGCTTCTGTCGCGGGTACTTTGATCATCACATTTTCACGATCGATCAGCTTGCAAAGACGCTTAGCCTCTTCGATCGTAGCGATCGCATCGTGAGCAAATGTCGGATCGACCTCTATACTCACAAAACCGTTTGTGCCGTCGTATATATTCTGTAATTTGTCAGCCGCCAGTTGTACATCGCTAATTGCAAGCTCCTCGTAGAGCAATTTCGCTTTTAATCCTCGCCTTCTCGCTTCTGTTTTTTGCGTCTCATACGCTTTGGATTTTGTAAAAGCAGCGTGAAAGATCGCGGGATTGGTCGTAATCCCTTTCACGCCGCGTACAATGTAACCCTCAAGCGAGTTTGCTATAAACTCCCGCTCCAGATAATCCACCCATAACGAATACGGTTTTCTCGCCATTTTCTACCTTTATCAAACGATTTTTGCCGCCTTTTTGGCGAACAATCGCTTGCAATAGTGCCATAACAGAGCTATACCGATTTAGGCAAGCGCGGTATAATGCGCGGCTATAACAAAGGCGATCGATGGTGTTTGCAGGCTTGATTGAACGGTTGGACAAGAGGGAGCGGTTGCGGTTTATATTGACCAGATCGCTATGGAGCGCGGCGGACAGACGATTTCGTTTGATAGCGGTGATTGCCGTTTTTGCGGTGGCTTTCGCAATGTCCTTTATGCTCAACATTGGCAAACTGCCGCATTGGGAATTTGCAGGAGATTCTTCCAGCTATATCAAATACGATTATTCCGATCCGTGGGCTAGCGCTCGATCGCCCGGAACACCATTTTATTTTGATCTCGTTGCCGATCGAGACACGATAGTGAGCGAGTTACGCGCCTACGACGAACTGCCGACCCCGCAAAATGCAACCCCTGTTTTAGATAAAGAGCTACGCAAGATCAATTTAGCAAATATCGTTATTTTATCATTGGGCGTGGCGCTTCTTACGATCGCACTATGCTGCTATCTGTCCGCCGCTTTTGCCGTTATTGCCGCCTTTGCCGCAGCGCATGGAACGGGCTTGTCGTATTTTGTGGCTAGCATCTTGTCTGAACCGCCAGTGATATTTATTACACTGGCATTTGGCGCGTGCTTGCTGATATATATTAAAACACGGTGTTTCTCTTTACTTCCTATTATTTCCGCACTTGCCGTTGCGGGTTTTCTGGTTCGTCCTGCTGGCATATTTTTGATCGCCGTTGCATCTCTTTTGATCGCATTTGATCTATGGAAAAAACGATCACTATTAAAGAGCACAATTTTAGCCATATGTTTGATCGTAGGCGCGGCGGCATTTCCAATCCAACTCTATATGACAACAGGCATTGTAACTCTCGGACAACTGAATATGACAAAACTGATGTTTGCGCTTTTTCTTGCTGAACCAAGCGATATTGATCGAATGCCAACCAGCGAAATGAAAGCCGATCTAACGCGCTTTTTCGAGCTTAAACCAAGTGCGATCAACGCGATGAATGGTTCTACCAACAAATATGCGAATAGCCCTCTTGCTCCACAAGCATTTAGAGAAGATTGGAACGGCTGGGAAAATCTCCCTCTTGTACCCAGATATATCTATAGCGTCAATCAATTTGGCTGGGCAGTATTTCAAAATACAATCTATGCCGATCGGTTTAAAACACGATCGCCGCAAGAGACCTACCGCTACTATCAGGGCATTGCGGATGCGATATTAAGTGCTCATCAATTTGAGTTAGCGCAGTTAAGAGCGGCTAATTTTCTTAGCGGTTTTAGTGCTTATGGCTACATCGGCTTTGGTGCAAGTCCGATTAACACTATCGCGAGGCGATTGCACCTTCCTGCAATCTTGATCTACCCCGCGATCTTTGCGCTGATTTTGATCGCGCTATGGCGGGGCGCTCGCGTTTTTGCATTGCCGATCACCGCACTTGTAGGAACACACCTGCTTGCGATCGCCGCGCTTAGCATCGGACACTGCGTTATGACGCGCTATTCTGTTGTCTCTGAGTGGATGATCACGCTTGCGGTTATGCTCTCATTCGCCTCACTGATACAAGCGTACTATTCATACTTCGCAAGGAGAAATAATGCGCGAAATTAACGGTATATCGGTGGTGATCCCAGCGCTCAATGAACAAGATGCGATCGGCTCTACTATTGCCGATATTGCTCAAATCCTTGACCAGTGGGGGGGAGGGGAGGGTAAAACTCCATACGAGATCATCGTTATCGATGACGGCTCGCAGGATGAAACCGCCGCAAATGCCGCAAATGCTGGCGCGAAAGTCGTCTCTCACCCAACCAATGCAGGCTACGGCAGAAGCCTGAAAGACGGAATTATCGCCGCTAAATATGATTGCGTTGCTATGTGCGACGCCGACGGCACCTACCCCATCAAAGACCTGCCGCTTCTTTTAGAAAAATATCTCGCGGGTTTCGATATGGCAGTTGGCGCGCGCACGGGCGATCGCTACCGACAGTCGCCTTTTAAGTCAGTTTTGCGCTTTTTACTTAAATCGCTTGTCGAATGGACAACGGGCAAAAAGATCCCTGATATTAACTCCGGCTTTCGTGTTTTTGGCAAGAAAGAGGCATTGCCATTTTTTCGCCACCTCTGCGATACATTTTCTTTCACAACCTCGATCACGCTTGCCTATATGATGAACGGCTTATTTGTCGCATATATTCCTACTGAATATTACGCGCGGGTTGGCTCAAGCAAAGTACGGCTTTTTTCCGATTCGCTTCGCACGATCGGATATGTTATGCGGCAGATTTTGTACTTCGATCCGCTAAAGATATTTATTCTCTTTTCTGCTTCATGGCTATTTTTTGCTTTTTGGTGTTTTGTTTTAACGGCAACTACCGGCATTTTGCTCGGTTACAATATAGGTGTTTTTAGCATTTTTGGCTCTTTTATTATGCTGGGGCTTGGGCTTTTAGCTGAGCAGATCAGGCAGTTGATCGTCAGTATGAACGATAGAAAAGGTGAAATATGAGCGCAGCAACAGCGCCACTAAACGAAACCGAACGGTGCGCTGCGGATTTTGGCGAACAATGGACGGCATATCCAGAAAACGAGGGCGAATATGCCAAGCTCTCAACCTTGCAGGATATTTTCGGCGATCTGCTTAGCGTAGAGGAGATCGAAGGCAAATCGATCGTAGAGATCGGCAGCGGCAGCGGACGAATTGTCAATATGCTTTTAGACGCAGGCGCAAAAAGCGTTACGGCGCTTGAACCTTCGGCGGCATTTGCCGTCCTTAAACGCAACACGGAGGATAGAAAAGAGCGCGTTATATATGTGCAAAAATACGGGGGGGGGGGGCACTGCCCAAAGCGGCGTTCGATCTAGCTTTCTCGATCGGCGTTATCCACCATATACCCGATCCAACCGCAACGCTTGCCGAAATGCGAACGAGCTTAAGGGAGGGGGGGCGTGCGCTCATCTGGCTCTATGGACGCGAAGGAAACGGGCTTTATCTATTTTTTGTCAAACCGCTGAGATTACTCACAAAACGGCTGCCGCACAAAGCGTTGCATATTCTGTGCAAAATACTGGCAAAAGTTCTCGATCTATATGTTTGGGCGTGTCCTTTTCTGCCGCTGCCAATGCGCCGTTATATGCTAAATGTTATTGCAAAATGGACGCCGCACACGCGATTTGTTACTATCTATGATCAGCTCAATCCCGCCTACGCAAAATACTACAAAAAAGATGAAGCGATCGCGCTTATGCAAAATGCGGGCTTCACAAATCTGCGCATTTTTCACCGACACGGCTACTCGTGGAGTGTTATTGGGCAAACGATTGGCGGCGGCGTTGATTAGCTCTGAAAGCCCCTATTTTCGCAAATATTTTCTCTTTTCATGCCTTTTTGCGGCGGGCGACTACCTGATCGTTTATACCGCGCTTTTGTTTGCAGTGCCGCCATTTATTAGTTTTGCCGCAGGTGCGATTGCCTCTGGTATTGCGGGCTATCTTGCGCTGGAATATGTCGTTTTTAAGCGCGAAAATTCAACCGCAAACTTGCGCCGTTTTATATTTTACTGGGGCGGAATAGGCACAACTTATATAGTTAGAGTTGCGGTATTTGAGCTTTGGCTGCTGTTTTTTGAGCGATCATATATAAACGATCTCTTTGGCGGTTTTGCCGCTTTTGGCGTTGCGTTTTTTTGCGGTTATCTCTATCATCGGCGCGTAACTTTCGCCGCGAAAATCGGCAAATAATATGTGCGGAATATGCGGCATAGCCTCAAACGATCCGCGTCAAATTCCAGGTCGCGCGGCAATCGAACGCGCCTGCGACAAACTGATCGCGCGAGGTCCCGACGGACGCGGCATCTACGCGGACTTTGGCGCGGCGCTTGGTCATCAACGTCTAAGCGTCATCGACTTGCAGACGGGCGCACAGCCAATGAGCGACTCTAGCTCTCGATACACGATCGTCTTTAACGGCGAAATCTACAACTACGAGGAGCTACGTTCGAGCTTGGCGCGGCAAGGTTTCGCGTTTCGCACCAAAAGCGACACGGAGGTTTTGCTAGCTGGTCTGATCGCGCACGGCGTGGAGTTTTTGAGCGGCGCAAATGGTATGTTTGCTTTTGCCCTGTGGGACGCGGCGGAAAAATTGCTGCTTTTGGGGCGCGACAGATTTGGCGTGAAACCTCTGTACTATGCGATCGGCGCAAACGAAATTGTCTTTGCCTCGGAAGCCTCCGCTGTCGCGGCGACAAATCTCGTTTCGAGAGAACTTGACGCTCACGCCGTAGAAAACTTTATGGCGCTTTCGTATGTCTCTGGCGAGCAGTCGATCTATGCGCGGATCAAACGGCTTGGCGCGGGCGAATGGCTGCGGTTTAACGCGGGCAAGGTTACGCGCGGCAAATGGTGGAATCTCGCTGACGAGTGGAAAACCGCCGCCGCAAACCGTGCGATCGGACGCAGCGACGACGAGTGGAAAGAGGCGTTTTCTGCCGCGCTGAGCGACGCGGTCAAAGTTCGCCTCAAAAGCGATGTGCCGCTTGGCGCGTTTCTCAGCGGCGGACTCGACAGCGCGACGATCGCTGCGCTGATGAAACAGCAGAGCGCCGATGTACGCACATTTACCGCCCGTTTTACAGACGCAAGCTATGACGAATCGGCTCTTGCCGCCGCAACCGCTGCTGCGCTAGGAACGACCCATTGCGAAGATCTCGCTGACGCGGGAAGCGTAGAACGGCTCATCAACATCGCGCAAAATCTGGACGAGCCTTTTGCCGACACTTCGATCATTCCCACAAGCGCCATCTGCGGCGAGGCGAGGCGGCGCGTAACGGTTGTGCTCTCAGGCGACGGCGCGGACGAACTGCTTGGCGGCTATGTAACCAACGAAGCCGACGCCCTATACGCAAAAATGCTTCGACTGCCACGATCGGTCGTTTGCGCCGCCCGCGCCGCAGTCAATCTGTTGCCCGATGACCGCAAAAAGGTGAGCGCAATCTTTAAGCTCAAACGGTTTTTTGCCGCATATCCGCGCTCGATCGAGGAGGCGCACGGCAGTTGGCGGCTCAGTTTTTATCCAAACGAAATGCAAGAGCTATTTGGGCGCGAGATCAGCTCCGATCCGCTCACCGCCACGATCGCGGCGTGGAACGAGAGCGAGGGTTTGAATGCGTTGGATAGATTTTTGTTTGTCGATTACAAGACTTGGCTGATCGATGACTGTTTGGTCAAAGCCGATCGCGCAAGTATGCGCAACTCTCTGGAGTCGCGCGCGCCGTTTTTGGACTATCGCCTCTTTCGCCTCTGTGCCGCTATGCCGCCGCACCTCAAACGATCGGGTGGATTGGGCAAGGCGATCTTGCGCCGTACAGCAGCCGATCTACTGCCGCCGTTTGTTTTGAAACGCCCCAAACGCGGTTTTAATGCGCCTGTGGCAAAGTGGCTCTGCGGCGAATGGCTGGAGGTTGCCAAGGAGTGTTTTGGCGCGGCAAGCGTTGAAAGTGCGGGGCTGAACCCGACATATATCGCCGCGCTCTGGCAGGCTCATAAATCGGGACGCAAAAACTACGGCTATCAGTTGTTTAACGCGTTGATATTGATCTTGTGGCTTCGCGGCGGCACGGGAAATTAGATGTTTGACGAATATCCGCCGACACGAAATGCACAATCGACACATTCGGGCTGAAGCGGCGCGTTTTTGTCGCGCAGAGACGATCGCACCTTTTGCGCTTTTGGCGAATTAAGCGCACCTTCGCACCGATCGAATACATCTATATTCGGATCGCTCGCTTCAAAAACCTGTTTATCTGTGCAGCATCCACAGCAGATATAGGCATTTCCAACGCCGTCAAGTACGCAGAAACTCCATGGTTGTTTGCAGCCTCTTTTGTCCGAAGTGAGATCAAGCGGATCGGGCATAAATACCGAAAAATGATTAAAAGAGAGATGAAAACGGCGAGCTTTATAGCCTTCAAAAACAACATTTTTTAGCTCACGCTTGCACAGATCGACAAAGCGTTCGTAGTTTGCATCGCCCGTACAGATTGTTTCGGAAAAATCGTTGCTTCCGTGTTGAGGCTGGCAGATATTAAACTTAAAACTAGAGCAGTCGCGGCAAAGTAAAATTAGATCAATCAGGGGGCGAAAGTTAATATTCGCGATAGAGTCCAAATAACTTTTTGTAAGAACGAACGAGATATTGATCGGAACGCGCGGCGCGACGATCGGCAGAATTGGCTTTAACTTTTCGATCGTATTGCTATAAACAGAAAGCTGCACATCGCATAAGCCCGCCTCGACAAGTTCATCAATATGCTTATCCAGCAATAAGCCATTGGTAATGATAGCAGTCAGATAGCGATTGTCTCGCGCCATTTTGATCATTTTCGGCAGGTCTTTATTTAGCAGAGGCTCTCCGCCCTGAAACAAAAATATCAATGTTTTTTTGACGAAATTTTGATTGAGAAGATTTTGGAATTTCTTTTCTGTTACTTCATACTCATTCCAGTTTTGCGGAACGCCGTCCCTTTGCAGATAGCAGAAAGAGCATTTGAGATTACATCGCTGATTAACGCGAATGGAGATCAGCGCAGGATATACGGTGCCGCCCCCCCCCCCCCAATTTTGGAGGCATCGCCCAAGATTCCTAGTCTGATTCTTGCGTAGTTGATCAGCGATCCTTTTGGCAGGTTAAAGCCAAAGCCGCTGCGTTTTAAGAGATTGAAATACCTACCAAATGTGGTCATTGCCGCCCTTCTTGCTGAAAAAGCGGAATTGTACCAATTTTTGCATTTATGGTTTAGCCGCCGCGACCGATCCCAATACAGATTTGCACGGGTTTTTGCTTTCTGCGTCCCGCAGAGATGGGACTTGCTCCTATAACTCACTATTTTTTAGGTAACTTTTTTGTCATTTGTTCAATTTTCTTTTCATCGCCGATAACCCGCCGTTCCAACTTTTTGATGTCTTCGGCGGGAGGTAGCGTTTCGGGTTTTATACCGCGTTTGCCCAACATTTCGCGGACGGTCAAATTGTTTTGTATATGTTCATCGGTTATAGACGGCTCGCCGTATAGATTGTTTTCTTGTACATTGTGATTGGTCATTTCGGTTGCCAGATTTTTGGCGGCAATAGTCAGCGTAGGCAGAAAATCGGCTAACGGACGGCTCGACTTTACGCCCAATCTGTTTTTCATATCTTCGGTTGTATGACCTCCAAAGAGCGCAGTATCGCCTTTTGATCGTATGCGTCCAAAACCTTTATCATCAACGCCTCGCTCGTAAATATTTTGTGAAAGTTGCTTTTCGGACGAGCGCAATTTTTCTCTTGTTTCCATGCGGGACAAGAGGTTCAGGCGTTCTTCGATTAGCTCCGCTTTTCGTGTTTGGATAGCGAAATAGCTTTGGGCAAATGCGATCTCCTCTTTCTTTGGATCGCCGTTTTGCGCTATCAAATAGCAAGCGTAGCGAGTGAGCATATAATCGCTTACTTCGCGTTTGCCACCTTTGCCGATTTCGATCATTTTCGTGACCTCACGAAAATGATCATCCACGATGATGCTCTGCGCTTTGCACGAATCGACCGCGCGTTCAACGGCGACAACAAAATTTTCCCACCGCGCATACCCCAAAATGTTTTGAAGTTCGCGGGCAAACCAGACCTCTATTTGTTCGGTATCGTCATCGCTGTTGATATGGTGCGCGATTTGATCGAATACCCTTTTTAACTGTTCTATGCGTATTTTGTCCATATTTTATTTTACTATGTATTTGCTAAATATATTGTGTTGTCCGTAGCGGCTATTTTTCATTAAGGTTTTGCGGCTACAATAGCACCCATTTTAGGAGGAAAATATGAGCGAAAACAGAAACGATGCGGGGGTTTATGCGCAAAATGCGCCGCAAGGATTTATCGACAAAATTGTATCGAGCGTCCGCACTAAAATTTTTCGCAAACTTTCATGCGCGATCGATCTTGAAGCGTTGCAATCGATCCTCGATGTTGGCGTTACCTCCGAAAAAGAGCGAGCTTCGGCTAACTTTTTTGAAAAACTATATACGCACCCTGAGCGGATCACCGCTTTAAGCGATCAGGACGCTTCGTGGATGCAAGAGGAGTTTAAGGGGCTAAAGTTTGTGCGAGGTGATGGGCGATCGCTGCCTTTTGCTGATGAAAGTTTTGATATGGTTTTTAGTTCGGCTGTGTTGGAACATGCGGGCAATGTTGATCGTCAGATCGCATTTGTAGCTGAAGCTCTGCGCGTAGCAAAAAAATATGTCTATTTAACTACTCCAAACCGCTTTCATCCGATGGAGTTTCATACGAGTTTGCCGCTTATTCATTGGTTGCCAAAATCTATTTATCGTTTTATTTTACGCACGATCGGTAAAGATTTTTACGCAGATGAAAACAATCTAAATCTACTATCAAAATGCGATCTAATTAAGATTGCTCGTGCGGCTATTACAGCCGCAGAGAGCGGAGGGGCGCAAGCTGTCATTCTCAACGATGTGAAGAATCTAGATTCTTCGCTAACGCTCAGAATGACAAATGCAACCGCACCGAGAGAGAGAGAGAGAGAGAGAGAAACGAGATTGCGCGGCGCGAGTTATTCGATCGATCGCGTATGGTTTTTGGGCTTTCCCTCCAACCTATTGCTTAGAATTACTAAAGACAAGGAGTGAAGCTACAGCGATAGCGAAACATCTGTGTTTGATGAGATTCTTCACTTCGTTCAGAATGACAAACGCTCTGTCATGTTGAGGAGCAAAGCGACGAAACATCTGTGTTTGATGAGATTCTTCGGCTTCGCCTCAGAATGACAAGGTGAGGGTGTTCAGAATGACACCTTCTGTCACGTTGAGCAAAGCGATGAAACATCTGTTACTCGCCAAATGTGATCGGTCCGTTGCTGCTGCCGTCGACAAATTGTCGTACAATGGGGCTTTTGTGATCCCTAAAACTCTCGCTTTCGCCGTAAGCTACGATCTTTCCTTCGTAGAGCATTGCAATATAGTCTGAACATTTGAAACTCTCTTTAATATCATGACTAATCAGCACGCTTGTTACGCCAAGTTCATTTTGCAAATGAATGATCATCTGACTAATACGATCGCTTGTGATCGGATCTAATCCGCTGGTTGGTTCATCATATAAAATCACCTGCGGATCTAAGATGATCGTTCGCGCTAAACCGACACGCTTACGCATTCCCCCGCTTAGTTCGTGCGGCAGTAGATGCAAAACTTCGCGTGGATTTAATCCCACAAGTTCCAATGATCTTTCGATCTTTTTTAACCGCGTTTTTGCGTCTAAATCGGTGTGTTCTACAAGCGGAAACTCTACATTTTGCTGCACATTCATACTATCAAATAGTGCGCCGCTTTGAAACAAAAATCCCACTTTGCGGCGGATCGTAAATAACGATTTCGCGTCCTCTAAAACAACGCCATCTACGGTGATCGTTCCGCTATCGGCGCGAAGCAGCCCGACAATATGTTTAATAATCGTACTTTTTCCGCCGCCGCTAATGCCAAAGATCGTTGTCGTTTTTGCACGAACAATATGCAAATCTACGCCTTGCAACACAGCGCGATCGCCAAATTTTTTGTGCAAATTGTAGATTTTGATCACTCTCGCTCCGCAAAAAAGCCGCGTGTTAGATCGGCGTAATCTCGATAAAAACTAACGCTTTTATAGCCGTTTTTTGCTAACGCCGCACTTAATGGAGCTTCTTGATCGTATCCGCACTCGCACGCCAGAAGCGGCGCACGCAAAGCCACGATCGCCTCCAATATCTCCGTGCCGATCGCGCCGCCGACAAGCGCGTTTTGCGGTTCGTAGCCAAGTGCTTTGGGCTGATCGTAACTCGCGGCGATGTAGGGCGGGTTTGAAACGACCATCTCGTAATCCGCGCCTAGATTGCCGAGCAGATCCGCCTGCACAAACAATATGCGATCGGCAACCGAAAACCGCTCTGCGTTCCGCCGTGCAAGGTCGATCGCAGTCGGGTTAATATCGGTTGCCGTGATCCGCGCGAAGGGGAGCAAAATCGCCAGCATCACCGCGATCGCGCCGCTGCCCGTGCCAATTTCTGCGATCTTTGTAACGCCGCGCTCAGCCGCAATACCAGCCGCCAGATCGACTAGCAGCTCCGTTTCGGGGCGCGGGATCAGCACGCCATGCGCGGTCAAAAATGTGCGAGCATAAAACCCCGCCGTACCTGTAATGTACTCGATCGGTTCGTGCTTTGCCCGCCGCGCCACAAGCTCCAAAAACCGTTCGCGGTCATCAACGCCGATCGGATCGTTTTCGCGCACGATCAGCGCGGCTCGCTCCAAACCAAGCACAAAACCTAGCAAAATCGCCGCTTCAAAACGGGGGCGATCGCAAACGCCCACCAGCGCCGCCGCACCGATCGCAAGAGCTGCTTTGATACTCGTTGCCAACGCAAGTCCTTTTTCGGCACGATCGCGGATTTTGAGGAGCAATGATGTCTAATAGTTTGCAAAATCCCGCAACGGTTCTATTTGATCTTGACGGTACGCTTATCGACTCTACAACGGCGATTGTAGAGAGTTTTGGCGTGTCGTTTAGCCATTTTAATACGCCTGTGCCTAAAAGCGACGCGATCGTGCGGCTTATCGGCAATCCGCTGAGCGTGATGTTTGCCACGCTGGGCGTTGAAAACGGGCGCGTTGAGGCGTTTATAGCGCGTTACAAGGAGCACTACCGATCGGTCTGCCTCGAAAAAACGCACCTGATCGGCGGCGCGAAAGAGGCGCTAAAAACGCTTGCGCCACACGCGGCGATCGGCGTTGTAACGACCAAAACCTCCCGTTTTTCGCGTGAGATATTGGCGCATTTGGGCGTTGCCGAGTGCATTGAAACGATCGTTGGCTTTGACGATGTGCAAAATCCAAAGCCCGATCCAGAGCCGATCTTGCTGGCGCTGAAACGAATGGAGCGCGGCGCAGAAAACGCATATATGGTTGGCGACACGCCGATCGATATTGCGGCGGCGCAGAACGCGCAGATTACGCCAATCGCGGTCTTGAGCGGGTATGCCTCAAGAGCGGAACTAGAGCCTTTTGGGTGTGCGATCAGCGAAAATGTGCTTCAAGCCGTCAAAATGATTGTCCAAAATATCACCAAAGAGCCAAACTCTGTGGGTTATTTAAGCGAGCCTTACCTATGATCGTTAGGCATACCGCAAATAACCATTAAGGACGGAAGATGCTAGAGATCAGATGGCATAGCAGAGCTGGTCAGGGCGCGGTTACGGGCGCAAAAGCGCTCTGTGAAGTCATGGCGCAAGACGGCAAGTTCGTGCAGGCATTTTCGGTGTATGGCGCTGAAAAACGCGGCGCGCCGATGCACGCATTTAACAGAATCAGCGATGAGCAGATCATCGATCACAGCAAATCGATGTATCCCGATTATGTGCTGGTCATAGACCCTTCGCTTGTCTATACCAACGTAACCTACGACACGAAGCCGACAACGCAGTTCATCATCACGACACACCTCTCCAAAGAGGCGCTGTTGCGAGAAGTTCCCGCGCTTGCAGGCAAGAATGTCAATGTCGTTGATTGCATCAAGATTTCCCAAGAGTCGATCGGACGAGCGATTCCAAATACCCCAATGCTGGGCGCATTCATCAAGGTTTCCAAAGCCTTTAGCATTGAGAGTTTTTCAAACGCCATGAGCGCGATTCTCAAGAAGTTCCCGCAAAAGATCATCGATGGCAATTTGCAGGCGATCAGACGCGCATACGACGAAGTCAATTAAAGGAGCGGGCAATGGTAGATGAACATGTACTAAAAGGCTGGGACGAATTTGAGCCGGGCGCAACGCTCTTTTCATTTGAGGGCAAAGCGGCGGACGGCAAGTTCCACGAAAACAACTCGATCCAGCACAGCGTTGCCGATTGGCGGGTGTTAAAGCCGATATTCAATCGCGCAGGCTGTATTGATTGCCAATTTTGCTGGGTCTGGTGTCCCGACACATCGATCAAACCGATCGACAAAAAGTTTGGGAGTATCGACTACGAACACTGCAAAGGGTGCGGTATCTGTTCAGATGTCTGCCCCACAAACCCGAAATCGCTGGTGATGTTTCCAAATCAGGTCAAAGACGAAGAAGCGATCGCCGCGTGGCCTGCTAAACAAGAGAAGAAGGAGCAGTGATGGCTGAGCAACATAAGGTCGTATGGGACGGTAACACCGCTGCGGCGCAAGCGATGCGTCAGGCGCGGATCGATGTGGTGGCGGCGTATCCGATCACCCCTTCCACGCCGATCGTACAGCGCTATTCGCAGTTTGTGGCAGACGGTGAGGTTAAGGGCGAGTTTGTGATGGTCGAAAGCGAACACTCCGCCATGAGCGCGTGTGTTGGCGCGGCGTCGGCAGGTGGGCGCGTGGCTACGGCTACAAGCTCGCAGGGTTACGCGCTGATGATTGAAGTCTTGTATCAGGCAAGCGGTATGCGTCTGCCGATCGTGATGAATGTCGTCAATCGCGCTCTCGCAGCTCCGCTGAACATTCACGGCGATCACGCTGATCTCTATTTGGGACGCGATGCGGGCTGGATCAACCTCTGCGCGTTTAATCCGCAAGAGGCGTACGATCTCAACTTTGTCGCCTTTCGCGTAGCCGAAGATCTGCGAGTTAGGCTGCCTGTGGCGGTCAATCAGGACGGTTTTATCACCAGCCACACAACCGAACTTGTGCTGCATTTGGACGACGATGTGGCGTATAACTTCATCGGCGCGTACAAACCGCACAACCCGATGCTCGATCTCGAACACCCCGTAACCTACGGCGCGCAGACGGAAGGCGAGTGGCACTACGAACACAAAATGCGCCACAACCACGCGATCGTCGAAAGCCAAAAGGTGATCGAAGAGGCGTTCGCAGAGTTTGCAAAACTCACGGGGCGATCGTACAAGGCGATCGAAACCTACAAAACCGAAGACGCGGACGAGATCATCATAGCGATCGGCAGCGTTTTGGGTACGACGCAAATGGTGGTTGATAACCTGCGAAAAGCGGGGCGCAAAGTAGGCGTAGTGGGCATTCGTATCTGGCGACCGTTCCCCAAAGCCGAACTAGCGGCGGCGATCAAAAACGCCAAAACGATCGCAGTTCTTGACCGCTCCGCACCGATGGGTACGACAGGTGCGCTATATGGCGAAACGGCGGCTGTGCTGGTCGAAAACAACATTCGATCGACTCTGATCAACTACATCTACGGTTTGGGCGGACGCGACACGACGGTTGAACACATCGAAGCGGTCTATAACGACGCGGCGGAGTGCACAAAAGCGGGCAAGCGGGTCAAACCGATTATGCAAACTATCAATCTCAGGGGCAAACCTCTGAGCTTTTACGCCTAAGGAGACGCGATATGGGTGAAATTAAACCAATCAAAAACCTAAAAGACTTTTCGACTGTCGTTGAGCGTTTTCAGGGCGGACACAGACTCTGCCCGGGCTGTTCGCATAGCGTGATCGTGCGCGAGTTTGTCAATGCGACCGATGAGGAGCTATGCATCTCAAACGCTACAGGCTGCCTCGAAGTCTGCTCGACGATCTACCCGTTTACAAGCTGGAATGTCAGTTGGATTCACATCGGCTTTGAAAACGCGGCGGCGGCGATCAGCGGCGTGGAGGCGATGCACAAATCGCTCAAAAATCAGGGCAAATCCTTTAGCCAAAAGCCCGTGCATTTCTTGGCTTTCGGCGGCGATGGCGGCACCTACGACATCGGCTTTCAGTCGCTCTCTGGCGCGGCGGAACGGGGGCATAACTTCATCTATGTTTGTATAGACAACGAAGGCTATATGAACACGGGCGGACAGCGAAGCTCCTCAACGCCGATCGGCAGTTCGACGACGACTTCGCCTGCGGGCAAGGTTAGCTACGGCGAAAAGCAGACCAAAAAGGATCTGGTGGCGATTATGTCGGCGCACCATTGCAAATATGTCGCCCAAGTCGCGCCGAGCAGCTGGAAAGACCTCGTGCAAAAAGCGCAAAAGGCTTATGCGGTCAATGGACCGGTGTTTATCAACGCGATGAGTCCATGCCCGACCGAATGGAAGTTCGATCCCGCGCTATCGATGGAGGTGAGCAAGGTGATGGTTGATAGCTGCGTCTGCCCGCTTTACGAGATCGAGCACAACCACGACGATTTCGGCTACAAGCTGACGATCACCTACGAGCCAAAAAACAAGCTGCCTGTCAAGGATTACATCGCTATGCAGGGGCGTTTCAAACACCTCTTCAAACCCGAAAACGCTCACATTCTTGAACTCTGGCAGAAGAATGTCGATGCCAAATGGGATTACCTCCGCCGCCGCCAAGACGCCGGAGTCTGATCGCTCGCTTTCGTTTCACGCATTTATTATTCCCGCGAAAGCGGGAATCCGTACCAAACCCCTGCCCGATCGTTTAATCAATTACGCCCTATTTCCCTTCAAATATGCGTCTATAGAATAGCGGGTGATATTTGAGCGGTTGATAATGCCGATCATTCGTCCGTTTTTGACAACAGGCGCTTTACGCAAATGGTGATCGGTCAGTAATTTGCTAATTGCGCCGACGCTCAAATCGTCATTTACGCTTATCACATTTTGCGTGGCGATCTGCAATATAGGCATCTGCATAACTGCTTGCAATACCGCAGCAAAATCATCGTTTTCATGCTCTACGATAATCGACCAAGGAGTTGCAAAATCGGAGTGCTGATCCGCCAAATAGCGCATAATATCTCCGTCCGAAACGAAGCCTACAACCGCACCGTGATCCACGATCGGCGCACCCGAAATCTGCTTGTTGGTAAACATTCGCAAAGCGTCCTCGACCCTATCGATCGGCGAGAGAGAATAGACATCGGTTTTCATAATTTTCGCAAGATCAAACGAGAGCGCATGATGCACGACAACCTTCGCAAACCGCACGATCTGTGTCGAAAATGCCAACCCGATCAGCGCGATCGCCGCAGTCAAAATAGCCGCCGCCAAAAACCCCGCTTCGCCCGCCTCGTGCGCACCCGCACCCGCCGCACTCGCCGCCGTAACCATCGCATACAAGCCGGTAAATAGCGAAGCCCCAATGCAGCCTGCGATCTGAAATCCCGTGCTGATGATCGTAACTCCATGCGGACTCTGCGCGGGCGCGAGGTGCGAAAGCGCGAGGCTCTGAACGGGACCAATAATGAGCGCAGAACCGCCGATCACAGGAATATAGAGCGCCGCAAGCAGCCAAACCGATCCGCCGCCGATAAAGAGCGAAAGCGCAATGCTAAAAACGCCAATCAGTACAAAGCCAGTCGGCAGCAGCAGCCGCGCACCGTGCCGATCGTAAATGCGCCCCGCGATCGGCGAGAGCACGCAGCAGAGCGCGATCGCAGGAAAGAGCGTCAGCGCCGCCCAAAGCGGATCGATTTGCAGCACGCCGATCATAAACATCGGGATAATAATGTTCATCGCAAACATCGTGATCAGCGCAGCCATATTGATCAGCACGCCGAGCCGAAACGGCTTGACCCGCAGCGGTTTGAGGTCGATGAGCGGGTGTTCAAGCTTGCCCTGCCGCTTCACAAACAGCGCGAGAAATGCCGCACCTGCGACGATCGCGGCGGTGGCGAGCGCGATATTGTCCGCAAAGATGGTCGATACGCCGTAGAGAATGCCCACCAGCGCCACGCCGATAAGCGCAACAGAGAGCGCGTCAAGTTTGGGGCGCGTCAATTTGGCGACATTCGGCAGGCAAAAGAGCGCGAACACAAAGCAGGCGAGCGACAGAGCCGCGAAGACCCATTGGAGCGCCTGCCAGCGCCAAAAGGTGAGCAGAAATCCCGCGATAATCACGCTGGAGGAGGGTCCGAGCGTCGTCATCGAACCCATCAAGCCCATATACGCGCCGAGTTTTTCGCGCGGAGCGGCTTCGAGCGTGATGTTCATACCGACGGGGATCATCATTCCCGTGCCCAGCCCCTGCACGATCCGACCGATCAGCAGCGGCGAAAAACTCTCCGCAAACGCGCCGATCACGCTGCCCGCGATCAGCAGTACAGTTGTCAGCAAAAACAGCGCTTTGGTAGGGATCGTGCGGTAGGCAAACGCCGAAACAGGCACCATCACGGCGGCGGCGAGCATATAGCCTGTGGCGAGCCACTGCACCGTTGAGGCGTCGACGGCGAGATCGCTCATAACCGGCGCGAACGCGACATTCATAAATGTCTCGTTGAAGGTGGCGATAAACGCCGCAAACGCAGCCACAGCCACGACTAACTTGGGATTTTTGAGGTGGATAGCCTCCATATCGTTCCTTGAAAAAGTAATGATGTGTGGAGTCTTTTACGCGGGGATTTTGCGTGGAAAGCTGCCTGAAAACCATCAATGCGCTGGGCTTTGAGACTGTGCTCTTTGGGAATGCGCTTGCGCTTTGACGGCGGGAGTATAGAAAAGTTTAGCTTACTTTCTGTCATTGCGCGCCTCCCTGTCATTCTGAGCCGAAGGCGAAGAATCTCAGTCCGTTTTGAGATTCTTCGTCGCTCCGCTCCTCATAATGACAATCCTCGTTCGATCGCTTTTTGCCGTTGATCGCGAAGGGATTTTTCGCAAGTTCTAGGAAGGCGAAAGAGCGGCTAGGCAGCATACTAAAGGGTATGTAACGACGCCGCGAATGAGCCTGACAACGAAATTGCGCAAAAGCACCAGCGAGCGGCGGCAAAAAGATTAAGTTTTCAAAATGCGCGGCAAGGTAATTCCCGTTTGCGACTGGTATTTGCCTTTGCGATCTTTGTAGGTTGTGCCGCACTGTTCGTCGCCCTCTAGAAAGATGACCTGCGCGATCCCTTCGTTGGCGTAGATCTTGGCGGGCAGCGGCGTGGTGTTGGAGATTTCGATCGTGATGTGTCCTTCAAACTCCGGCTCAAACGGCGTTACATTGACGATAATTCCGCAGCGGGCGTATGTACTTTTGCCCAGACAGATCGCCAGCACATCGCGCGGCATTTTGAAGTACTCAACCGTTCGCGCGAGGGCAAACGAGTTGGGCGGCACGATGCAAATATCGCCCGTAAAATCGACGACATTGGCGCGATCGAAGTTTTTTGGATCGACAACCGTTGCGTTGATATTGGTAAAAATCTTAAATTCGTTGCTTACTCGAATGTCATACCCGTAGCTTGAGAGTCCGTAGCTGACAATCCCTTCGCCCGCGAGCGTATCAATAAACGGCGCGATCATCTCCTCGTTTAGCGCCTTTTGGCGTATCCAGTTATCGGCTTTTAGTCCCATTTTCGTATTGCTCCCGCTTAGGTTCGTATGTGCTATTATGCCGAACTTTCCGCTACAAAAAAACTGTCTTACAAAAGGATAGCAAGTGAACCTAGAGGACATCAAATCTCTCATTGCGCTCATCGACAGCTCCACGCTTTCGCGCGTCAATATCAAGCAAGAAGGTTTTTCCATCACGATCGAACGGCAGATTGGAGGCGTAGTTTCCGCGCCAACTGTGTATGCACAAACCGCCCTGCCCACTCACGCGCCGCAGCCCGCGCTTGCCGCGCCCGCCGCTAAAGATGGCGAGATCATCACCTCGCCGATGGTCGGCACATTTTACCGATCGCCCAGCCCCGATTCGCCTATGTTTGCCAATGTCGGCGAGCGCGTTGCCAAAGGCAAACCGCTCTGTATTTTGGAAGCGATGAAGATATTTAACGAAGTCGAGGCGGAGTTTAACTGTACGATTTTGGAGATTTTGGTCGAAGATGGTCAAGTTGTCGAATACGATACGCCGCTATTTAGGGTTAGAAAGGAGTGAAAAATGGCAGAAATCAAACGAATTTTGATCGCCAATCGCGGTGAAATCGCCCTACGAGCACTGCGAACATTCAAAGAGATGGGCAAAGAGGTTGTCTGCGTCTATTCCACCGCCGATCGCGACGCGAGTTACCTTGAGCTGGCAAACGCCGCGATCTGTATCGGCGAGCCGAAATCCTCCGAAAGCTATCTCAACATTCCAGCGGTCATCACCGCCGCAGAGGTTTCGGAGTGCGATGCGATCTTTCCGGGCTACGGATTTTTGAGCGAAAACGAAAACTTTGTCGAAGCCTGCGCCCGACACAACCTGATCTTTTTGGGACCAAGCCCTGTCGTAATGACGACGATGGCTGACAAGTCAAAGGCAAAAGCGGTAATGCAAAAGGCGGGAGTTCCGACGATTCCGGGCGTTGATGGGATTTTGAAGGACGCCAACGACGCGAAGGAAAAAGCAAAAGGCGTTGGCTATCCTGTGATCCTAAAGGCTTCGGCAGGCGGCGGCGGACGCGGAATGCGAATGGTTGAGGACGAAAGCTACATCGAAAACGCCTACCTTGCGGCGAAATCCGAAGCCGAAGCCGCGTTTGGCGACGGTTCGATCTATATGGAAAAGTTCATCAAAAAGCCGCGCCACATCGAAGTACAAGTCATGGGCGACTCGCACGGCAACGCGATCCACTTTGGCGAGCGCGACTGTTCGTTGCAACGCCGCCACCAGAAGGTGATCGAAGAAGCACCTGCGATCTTCCTCAAGCCCGAAACGCGCAAAAAGTTGCACGAGACCGCCGTCAAAGCTGTCAAAGCGCTCAAATACGAGGGCGCGGGGACGCTGGAGTTTCTAGTCGATGCCGATCAGAACTTCTATTTTATGGAGATGAACACGCGCTTGCAGGTTGAGCACACGATCAGCGAGATGATCAGCAATCGCGATATTATCGAGCTAATGGTGCGCGTTGCGGAGGGCGAAAAACTGCCCGATCAGAGCGAGATCGAGCTGAGCGGACATTCGATCGAGTGCCGAATTACCGCCGAAGACCCCGTGCGCTTCGTGCCATGCCCCGGAAAGATCAAACATTGGCAGGCGCCGGGCGGACGAAATGTGCGCGTCGAAAGCCACTGCTACACGGGCTACATCGTGCCACCGTACTACGATTCGCTGGTTGCAAAGCTCGTTGTCTATGACAAGACGCGCGAAAAGGCGATCGCAAAGATGGTTCAGGCGCTGAGCGAATTTAAGATCGGCGGCATAAAATCGACGATCGATTTTCATATCGATATGCTGGGCAACCCCGACTTTGTCGAAAACAAGTTCGACACGAAATACCTAGAACGATACTTGGAGCACAAAGAGCACAGCCGTTTGGCACTCAACCTCTGCGAGATCGATTCGTAACAACCTCTTCGATCGCACGGGCGGTCGAAGAACGAGGCGTTTCTGCCATTCCGTGTGCCCCCTCTGTCGTTCTGAGGCGTAGCCGAAGAATCTCATCAAACACAGATGTTTCGTCCGTCCTTCGCTACTACCGCGAGGGATTGCTCAGAATAACAATGTGGGCGAAAACTTCTTACGCAGATAGCAGCGCGGAAGCGAGGGTTTTTGCGCCATCGGGGGCGATCGCCTTTGGTAGTTCAACGCTCATCTCCTCTAGCGAACTGTGTAGCAGAGCTTCCAAAATCTCGACCGTCAAGTGGCGTTCATTGACGCACCACGCCAGATCGCGCTGGCTAAGAAAGTGCGCGTTGTGAAGCTGATGTTGCCTAGCGGCGTGCGGATACGGCACAAACAGCGCGGGCAGTCCGTTTGCGGTGAGTTCAAAAAGCGTGCTTGCCCCGCTTCGCGCAACGGCTAGATCGGCGCGTGAAACGAAGTCGATAAGCCGATCGGTAAAGGCAAAGCAGTTTGCCTCGATCTCGTGATCGCGGTAGAAATTGCTCACCCGCTCGTAGTCGCGTTCGCCCGTTTGGTGGATGATCCTCACGCGGTTTTTGGCGAGGATCGGCGCAACCAGCAGCGCGTAGTCGTTGATCGCCCGCGCCCCCTGCGAACCGCCCAGAAAGATGATCGTCTTTAGCCGCCTGCGAATGCGCGCGCGATCGAAATACTCCTGCGCAACGGGGTAGTCCAAAAATGTCGGCTCAAAGGCGGAGTAAAACGATTTTGCAAACGGCGCAAGCAGGCGGTTTAGCGATCCGCGAACGGCGTTTTGTTCGTGAATGATCAGCGGAATGCGCAGCGCGATCGCAGCGAAGGCGGCGGGCGCGGCGGAGTAGCCGCCAACGCTTAAAAGCGCGGTTACTCTGCGCGATCGCAAAATCTTGCAGGCGCGAAACACAAGGAGCAAGATGTTGAAAACAGCCGCGATTTTGCCGAAAAATCCGCGATTCATCACGCCGCCGCTTGGCAGGAAAAACCGCTCCAAAAATCCGTCGTCGTTTTCAAACCAAGCGCGATCAAGCCCAGCGGTCGAACCGATGTAGATCGGTTTAACGCCGCTTTGGACAAGCGCGTTTTTGACCGATCGCACGATCGCCAAGTGTCCGCCCGTGCCCCCTCCCGTAATGGCGATCATAGCCGCGCCTCCTTGCTGATCATTAGTACAAGCGACACGGCGAGGCTGGAGGCAACGAGCGATGCGCCGCCGTAGCTAAGAAATGGCGCGGTGATTCCTTTGAGCGGAATAACGCCCGCCGTGCCAAGCGCGTTCATCAAAAACTGCGCGGCAAGCATAACGCCAATTCCGATCGAAAATAGATAATAGACAGGATCGTTGCTGCGATTTGCGATCTTGAATGTGCGATACACAACGAGCAAAAACAGCAAACTCACCAGCAAAATCCCGACAAGCCCCGTCTCTTCGGCAACGCCCGAAAGCACGAAATCGTTATGTACATCGCTCAAGAAACCCAGCTTGACAATCCCGCCGCCAAGCCCCGTGCCAAAAAGACCGCCGTGATGGATCGCGTGCAGCGACTGCGTAACCTGATAGGCGGGATTTGCGTCGATCGCGTCAATTCGCAGGGCGTTTTCGACCCATGTTGGAAATAGCGAGAGAATGAAATCCTGCGTCGATAACCACCACTGCATCACCCGTTCGATACGGTGCTGCGTCTGGAAAATCAGCGCGATCGCCAGCACAAACGAAACGGCGAGGATCGAGAAAAAGAGCTTGAAACTGCTGCCCGCGAAAAAGATCATCAGCGCCATTGCGCAGGCGAGTACGACAATCTGCCCCAAGTCGTTTTGTACCACGCCGATCAAAAAAACCGCCAGCATAAACAAGAGCAGATACGGCACGAGCATTCCCAGCTCTTTTGCGTAGGTAAAAACCAGTCCTTCTGTCGCCTTTGGCTGGTAGATTTTTCGCGCGAGACTCCACGCCAGAAAATAGACGAAGCCGACCTTGAAAAACTCGATCGGCGAAATGTTGATAACCCCCAGTCGCACCCAGCGGCGCGCACCGTTGATCGTTGGCACGATCGATTCGGGCATAAACGGCATAATGATTAGGAGCGCGAAGCAGCCCAAAAAGAGCGCAAAACCGAACGGTTTTAGGAACTTCGCCGCCTCTTGACGGGCGATAAACCACATCAAACCAAGCGCGATCACCGCCGCCGCGCTCTGACGAATAAAGAAGTGAAATTGCGAAACGCCAAGCTGCTGGGTGAGGTAAAGGGGGAGCGAGAGGCTAAAGATCATTCCCCCAAACATCAGAAGCGCGACCGAGAAAAACAGGTAGCGATCGCTCACGATTTTGCTTATCTAACCGTTACGACAGGTCCGCTCGCCGTCCTAACCAACGAGTATTGCCGCGCTTTGTCCAAGAGAACGACAACGCGGTAGTAACCGGTATGACGACCGATCGCAACACGGTTAAAGACGCCGTTTTGATCCAAAAGCAGACTTAGACTGGGCACCGCCTCTTTGCGCTCAAAATCCAGCACCAAGCGATCGGGCTTTGTGAGCGTGAAATCTTTGATCAGCGGATCGGTCGTTTTGAAGGCGATCGTATTTGCCGAGTATTCGATCGAAAAAAAGTTCATATCTTTGAACTTCACGATGTTGGGCAGTCCGTCCGCATTTGCCGCCGCAACTACAGGTGCTTCGCCCTCCAAGAGCGCTTTTAGCTCCGCGAGCGTGCGCGTTTTGGCAATCTGCGCCGCGAGTGTGCCGCGATCGCCGTCTTTTGGGTTGAAACCAGACCTCACAAGCGCGTCGATCGCGTTTGAGTTATTGACAAAAATCGCCCAGCTTAACGGCGTGTAACCGTATGCATCGCTCGTATTTGGATTGCTATTTTTTGCGAGGATCGCCGCAACGACAGCGTCTTGTTTGAGCAAGATCGCCCAACTTAGCGGCACAATTCCCTCGTCATCGGCGATCGTCAAATCCGCGCCTTTTTCGACGAGCTTTTGCGCCAGATCTTCCTGCGAAGTTTTGATCGCGTAAAGAAGGATCGTATGATCGGCGATCTTGCCCGCGTTTGCGTTTGCGCCGCGATCGAGCAGCAAAAGCGCAATGTCGCGGTACTCGCGGCTGGTAATCCCTCCAAGTGTGGCGATCGTAAGCGCCGACGGGATTTCCGCGCTTGCAACATTGGGATTTGCGCCGTTGTCCAGAAGCGTTTTTGCGCTCTCCAACGCCCCCTCTTGTAGCGCGAGGCTCAACAACGGAATGCCCTTTGCGACTGCGTTTGTGTCCGCTTTGGCATTGCTAAGGCGCACGATCATCGCCGCATCGTTTGCTTGAGTGGCGATCACCAGCGGCAGAACTCCTGCGGCGTTTGGTTCATTGACATTCGCGCCCTTGTTTTCGATCAGTTGCGTCAATTCGGCGTGGATCGCGTCGGCTTCGCTGATCTCCACGCTCTCCATTCGCGTCATCTGATAGTATCGTTTGAGCGCGCCCGTAAGCGCCGTTTCGCCGCCAAGTACCTCTTGCGCGAGCGGCGAAGGCGACGCATTTTGCGGAACGCAACCGACAAGCAGCATAAGAGCGATCGACGAGATGAGAAAAATTCGCATTGTATTGCCTTTTAGCGAGATGTTTGTTTGTAGTAGTTGATGAATGCAAATAGCGCTAGACCTGCGATGAGACCAACGATACTTCCAATCGCGGCGGCAACGGCGACACCGATAATCGCGGGTGCGTTACTCCACGCCCAGTTTGATATGTTTTCAGCGTTAAATCTCTCCCAAAACGAGTTGCTTGGTGCTGTGTTCTCTTGAACTGGCATCGCTTATCCTTTTTAGTTGATATATCTTACATCAATAGGACTAATTCTGTCATGTTGAGCAAAGCGAAACATCTGTGTTCGCTTTTAGATTCTTCGCTTCGCTCAGAATGACAGAGAGGGCGAGAATGACATTCGTACCGCGAATCGCTTTTTGTCGTTGATCGCGCAGGGATTTTTCGCAAGTTCTAGGAAGGCGAAAGAGCGGCTAGGCAGCATACTAAAGGGTATGTAACGACGCCGCGAATGAGCCTGACAACGAAATTGCGGAAAAGACCTAGCGAACAACGGTAAAAAGGCTTAAAGTAAAAAATGGGGTGGTTTAACCCACCCCACCAATGAAGACTACGAGTCCCCAGAAAACCTAACCCTACTGCAGCAGTCTTAGGACATTCTGTTGAACGGCGTTAGCTTGGCTTAGAGCGTAGCTGCCCGATTGGATCAGAATGTTCTGTTTGCTGAAGTTGGAGCTTTCAGAACCAAAGTCGACATCGCGGATACCCGATTCAGCCGCTTTGACATTCACTTGCGTTACAGAGATGTTGTTCAATGTAACTTCAAGCTGTTGTTGCGCCGAACCGATGTCGGATCGGATTTTATCTAGCAGACCAATCGCAGACTCTGCAATATCCATTACGATCATTGCGCCTTCACGAGTGGTTACACCCGCGCCGAAGTTATCGCCCCCAGCAGCAGCTTTTGCCCTCAGCGCGTAGTTGGCAAATCCACCACCCGCATCGATCTGGCTGACGCTAAAGGTGCCGCGAACATCGCGAAGGTTAAAGCTATCGGATACGGCGTCAGCACCGTTGAGCGCAGCATTAATGACATCACCAACGGCAGCGCCATTTGATACAACCACAATATCGTTAGAGCCGAGGCTGGTGAGCGTCAGACGACCGTAGTTTTCGTTAGCCCCAGTAGCTGCCGAGATGTTGCCAAGCTGCAAAGTGGCGGCTTGTCCTGTTGCCTCAACCTTGATCCCTCTGCCATCTGCGCTGGTTAGATTTAAACGACCTGTCTCATCAACGCTTGCCGTTACCCCTGTGTTGATCGTCAGGTTGTTGATCGCGTTTCGCAACTGACCGCCACGATCGGCTACATCAACACCATTGACATCGCCGATAGTGATACCGTTGATCACCAGCCCTCCGATATCACCCGCGTCGATCTGGGCGCTGCCTGTTGTTTGAACGAGGGCGGTTGCGCGAATGCCGCCGAGAATATCGGAGTTCTTGTTGATTGTCTCGGCAAGCACACCAAGACCTGTCTTTGCTCCCGTGCTGATGACAACGGTTTCCAGCTCTACATCTTTGCCATTATTCGTAAAGGTTAGTCTCGTATTGCCTGATGCCGTGATGGTGGCGGAGGTCTCTTTGCGAACAGAGCCGACCTTGTCCGAGCTGGTTGCGCCGATCGCAACTCGAATCGTTTCATTGGAGTATGCGCCGACTTGGAACTCTTTGTTGGTAAATGAACCAGCGAGCATTTTTAGCCCGTTGTAGCTGGTTTGGAAAGCGATATTGTCAAGCTGTTCGATCAGACGAATGACATCTCGTTGGATCGCAGTACGAGAGTCGAAGTTTTGCGTATCTTGCGCTGCTTGCGCTGCTTTGGTTTTGATGGTATCAAGAATCTTGACCTGTTCGTCCATAGCTTTGTCGGCTACTTGCACCATTGATATAGCGTCGTTGGTGTTACGCATAGCTTGGCTAAGGGTGTTTGCCTGAGAGCGGAGGCTGTCGGCGATCGCCATACCTGAAGCGTCATCGGCTGACTTGTTGATCCGAAGACCCGAAGAGAGCTTTTCTAACGAGTTGGTTAGAGCTCGGTTGACGCTGTCGGTGCTAACTTGCGAGTTGAGCGCCTTGATGTTGGTGTTGATGATAAAGGCTGGCATTGTGTCTCCTTTTGAGATGTGTTTGTTGACATACCCGAATATCGGCTGGTTGGGGAGATGTTTAACACCTTTTGGTTACACTTTTCGCAAAAATCATGCCAACAGGTATTTATGAAACGGTTAATCATCGTAGAGTCGCCCTCAAAAGCGAAGACAATCCAAAGTTTTCTAGGAAAGAGCGATCAGGTGATTGCTTCAAAGGGGCATATACGCGATCTGCCCAAGCGCACAATGGGCATTACAATCAAGGACGGGAGCTTCGAGCCTGTCTATGAGGTGAGCAAGGATCACGAGGCGCTGGTCAAGGAGATGCAGAGCCTCGCCAAGAAAGCGGACGCTATCTATATCGCAACCGATGAAGATCGCGAGGGTGAGGCGATCGGCTATCACATCGCCGCGCTGCTGGGTAACCAACCCGAAAAGCTACCGCGCATTGTTTTCCACGAAGTAACCAAAGCCGCGATCTTAGCCGCGCTCGAAAATCCGCGATCGATCGATATGCAGAAGGTCAATGCTCAACAAGCAAGGCGGCTCTTGGATCGGCTGGTTGGTTACAATCTATCGCCGCTACTAGCTCGGAAAATCCAAAAAGGTTTAAGCGCGGGGCGCGTTCAGAGCGCGGCTCTCAAGATCATCGTTGATCGTGAGCGCGAAATCCAAGCGTTCAAACCGCAGGAGTACTGGAAGATCACGGGGCGTTTCGCAAAGGATATTGAGGCGGAACTGGTCGGTTTTGAGGGCAGGACGATCGACAAATTGACGATCAACAACGGCGAAGAGGCGACGCGGATACAAGCGAGGCTCGAAAAGGAGAGCTATAAAGTCGGCGCGATCGAAACAAAAGAGCGGCGCGCGCAGCCACAGCCGCCGTTTATGACCTCATCGCTGCAACAGACGGCTTCGAGCAAGCTGGGATTTGCGCCCAAAAAGACGATGATGATCGCGCAAAAACTCTACGAAGGCGTGCCGACCAACAAGGGCGAAAGCGGCGTGATCACCTATATGAGAACCGACAGTCTGCATATCGCGCCCGAAGCCAATAGCGCGATTCGCGGCGCGATCGAAGCGGCGTATGGCAAGAAGTTTCTCGCGCCCAACACCCGTTTTTACAAGACGAAGGCAAAGGGAGCGCAAGAGGCGCACGAGGCGATTAGACCAACCGATGTTGCCTTTACACCTGCGATCGCGGCGCGGTATCTGGGCAAGGACGAGCTGCGGCTATACACGCTCATCTACAACCGTTTTATGGCAACGCAGATGGCGGATTCAGTTTCGGAGACGGTGAGCGCGGAGATCGTCAGCAGTTCGGGCGTGTTTCGTGCGAGCGGGCGGAAGATCCTGTTTGAGGGCTTTTTGCGCGTCTGGGACAATGAGGACAAAGACAAGCTGCTGCCTGCGCTCACAACGGGCGATGCGATCAAGCTGGGCGGAATTGACGCCGATCAGAAGTTCACCGAGCCGCCGAGCCGTTACAGCGAAGCGGGGCTGATCAAAGCGCTAGAGCAGCTTGGGATTGGGCGACCGAGTACCTACGCGCCGACACTTTCGCTTCTGGCGGGACGCGGTTATATAGAGGTACAGAAAAAGCAGATTACCGCAAGCGAGATCGCTTTCACGGTTACGCAGACTTTGGAGCAGCATTTTCCGGAGATTGTCGATAGCCAATTTACGGCGCGAATGGAAGAGGAGTTGGACGAAGTCGCCGAAGATCGCAAGAACTGGCAGCAACTTTTGGCGGAGTTTTACGAACCGTTTATAGCGAAGATCACGGCGGGCAAGAGCGGGATCGAGAGTCTAAAGGTTGCTGTGGCGATCGACGAAGCGTGTCCGCTCTGCGGCGAAGGGCTGGTGCGGCGCAAGGGGCGATTTGGCGAGTTTATATCGTGCAGTACCTATCCAAAGTGCAAGTATTCGCGCAGTCTTGGCGGCGATGGCGAGGCAAAAACGGCGCAGGCGACAGATGAAAAGTGCGACAAATGCGGCTCGCCGATGGTGATCAGAAACGGCAAACGGGGCGCGTTTTTGGCGTGCAGCGCGTATCCAAAATGCAAAAACACGAAGCCGATCGCAGGGGCAGACGGCACGCCCGAAGCCGAAAAAATCACCGTGCCGTGTCCAAAGTGCGGCGGCGAGATCAGGAAGCGGTTTTCCAAACGCGGCGCGTTTTACGGCTGCGGAAACTACCCAAAATGCGACTTTATCTCCAAATTTGCGCCAACGGAAGTCAAATGCCCCAAGTGCGGATACCCGATGGCGAGCCGAACGCTACGCGGCAAGGCGGTGATGGAGTGCCTAAACGCCAACTGCAAACACAAAGAGGAGATTTGACGAATTGTCATTCTGAACGAAGTGAAGAATCTAAAGGCGAACACGGATTCTTCGGTCGTTGCACTCCCTCAGAATGACAGAGGGTGAGACTGCCTTGCAACTCACATACCCTCCGTTTGTTTAGCTCTCTTGGCTAAAATCATCGCAAAGGAGTTGAAATGAAAACAGTTGCTTTGTGGTTTTGTATCGCGGCGTTTTGCGTTGCCGCCGATGCGAAGGTGATCTATTCAAACGGTGTGTGGCAGTTATTTGCCGTGCTTGATCAGCGTACAAATATGGGCGTTGAAATCCTGCTAAACCCCAGCGAGGAAGCGGCGGCGATCGTTGCGAAACACCAAAATCCATCGTCGATCAACACATTTTTGCTGCGGCAACTCCCATCGACAAAGGGCGCGATTCCAACCGTGCTGTTTGATACGGGAATGCACGGCGCACTACTCGCAAATCTCGCGTCGATCGGCACGAAAGCGGAAGATGTCAATGCTGTACTCATTACGCATATGCACCCCGATCATATCGGCGGTCTGATCAAGGACGGCAAAAAAGTTTTCGCCAACGCGACTGTTTATCTGCCCGAAAACGACCTTAAACATTGGCTTAACAGCACGGATGACAACCGCAAGATCGCGCAGTCGCTCCAGTCGGTTTATGGCGATCGGCTCAAGAGTTTCGCGTGGGGCGTAAAACCGCTGAAAAACGCGCCGATTACGGCGATCAAAGCGGCGGGACATACGCCCGGACATACGGTTTTTGAGCTTGCGGACAAAAACGGCAAAAGCGAACTTCTGATCGTCGCAGACCTGATCCACAGCCTAAACGCGCAGATGGCATATCCCGATCAGTCGGTTACCTTTGACACCGATCCGATAGCGGCGGCAAAAACACGCAGAGAGATTTTTGACTATGCGGCGAAGAACAAAATCCCGATCGTGGGTATGCATATTCTCTTCCCGTCGATTGGAATGATCACAAAGGATAATAATGGTTATCAGTTTTCACCAAAGGTAGATTAGGCGAGCGATCTTCTGGCGCGGTTTGGGTATATAATTTTGGCGGAAGAGCGTGAGGCGCTAGAAAACAGCGCAGAGGCAGCCAACTGGAAGGCGTTTTTCGCCGATCGCCAAAAGCTGGACTTGGAGTTGCAAAACCTAACCGATCGGGTGAGCGAACTCGCGGCGGCAAATCTCGAAAACGAAAAGAAGATCGAAGATATGACCGTTCGTTTCGATCTCGTCAATAAGGCGAGCACGGAGGGGCTGTGGGATATGGTCGTGATCGCGGGCGATCCCGTCAATCCGAAAAACCCGTTCTGGTGGTCGCAGCAGCTCCGCACAATGCTTGGTTTTGAGGGCGAACACGACTTTCCAAGCCGCCTCTCAAGCTGGGCGGATCGCATTCACCCGGACGAAAAACCCGCTATCCTCGATGCGTTTGCGAAGCACTTAAACGACAAAACGGGGCGCACGCCATACGATGTCGTCTGCCGCCTCAACACCAAGCACAACGGCTACCGCTGGTATCGGGCAACCGGCGAAACGTTGCGCGACAAAGACGGTGTGCCGCTGCGCGTTGCTGGATCACTCTAAGATATTCACGATCAGCGCGAGCGCGAGCGAGAGCTGGACACTACGCTCACGCGCTTTGAGCTTTCGCGCGAAATGCTTAGCGACGGGCTGTGGGATATGGTCGTTGTCGCGGGCGATCCGATCAATCCGAAAAATCCGTTTTGGTGGTCGCAGCAGTTTCGCCGAATGCTTGGATTCGAGACGATCGAGGAGTTTCCCGATGTGCTCGATAGCTGGGCTTCGCGCCTTCACCCTGACGACAAAGAGAGGGCGTTTTCGGCGCTGCTGGCGCACCTCAACGACTTTAGCGGCAGGACGCCTTTTGATGTCGAATACCGCCTCAAACTCAAAAACGGGCAGTTTCACCATTTTCGCGCTCGCGGGCAGACGCGCCGCTTGGCGGACGGCACACCTACGCGCATTGTCGGTGCGCTGCTTGATACGCAGGCAAAACACGATGAAGAGGAGCGGCGCAGCGAGTCGGAGGAGGAGCACCAGAAGTTGCAGGAAAATATCCAAAACCTCACCGCGATCGTTGAGACGATCAAGAGTATCGCCGATCAGACCAATCTGCTGGCGCTAAACGCCGCGATCGAAGCTGCGCGGGCGGGCGAAGCGGGGCGTGGTTTTGCCGTCGTTGCCGATGAGGTGAGAAAGCTCGCCGAACGGACTACCGAAGCGACACGACAAGCATCGTTGTTGTGCGGTAAACAGTCGCAGTAAATAGTCGAAAGACCAGCAAACGCTTTGATGTGAGACAAGCAATAAGCGTTGGCGTTAAGGCTATAATCGTGCATATCGACACATAAGGATCTATATGCGAGTTCTATTGATTGCCGCGTTGCTAATGTGCGAAGTTTGGGCGCTGGGAACGATCGGCAACATCAAAGGCGATGTCGTTGTGCAGCGCGAACTAGCGGGCGCGTGGGTGCTTGCCAAAAACGGCGAGCAGCTAGTTGTCGGCGATGTGGTGAAAACCGATCGGGATTCGTCGGCGAGACTCAAATTTGACGATGGCACAGTCGCAACGCTTGGCGCAACAACGACATTCGTCATCGAAAACTATGTCAATTCAAACGACAAAAACAGCAAAGCTCGTTTCAGGGTCGATGGCGGTATTTTCAAGGTCGTAACAGGCGCGATCGGCAAGGTTGCACCCGATAACTTCACGATCGCAACGCGCACAGCTACGATGGGCATTCGCGGCACGACACTTTACGGTCTTGTTGGCAAAGGCTCAAGCGATCGCTATGCCTGCACTAGCGGCGCGATCAGCGTTAAATCGACAAGCGGCGCTTCGATCGCCGTTAATGCGGGCGAGATGACAACCGTTGCAGCGAGCGGTGCGCCGACAAAACCTGTCGCAGTCGATATGTCGCTGTTTGAGCAGGTCAATGACGACAATTACCTTATCTACTGGATCGTAGGCGGCGCTACGCTACTTATTGTTGTAGCTGCGATCGCTTGGCTCTCGTTTGGCAAAACCAAAAAACGGCGCAAAAAGTAACCGCAGCAAAACGGCTCGCATTTGTTATGTTGAGCGAAGCAAAATATCTCGTTTTGCTTCGCAGACAAGCTCGCCCAAGTGATACAAACAAAGCCAGAGAGTGCTACAAATTCGCCAATCAAATCCTCCGAAGGATAGTTAGATGGCGAAACAAAAAAGATCAGCGCAACCGCCAAAGAAGCCCGAAATCAAACATTGGCAGACGGTCGGTATCAATATCGTTGCCAATAGCAGTATTTGGGTTTTTGGTTCGGGCGTTGTCGCTTGGGTGATAGACAGGGCAAGGCTAACGGATGTTCTGCTGGCAATATTTATCGGAATGTCTGGTATGATGTTGGCAATGTTGATAGCTCATAAATTGGATAAAGGATGAAAATGTTGGTATTGTTGATAGCGGCGGCAGGAATCGCGTTCATAGCTTGGTTCATACTCTTCTTGACCGAGTATGACAAACGACAAGAAGCCAAACGCAGCGCGTAAATTTCACAGCGGGCAACAAACCCGCTCCCACACGGCATTCGTCCTTCAATCAAGCTCCGTTTTCATAACTTTTCGCTTTTTGCGTCCAGATCGCCATCGAAACACCCCCGTGATCTTTGAGAGCGCGATCCAAAAACGAGATCGCTTACCGCGCTGCGCGGCGAGATATTCCGCGATCGCACCGCGACCAAAGATCGAGGCGAACGCAAGCGATTTTTCGATGCTTTTTTCGCTCGTGCCGTGATCGACAAGCAGCCGCGCGATCGCCTCGTAGCCTTTGAATGCCACACCCTCAAGCGGCGTTTGCGAGTGGGCGTTTGCGAGGTTTGGGTCTGCGCCCGCCGCAAGCAGCATGGCGGCGGTCTGTTCGTGTCCATTGTAGGCGGCGAGCATTAGGAGCGAATTGCCGCGATGATCGCAAAGGTCGATCGGCAGTTTTGCGGCGAGCATTTTGGCAAGCTCGTCTGTCTCGCCGTGGCGCGCAAAATCAAGTGCGATCGCAAGCAGTTCATCGTATCGCTGCTGCTCCGCCTCGCTGATCGTTTCGTCCATTAAAACTCCTGTTTTGTTGTATCATAGCGCAGTTCAAACAAGTAAGCAAAAGATGAGACGGCAAGCTGTCAGACTAAGCGCGATCGCACCCTTTGAGCGTTTTTCTTAGGCACATTTTTGCGGTTGCCAGAAATCTGCGATTTGCTTTATCGCAACCGCAAAATATCGTATAGCTCTGAGCGTTATATGCAATATGCCCTAAAACTTGTTTAAAATATAGAAAAATGACTTGACAATAGTTTAAAATAATGGTATAAATCATTAAAGGAATTTTTGTGGAAATAATACCGGAAATAAAGGCGTATTTTGAGGCAAAAGATGGAATAATTGATTCCATTGATAATTATTTCACCGATGATATTCGGATTGAAGATACTGGTGAAAATAATATTATCACTGGTTTCGGTGAATGTAAAATATGGCTTCAAAAAAAGAGTCAACAATATAAAATGGAAACAAGAATTGTTGACATAATAACTGACACGGATGGTATAATAAAAGTTTCCGTTTTGGTTAGTGGAAACTTTTCTCCAAACAGTTTTCCATTTGATTATTATTTTACAATAAAAAACGGGAAGATAAAAAATGTAAAAATAGTTTACACTGGGGAATAAATATAAAATGAAATACGCATGCAACTACATAAATTCCATAATCGTTTGTTTTTTTCGTCATTGCGGCGACGGAGCGGTAGGACGCGTCCCCGCGTCCGTTACTGCGGAGGAAAGCCGCAATCTCGTATCTGAAAGCGACTATGCAAGTACCGCAACCAAGTGTCGTCCCTGCGGGACTTGGGAGGAGGGGCGCAGTATCTGTCCGTAAGCTAAAGCATACGGTTAATAAAGTGTCGTCCTTGCAGGACTTTGAGATTCCTCGCAGGCTCGGAAGGACAAAGTGTGCGAGACGGAGCAGTAGCCTCGCACCGAGGCGTTACTGCGGAGGATTGCGGGTCAAGCCCGCAATGACGGTACTTCTGCGTCAATCGATCAACCGTGCTTTAATTTACGGCGCGATCGCAAGCAAGCGGGAAGTCTAAGGTTTCATCAAATCCCCAGCGCTTTTTTGACGCCCTGTGCATAAGCGGGATCGACCTTTTCAAACAGCGTGATCTGCCGATCGACGATATTGCGTGGTACGCCGTTCATCGACTCGGCGATATTGCCGAAAAGCTGCGATTTTTGCTCGCCGCTCATCAGGTTAAACAGCGCTTTTGCCTGCGAAAAATCCTCGTTGCCCTCGCGGTGATCGTAGCGGGCAACGCCGCCATCGATAGAGAGCGCTGGTTCAGCAAGCGACTTGTCCTCAACCGCGCCGCCGAAACTGTTTGGCTCGTAGTATGCATCGGTCGGCTCTTTGACCTCGTAGTTAAGCGAACCTTCAGCATAGTAGGTGTGCACAGGCACGATCGGCTTATTCACAGGCAGCGATTCGTAGTATGTACCCACGCGGTAGCGGTGCGCGTCGCCATACGAGAAGATTCGCGCTTGCAGCATTTTGTCGGGCGAAAAGCCAATGCCAGGCACGATATTTGACGGGCTAAACGCCGCCTGCTCGATCTCGTTGAAGTAGTTTTTGGGATTTTCGTTGAGCACAATCTCTCCCACATCGATGAGCGGAAACTCTTTGTGCGACCAAACTTTCGTCAGATCAAACGGGTTAAACGGTAGCTCTTGCGCCTGTTTTTCGCTCATCACTTGGATTTTGAAGCTCCATTTTGGAAACTCTTTGCGTTCGATCGCCTCGAATAGATCGCGCTGATTGCTCTCGCGGTCTTTGGCGATCACCGCTTCGGCTTCGCGGTTTGTCAGATTGGCGATCCCCTGCTGCGTTTTGAAGTGAAATTTCACCCAAAACCGCTCGTTTGCGGCGTTGATCAGGCTGTATGTATGCGAGCCGAAGCCGTGCATATAGCGGTAACTTTTGGGAATGCCGCGATCGGACATCAGGATCGTAACTTGGTGGAGCGTTTCGGGCGAGAGCGACCAGAAATCCCACGCGGCTGTGTTGCTGCGCAGGTTGCTGTGCGGGTGGCGCTTCTGCGAATGGATAAAATCGGGGAACTTGTAGGCGTCGCGCACGAAAAATACGGGCGTGTTGTTGCCCACGAGATCCCAGTTGCCCTCTTTGGTGTAAAACTTGAGCGCAAATCCGCGCACATCGCGCTCTGCATCCGCCGCGCCGCGCTCGCCCGCCACAGTCGAGAAACGCACTAGCAGTCGGGTTTTCGCCCCTTTTTGGAGTGCGCTTGCCTTGGTGAAACGGGATATGTCGTGAGTGATGATGAGTTCGCCAAACGCGCCGCTGCCTTTGGCATGCACGACCCGTTCGGGCACGCGCTCGCGGTTTTGGTGCGCCAGCTTTTCTAGGAGCTGATAATCCTGCAAAAGCAACGCTCCTCTTGCGCCTGCGGTAAGCGAGTTTTGGTTGTCTGCGAGCTTGTTGCCCGCCGTTGTCGTGATGGTGTTTGCCACTTGTAGCTCCTTTGTGCAATCTTCCAAATAATAAAAATTATTATCTGGTGAGCTACTATATCCGTTTGGGCTTAATGTTGCGCTGCGCGGTAATGGTTGTGTCCCTGACACTCGGCTAATCTTGGCTCAGTCCTCTTTTGTTCAGAAGCTGCAACAAGTTGCAAAAACCCAGATCGCACGCCTTGCGGGTATCCTGCGTCGCCTTTTTGAAATAGCCAAGCGAGACATACAAACTGCCGTGATTGCTATAAGCTCTTGCATAGCTCGGATATTCCTTAATCGCATTCGAATTTGGATATTTTTTAAGTTACTTATTGTAGTATCCCGCGTATCACAACGCTTGAGGACTTTATATGATCCGCCATCGCCGTTCGCCGCACCGCAAGCAAGCAAGCAAGCAAGCAAGCAAGCAAGCAAGCAAGCAAGCAAGCAAGCAAGCAAGCAAGCAAGCAAGCAAGCAAGCAAGCAAGCAAGCAAGCAAGCAAGCAAAAATTACTTTATCTAACTAGTTATTTTACCACAACTTTCCTTAAACTAGCACACCGATCGACTGGTACTGGACAACGCAGTCATTGCGTACTGCAACCAGCGATCTCACTCTCTTGTCTTTCCAAGTCGCAGCCTCTTTGTTATTCTGAAACGAAGCCGAAAAATTCAGCCCCTCTCACACTAATCGCTCGGATACACAATTGATCAAAATTTTAATGACTGGCGCTTCCGGTATGGTTGGACGCAATATAACAGATCATAGTTTGTCGCATAATTACGAGTGGTTATTGCCTAGCAGCAAAGAGTTAAATTTATGTGATTATACAGCCACAAGAACATATATTGATCGGCATAAACCGGACTTCATCATACACGCTGCGGGTAAGGTAGGTGGCATACAGGCAAACATCAAAGAACCTGTCAGTTTTTTAATCAGCAATTTAGATATGGGACGAAATGTCCTGATGGCAGCTCTTGAAGTTGGTGTCCCTCGCTTGATCAATTTTGGAAGCAGTTGTATGTATCCCAAAGATCATCAAGAAGCATTGTGCGAAGAAGATATATTAAGCGGCAAACTAGAGCCTACCAACGAAGGCTACGCACTAGCAAAAATCATAACAACAAGATTGGCGGAGTACATAAGCCAAGAGCATACACAATTATCGTACAAAACACTTATTCCTTGTAATTTATACGGCAGATATGACAAATTTGATCCCAAATACTCACATATGATTCCCGCGATCATTCACAAAATACATATAGCAAAAATCAATAGAGAATCTAGTGTAGAGATATGGGGCAGCGGTCAAGCGCGCCGAGAGTTTTTATTTGCAGGTGATCTAGCAAATGCGGTATTTAAGGCTATTGACGAGTTTGACAAAATACCATCACTGCTCAATATAGGTCTCGGTTACGATTATACGATCGATGAGTATTATCAAAAAGCTGCAGAAGTCATTGGATACAAAGGCAAGTTTAGTCACAACCCCAATAAACCAGAAGGTATGCAACGCAAACTTAGCAATATAGAAAAAGCGGTGAAATGGGGTTGGAAACATACCCACACATTAGAAGATGGGTTGCAAAAAACCTATCAATATTATTTACAAGGAGTACAACAATGAAATATCCTCTCGCTAGCACTACTTGGGACGAAGCGGAATATGCAGCAATAGAGCGCGTAGTGCGTTCAGGCGTATTTACTATGGGCGCAGAAGTTTTAACATTTGAACAGCAATTTGCCAAATGGATAGGCAGCAACTATGCTGTAATGGTCAATTCCGGCTCGTCGGCAAATTTAATAGCAGTTGCGGCATTAATGTTTAGAAAAACAGGGGCTTTGAAACGCGGCGATGAAGTTATAGTGCCTGCCGTATCGTGGAGCACCACCTACTATCCATTGCAACAATACGGGCTAAAACTCAAGTTTGTTGATATTGACCGCGATACGCTCAATATCAACATTGAGCAGTTACGCAGCGCAGTAACAGAAAATACAAAAGTTATTTTTGCCGTCAATTTATTGGGCAATCCAAATGATTTTAATAAAATCAAAGAGATTATCGGCAATAGAAATATCATTCTTTTAGAGGATAATTGCGAATCGCTTGGCGCGGTATTTAACAATAAACAGGCAGGTACGCATGGACTGCTTGGAACTTTCAGTAGTTTCTTCAGCCATCATATTGCAACAATGGAAGGCGGGTTAGTAGTAACTAACGATGAAGAGATATATCACATTATGCTATGTATTAGAGCGCACGGCTGGACACGCAATTTGCCAAAGCGCAATCTCGTTTGCGGAGAAAAAAGCGATAACGCCTTTGATGAATCATTTAGATTTGTACTGCCTGGCTACAATATGCGCCCGCTAGAAATGAGTGGTGCAATTGGCAAAGAGCAACTAAAAAAATTATCACAAATGATAACAACGCGCAGAGAAAATGCGTTGATTTTTACAGATATGTTTGCAAATCACCCATGGATCAAGATACAAAAAGAGATCGGCGAGAGCAGTTGGTTTGGCTTTGCATTGGTGCTATCGGAAGATGCGCCCATAAGCCGCAGCGAACTTGTGCAAAAATTGTTATTGAATGAAATTGATGTCAGACCCATTGTTGCGGGCAATTTCGCAAAAAATGAGGTACTAAAATGGTTTGATTGCACCATACATAACGAACTGACCAATGCTGATTATATAGATAAAAACGGCTTTTTTGTAGGAAATCACCACTATCCGCTCGATGAACAGATTAAGTATTTATATTCATTATTAAAATAGGCGATCGCCTTCGATTCAGAATGACAAACTCTCTGTCATTCTGAGGAGCGGTGCGACGAAGAATCTCAAAACAGACTGAGATTCTTCACTTCGTTGAAAATGACATTTGCCTGTCGCGGAAATGACACTCTTTATAATCAACCGTTTTTATGCCGCTTTAGCAAGTCGATCTCGCTCGGCGATCACCTCTCGGAGGTGTCCTAGTCCGTTGAGCGCCGCTGGAAAACCTGCATAGACAGCCATTTGGATAAGCAGTTCAACGAGTTCATCGACAGCGCCGCCCACATTGAGGTAGCCCACCATATGGATACGCATCTGCGGGACGCAAGTTCCCAGCGCGGCGCACATCGCCACGGTAACCAGCTCACGCTTTTGGAGGGTCAATCCTGGTCGGGCGTAGACATCGCCGAAGGAGTACTCTACGATGAAACGACCGAGATCGGGCGCGATGGCAGCCAACGAATCAACGACAGCCGTTCCGCCTTTTCCGTCGATTTTTTCGAGGAGCTTGGAACCCGTGTCAAAGCGAGCGGCTGCATCGGTCTGGTGGCGTGCCGCAACGGGGGCGATCTTGCGGGCGGTGAAGATTTCGCGCGCAGCCGAAATGGCGTTGAGTGCCGCTGGGAAGCCGGCATAGATCGTCAGGTGAATGAAGGCTTCGATGATCTCCTCTGGCGTGCAGCCGACATTGAGCGCTCCGTTGATGTGGAAGCGCAGTTGGCTGGGGGCGTTTCCGAGTGCCGCGAGAGCCGTGATGGTTACCAGTTGGCGCTCGGGGCGTGAAAGTCCGGGTCGGTCGAACACATCGGCGTAACCGAACTCCACGACAAACCTTTCGAGGTCTGGGCAGAAGGCGGCAACGCTGTCAAGCACCGAACCTTTAGGGTTATTTTCAACCTCCGCGAGCACTCGTTTGCCGCGTTGATAGCGATCTTCGTTTGTTGTCATTTGTGCTGTCCTTTTCTGTGGTGTAGATGTGGGTATGGGGGTGGGCGTTGCGCTGTTGCTGATACCTCCGCCGCTTCCTCCGTTGCGTCCTGCGCAAGCCGCAAGACCAAAAACCGGCGCGAGAAGAAGACCGCCGAGAAAACTACGGCGAGCTATAGGTTTGGGAGTGGGTGAAGCGGGAACTTGCTCTCGTGGGCTATCGCACCGAGAGAGAGAGAGAGAGGAGTTTGGTTCTCCGCACTCTGACTCTCGCTCTGCTCCGCACCTTGTCTAAACTGAGTGATTTGCATTGCTGAATCCTTTTGACTTTGAGATGAGCACACCATACAGCAATCATCCTTCAAACAAGAGCTTGAGTAGCGAGCGCAAAAGCTTTTTTGCGAAACGGCTCGCTTGTTATTCTGATCTGAAGGCGAAGAATTTCAACAAATTGTCATTCTGAACGAAGTGAAGAATCTAAAGACAAACACAGATTCTTCGCCTTCGGCTCAGAATGACAAGATAGGACAGGCTCTTAGTGCCCCCCCCATTCGCTCTCTATTGTTCTCTTTCCTTTAGCAGTTTATACAGCTTGTTCGGACTAATCTTGTCAGGATTTTTGAACCCCAGCGCGGCGGCGCAAAGCTCACTACAAAACCACTTTGATTTTGCTTGCTTGATCGGCAGTACAAAGCCGGATATTCCGACCCAGTCATATTTGTTGCCCATATGTGCTGACAAAAACTCTTCAACCTTTTGTGTCTGTTCGTAGTCGTAATTTAGATCGACATACTCCCATTTTTTAGGGTTGTATTTGTGTGGTTTTTCTCGCACTCTATTTTCTCGCTGTGAAGCGGAGACCATATTGCCATTATCAAGCAATATCTCGCAATGGCTAAATCCGCCGTGCGTCCATAAAGCGATCGCTTTATCCGCCCAACTGCCGCTCTTAGCGCGGTAAAAAATCACTTGCATACAGATCCTTTCTCTGGTAAAAATTGCGTCTTTTCCATTATAACCGCGAGTTGCAACCAACTAGCCTTTAATGCCGATCCTGATCGCCTCGTCCATGCTGGTCGTACCGTCCGCAACCAGTTTGGCAAGCTGACTTTGCAGCGTTCGCATCCCTTTTCGCACCGCCAAGTCGCGGATACTGTGCTCTTCGATCGTCTCCTTAAAGAGCGTTACCATCTCATCATCGGGGATAAACAGTTCGCCGATCGCCCGTCTGCCTTTGTAACCCGTATGGCTACACGCGGGGCAGCCGACCGCTTTGTATATCTTCGTCCCTCTGGTAAAGCCGTAAATCTCCTCGTAGGTTTCGGCAAGTTCATCTTCGATCTTGCAGTGATCGCAGAGCTTTCGCACCAGCCGCTGCGCCAGCACGCCCAGCAGCGATGAACTGACCAAAAACCGCTCAACGCCCATATCGACAAGCCGCGTGATCGCGCCCGTAGCGGTGTTGGTGTGCAAAGTCGAAAAAACGAGGTGTCCCGTCAGCGCCGACTGAATTGCGATCGCGGCAGTTTCACCGTCGCGGATTTCGCCGATCATAATCACATCGGGGTCTTGCCGCAGGATCGACCGCAGCGCCGCCGCAAAACCCAAGCCCACATCGGCTTTGGCTTGGACTTGGTTGATGTTGTCGGCTTTGTACTCCACAGGGTCTTCGACAGTAATCACATTTTTTTGCGGCGAGGCAACCTGCTGCAAAAAGCTGTGAAGCGTCGTTGATTTACCGCTGCCTGTCGGACCGGTTACCAGCACGATCCCGTGACTGTGTTCGAGCAGCCCTGCAAGTTCGCCGATCAGCTCATGATCGAAACCCAACTCTTGTAGGTGCGGGATCGACTCGGACTCCATCAGGATACGCATAACCACCCGTTCGCCGTAGTAGGTTGGCAGGATCGAAACGCGAATGTCGAGCGTTCGGCGGGCGATATTGACCTGCGTCCGTCCGTCCTGCGTCTTGCGTTTTTCGGCAATGTCGAGGTTGGAGATGACCTTGATACGACTGACGACAAGGTTGATGATCCGCAGATCGAGATCGACATAGCGCACCAACGCGCCGTCAATTCTAAACCGTACTTCGCCCTTGTGTTCGTGCGGTTCGATGTGAATATCGCTCGCGCCCTTTTTGATCGCCTGATAAAACAGAGCATTGACGAAACGGATAATTGGCGCTGACTCCTCGCTGCTAAGGAGATCGGCTTTGTTTCGCAGAAACTCGGCAAGCGAAAAACCCTCCTCTTCTTCGGCAACCTCCGCCATCGGATCGTCCGTTCCGCCCAGACGACTAAGCTCCGTATCGGTGCGAATTTCAAGATAGCGGTTGTAAAGGCGATCGAAGCTCTCTTGATCGAGCAGATAGATAGGCAGTTCAAGGGTGTATTTGCTTAAAAATCCCAGCGATTCGGCAAGATAAGTTTCGCTTAAGCAGATCGCAGGCTCACCGCTAACCTGCGCAAAAAGTACATAGTATTTGATCGAAAGCGTCTGATCGACCCCTTCGATACTGACAGGTTCAAGATTGGGGTGGCTTAACCGCTTAAACCAGTTATTTGCGCTCATTTGTCGCTTTTGATGCCTTGATGATCTCGCTGGCATATTTTTGGCGCATCGCTTCTAGTACCGAGAGCCGTTCGCGCAGGGTTGCGAGGTCTTCGCTCTTTTCGACAATGTATGGCGTTACAATGACAACGAGGCTCGTTTTATTGACACCGTCTTGCTCGTTGCGAAATAGTCTGCCCAAAAACGGCACAGCCCGCAGATACGGAATGCCCGTTTCGGTATGAACCTCCTCGTTTTTGATCAGACCGCCCAAGATCACAGGCTCGCCATCGCTGACGATCGCGCTTGTCGAGACGCGCCGTTTGGTGGTTGTGGGCTGCGAGCTGCCGTCTGTTCCCACGATCCCCTCCATCTGCGCTTCGATCGTGAGCGCGACTTTGTTGTTGGTTGATAGTCGCGGCTTAACTTTGAGCGTTAAGCCAATATCTTGACGGGTGAAGTTTCGCGTAGGAATGCCCGCAGTTGTCGTCGTTTCGCTGGTGAGAATCGATCGCGTTTCGCCCACATAGATTGTCGATTCTTTGTTATTGACGCAGAGCACGGACGGTTCGGATAGAATCTCCGCCGCGCTTGAGCCTGTCAGCAGGTTTAGCCCCACGCCCACAGCAAGTGCCGTTGCGCTTTCGACCTTGATGTTTCCGTTTGCGTCTGTTTTTTGTAGCTGTCCCAAGATCGCGCTGGTAACGCCGCTGGGGACGCTGCCGGTAAGCTGTGCGCCAAGCGTGTAGATACCGTTTCCGCCAACAGACGCGCCCTCAACGCCGTAAGATAAGCCGATCTGCTCTGCCATATTGTCGCTGATTTCAACGATCATCGCCTGTACATAGACCTGCTGGCGCGGTACATCAAGCGATTTGACGAGATTTTTGACATTGGCAATATCTTCGGGCATACCAACCGCAACGATCACATTCATCTCTTCGTCCGCGCTCAAGGTTGGCTTGACCTTTGGATCGGCGGCGGTTTTGTCGATGATCGTTGCCAAAATCTTGACTAACGATGCCGCTTCAGAGTTTTGTAAAAAGATCACATCAGCCGAAGGCGTTGCCTGATTGTCCAGTACATCGAGTCGTTTGATGAGTTTGCGAATGAGCGAAATGTGCGCGGGGCGACCCGTAACAACGATCGCATTGCTCGCGTCGTCTTTGAGAATCTGTACTTCGTTATCGACCACGCGCGGGTTCAAAACGCCTTTGACGATCTGCTGGATCGTTGCAACGATCGAAGTTGCTTTGATGTTTTCAAGCGCGATAAACTCCACCGTAAGCGCACGGTTATCGACGAGATCGCCGATGACCTTTCGCACGGTGTTGATGTTTTCGGGATAGTCGGAAACGACCATCGAATTGGACTCTTTCATCGTTACGAGTTTCGCGGCGGGCGAGAGCAAGTGGCGGATCTTTTGGACGATGATGTCGATATTTTCATCTTCGATTCTGATCGTCTGCGTAACCATTAGCGAGCCGCGAGCCGTGCCGCTGACAACGGGGATATTCTCCTGCGAGGCTTCGGCAAGCCGCACGATCTTGTAGTAGCTGCCCTCTTCGACAAGCGTCATTCCACGCGTTGCCAAAATGCTGATCGCAAGCTGCAAAATCTCCTCTTTGTACACCTCTTCGGTGCTGATAAAATCCACATTTCCCTGAACGCGCTGTGTTAGCAGCAGATTTTTGCCCATAATCTTGCTGACCATCTTCAAAAACTCTTCGATCGGCAGATCGGTGAAGTTAATGGCAACGCTCTGGCGCACTTCGGGCGTTTTTGCGGCGGCGGGCGCTGGTTTTTGCGGCGCAGACTGCGTAGCGGGCGCGGCAAAAAGCGTGAGAGACAGCGCGAAAAACAGGCAGATATTAACGAATCTCATAGACAAGCTCTCTTTGCTGATTGTTGCGAATGATCGTCAGCTGTAATTGATCTATTGTATCTATTTCGCTATAAATCCTCATCGCCGAAGCGTAGCCGTCAAGCTCAATGCCGTTGGCGGATTTGAGTACATCGCCGCGCTGTAAACCAAGCTGGGCAAAAACCGAACCCGCTTTGACGAAGACGACGCGAAACTCTTTGAACTGCCCATCAAGCGTGATCGGCTGGATTCCGATACTCTCCCAGATTTTGTTTGGATTGTCGCGATAGACGCTTAGTTCGTCTTTGGTAACGCTGGTTTTTGTCTGCTTGCCCTCGCCCTGTGCGCTTGCGGGAGCAACGGTCATGGCAAGCTCTTTTTCTTGGAGTTTCAACTCGTAGTTCATACCGCCTCGCACAAAAACCGCCCGTTTCGGCTCAACCTCTTTGAGCGTGTAGCCTCTGATCGACTCGTCATTTGCCACAAAAACCAGCTCTTTTCCATCTTGCAAAATGACAAATCCGCGCTTGTCGCTTTCGGCGTAGATCGCTTTGATCACAAGTCCGCTAAGCGTTGCGGTAACGCTGCTTGGCTGGCTGGGCACAACCGCTTCGCCGCCGCCCGCTTTGGCGCGAATTGCGAGTGCGCGATCGAACGGATATGAGCGAAAGAAGTTAAACGGCTGAACGCTGACCATTTCGACCGACTCGCTTGGCAGGAAGATTTTGGCGATTGACGAGGCGAGCATAAGCGTTGCGCCAAAGTAACAAAACAGAATAACGCGCGATCGCCACAGCGGGCTTAACCTGTCAAAACTGAAGTTCATAGACAAGTCCCTCCTCTGTTCGGTTCATCATTCGCACGATCTGCGAGTACTTTTGCTGTACTTCGCTTGGCGCGTCAAGCGTGATCGCCATCTTGCGATCGATGAGATTTAGCTTGCCTTTGAAACTGCCAAACTCCCCCTCGCCGCTGAAATTGACGATGTGCGGCATAAAAATATGGTGCGTTGCCTTCAGCCGTTCAATGCGGCGCGGCAGAAATGCGCCCACTTCGCTACTGAGTACAAACGGCTTGATCTCCAGCGCGTTGTAAAAGAGTGTCGTTGTCAGCGCGATCTCGTCAAAGCGAGTGATGTTCATACGATCGTAGATGATCTGCCCGTTTTGCAGCGAAAAGACGAGTCCGCGATCGCTTGCCGTCTCCTCGTTGATGTTGATCTTTAGCGGCAGGAGGTAACTTTCTGCCAGATAGTACAGCTCTTTTTTGGGCAAAAAGACGATGACGAGAATCAGCACCAGCGCGATCCAGACGAGAAAGGCAAAGAACTTTTTCACCATACGATCTCCAAAGCCAGATCGACACTCTCGTCGCTTTTGCGTTTAATGTCAAGCGTTTTGATCGCCACCGCCGTTTCAAGAAGCTGACGCATAATCTGCGTAAAGGTCTGCGTATCAAGCTCTCGCAGTTCGATCTTTAAGCCCGTTTGCGTGGTTTGAACTGAGCCTAGTTTGCGAACCGCTTCGCTGGCAAAGAGGTTATTGACCCTCGTTTTGACCGCCGCGTTGTTGTCCCATTCGGCTTTGAGGCGCGAAATGCGGGAGATGCCAACGGCAGTTTTGGCGTGCGCTTCGCTGGCGGCGGCGAGATCGGAGATGGCGCTCATACGCATAATAAACAGCGCTCCAAGCATTAGCGCCATTGCGATTAGCACATATCCAAAACGAACTCTTACCATTTCACGCTCACGATCAGTTGGTTTCTATCCGTGCGGCTTGTCGCGCCCTGCACGCCGCTAACGATCGCCTTTGCGATCGCCTCCGTGTTTGAGCCTTCATTTGGAGTCAGGCGAATTTCCAACGATCGCGCTTCAAAGACAATCGACTCAACTTTAGCGTTTTGCGCATTGCCCAGCAGTTTGCTAAGCCGTTCGCGAAGACCGTACTGTGTCGCCGCAACTGCGCTCAGCCGTTTTTCTATGCTCTCAAGCTGCATAAGCGTTGTGGGCAGTTTCGCGTTTTCCAGCGCCGCGATCCGTGTCGTTTCAAACCGATCGATCGCGCCGCGCATTCGTACAATGTCGGTTAGGAGAGCCGCGCCCAAGAGCACGATCAGCACAGCCGCAAGCGCGAAACTCTTTTTGCCAATGTCCTCCGTTTCCACCCGCGCCCGCTGCGGACGAAAGTATGGCGGTCGCGCCAAAAGCTGCGCCTCGTTGTGCGTTTCGCTGTGAAGCGGCAGCGTTACCCAGACGCTCTGCAAGCTAACCAGCTCATGCGAATCGGAGATTTTGAGCGGCGAACACTCCTCGCTTAGCGTCGATTGCGCGAAATAGACGCGATCGATTAGGTAGATGTCCAGCCCCTGTCCAATGAGTTTGTTGCGGACAAAGAGCGGATCGCAGGCGATGAAACCGTAGCCCTGCGGCTCGCGGAAGACGAAGTAGCGGTAGCTGCCTTCGGGAATCCACGAGTAGAAGATCGACTGCGCAAATTTGCGGGCGGCGTAGAGGCTTTTGAAGGCGACATCGGAGTGTTTGTACCAGTAGTAGGCGGGCGAGAGAATGACGCTGATCTTGCTGCCAACATCGTCGTAGCGCGAATCTTGATGGACGATCATCGTCTCAAACGGGCTGGAGGCGAAGAGGTTTTGGAAACTTTCAAATAGATCGCGCCACGAGAACTTTCTGGTTTTTTTGACGACGATCTTATTCGCGGCGGTCTTGGAAAAACTGAAATGATCCTGTTTCTCTGCGGCAGTTTTGGCTCTGCGGGTTTTGACGGTGTGGCTTCCAATCGCAGGCGATCTAACAAACGAAGCGATCGTGAGTATGAGCGCACCCGCGCCAAAAAAGATGAGCATTGCAAAGGGTTTGCCGTAGAGGTAGAGCGCGGCGAGAAAGGCGATCAAGGCGGTGAGCGCACCGACCCCTTCGGCGTTGTGCGACTTTCTAATCGATCCGAGTGCGAGTAGGATCGACGCAAAACCGCAGACGATCAGCGCGGCTAGTTTTGCCTCCTCTTCGGCGACAGGAATGTGCTGCCAGACGCCGCTGATCGCCAAAAACAGTACGCATAGAGTTTCCAACATCACAAAAATTACGCGGCTTAAACCGCCGATCGAGAGGAGCGAAGATTCGTTTAGAAGCGAAAAGATGATGAAGTTAAACGGCACGATCACAAACGAGGCGAAATAGACAAAGACCATCATGTCGGCGTTTAGCCGCGAGATCACCCAGTCGTTGCTAAGCAGCATGAGAAATACAAAGCCGCTTAGAGCCAGCGCAAAGAGGTTTGCCCGCGCGATACCTCGCAACGCGGCAACGGCAAAGATCCCATAAACCGCGCAACTAAGCACGAAGAGATCGAACGAAATGATGCCTAGCGCGATGGTGTGAGCGAACGCCATTGCACTAAGGATCACGCCGCAAAAAATAGCAAAATATATCAGGGCGGTCAAATTACCTTCCAAAACTAGGGGAGTTGCCGCGATTTTAGCTAAAAAGCCCTCAATCGGCGATAGTGAAAAACGCGCTCTCCTGCTTGTCGACATCGTAGATGAAACTCATCTTTGTTTCGCTGCGCCCGCCGGAGTAATTTACTTGGCAGCTAAGGATCGGATTGTGGGTGAAAGAGACGGAAAAAGCCGCGATCGCCTCTTTGGAGTAGTTGATGATCGAGTTCTGTTCGCTCGTTGTCGTCTCTACGCCCAGATAGTCGCAGGAGTTGGCGTTGGTTGAAAAGATGAGTTTGCAGGTTGTCTCGTCCATATACCGAAACGCGATCTGCGCTCGGTGGCTGTCGAAAGCAAAAATCTCCTCCCATATCACATCACGAACGCCATCATCGTGCGTGAGCAGTTCGTAATCCTCAGCGATGAGTTTAAGCGCGCGAAGCGAACCGATCCGCCCGTGTTCAAAGCGATCGCTTGAAACATTGAGCCGCTTGTCGTTTTTGATGTGCGTCAGCGCCACGCCGCTCGTGTCAAAGACGAAATCGAAAAGTTCAAATAGCTGCCAGGAAGAGTAGAGGCGGTAGTTATCTTGCAGATAGCGCTGGATCGTCTCACGGCGCAGAAGCGCGGGATCGTTCTGCTGCGGCTGTGGCGGAAGTTTGAGAGTGTTGATGTCGATCTGCCGCTGTGCGCTTTTGCAGTTTAGGAGTACTCCCGCGTCTCCGAGTTCAAGCGCAAGCGGAAGGCGGTAGAACATATCCAGAGCAACGCTCATAAACTTCTCTTGACAGTCGTTTTTGTCATCGGTGAGTGTGCAGGCGGATTCGGCTGTGGTTTTGAGCGATCGCGAGAGCGATCCGACCACTTCGTTTGAGAGATCAAAAAGCGCCGCATTTGCGCCGATCGCCGTCATTCGGCTCTCTTCGCGCTTAAAGGCGCTATTTGTCCGCGCCATAAAGATCGTGGCAAAGCCAAAAAGCGCGATGACAAAGACCATCGTGATCAGAAGCGCAACACCTCTACGCACAGTTAATGCAGCGTAACTTTGGCTTCAAAATCGGGTTTTGCGTAGCGAATGTTGCTCTCGTTTTTGGCGATCTTTGCGCTGATCGTTACATCATCGTCGGCGGTTGGGTTGTCAAAAACAAAGGTGTTAAACATCTCGTTGAGCAACTGGACATTGGTTAGCCCCCACCGTTTAGCAAACGCCGCCGCGTCCGTTTTGCCCGTGAAGCTGACGATGATCTTGCCCGTTGCAACGACCTCATCGTTTTTGTCGCCGTTGCGGTAGAAGCGCATTGGTTTCGCGCTCGCGCCGCCTGATGCCGATCTTGCCGATGGCACAACTGTATATTCGGTTGTCGCTTCGGGCGCATCAACGATCGTAATCGTTTCGGCGCACGCGCTCAACGCTGCCGCCAGTATCATCAAAATTGCCTTGTTCATTGTGTCTCCTTAACTGCGTCCGTAGATGGTGAGATTGACATCTTCAACGGTGATCTCAGCGCTCGATTGGTTTGTGATCGTTATGTTCCAGTCGCCGCTTGACGACTCGTCCAGATGTCGCACCGATCCAAAGGTAAAGCCGCTGGCGAACAGCGCTTTGTTGATTGCTTGATTACTCTTTGCCAAAACCGAATCTGTAACAACACTTGCCCCTTTATGCGAAAGCGTAATGTCCGCTTTGACACTTGTGGGCGCACTGCTTATCTTCACCTTTGCGCTGACAAATTCGATCTTGCCAATACCGCCGCAAGACCCGCCGCCTTTACCCGTGCTTGCGCTTGCGATCGGCGAGCCGCTAAGTCCCGTGAGTGTGCAACTAACCTCTATAAGTGTGCCAAGCGAGGTAAAACCAGACGCTGTATTAACGGCGTCTTTGGCATTGACCGCGCCAAAACCGTAGTCGTGGTTGATGTGCTTGCCCGCGTCGTTTGTCTTCCAAGTGTCCGTTGAACTACCGGCGACGGGAGATCCTGTCTGCGTTGCTGTCGTCGCCAAGATATAGCGCACATCGCGCCAAGTGAGGTTGGGGTTTTTGGAGAGCATTAACGCCACAACGCCACTAACCATCGGCGTTGCCGCGCTTGTGCCGTTCATTAGGTGCGTGTATTGGCATCTGGTGTTTAGCGCATGCTTCATTCGCGCTCGCTTATCCCACCCTTTGCCGCAGCCGACAATATCTGTCGTTATGATGTACGGATCGTCGCCGCCAAATGCGCTGACAAGTACATTCGCGCCAGGGTTGGAGTACGAGGTGTGCGTTCCGTTTGACGCAAGCGCCGCAACCGAGATTGTGTAGAAGCTGTTTTGTTCGCCGTGGTAGTTTCCATTGTCGTGGTACTCTTTGCCCGTGTCGTCGTCTTGGCGTGAATTGCCCGCCGCAAAAACATAGATCGTGCCTTTGCCGCCTCTGCCATTCGTAATTCCCGCTTTGATTGAATCGCGCAGTGTTGGCTCGCTCGTTGGCGCTGACACACCCCAGGAGTTTGAGACAATATCTAGCGGACGAGATGGCAAATAAAGTGCGTTTGCAAAAACAGCGGTTGTACCACCATAGCCGCCGCAGCCGAGCCCAACATTCAGCCCCGCCCATTTTGCGGCTGGCGCAACGCCCATAACGCCTACATGGTCGTAGCCTTTTGCCGCCGCGATTCCTGCAACTGCTGTTCCGTGTGCGCAACCGGGATCGGTGTCGTATGGATAGGGGATTTTACCGCCTTTTGCGCTCCAACTAAGCGATTCGTTCCAGTTTGGCGCAAGATCGGGGTGCGTTTGATCGACACCAGAATCGACAATGCCGATCGTAATCGCTGAGCCGCCCTCTGCCAAAACGCTTGCCGCCGCCGCGCCTTTTGTGCCGCTTTCCCAAACGCTCGTTACTCCGAGATCGCCCGCGCCGCTTAGAGGTTTCGTAGCTTTCGTGGGTCTGCCCGCTTTCTGCCCGAAGTTGTCAAGGTGCCACTGATAGACGGCAAGCGGGTCATCTCTGGTTTGAGGCGATCGTTCGGCACTGTCGTTGTAGTCTCCCACCTCAAATAGCTCTGGGTCTGTGCCGCCATGGTACTCCTCCTCGTTGCTACCGCCGCCACCACCGCAACCGATCAGCACAAACACAACCACCGCTCCAAAGATCAACTGTTTCATCGCAACTACCTATATGGATTAGCCGCGATTGTACCACACGAACGGTAATTTAGTAAAATGTCGCAAAAAAGGCGCGCTATGGAACGGATCAGCGATTTTGCGCATGAACTTTTAAGCGAGGATATTGGGCGCGGCGATCTCTTTGCGCGGTGCAAAGAGCCAGCGGCGGCGAAGGCTGTCGTCAAGAGCAAAAGCGATGGCGTTTTTGCGGGCGAATACTACGCGAAAGCGATCGCCACAGAGATGGGCGTGCAGCTTAAACCGCTTGTGCGCGATGGCGAGACGATCACCAATTCGCAGACGCTTTTGGAGCTGGAGGGAAGCGATATTGCGCTTTTGCAAACCGAGCGATCGCTGCTAAATCTCCTCCAGCACGCAAGCGGGATCGCCACCCAGACGCGCAAGTTTGCCGACAGACTGCGCGGTAGCGGCGTGGTGTTGCTTGACACCCGCAAAACTCGCGCGCTTTTGCGGCGGCTGGAAAAGTACGCAACTCGCGTCGGCGGCGCGGTCAATCACCGTTTTGGACTTGACGACTGTCTAATGCTCAAAGACACGCACTTAGCGGCTATCGGCGACCTCTCGGAGTTTGTGCGCCACGCCCGCACGGTGATCCCTTGGACAAGTACGATCGAGGTTGAGTGCGAGACGATCGAAATGGCAAAATCGGCGTTTGCGGCGGGGGCGGACATCGTGATGTGCGACAACATGAAGATTGACGAGATCATCGAAGTTGTGAAGCTCAGAAACGCCATTTCGCCCGCGACAAAGATCGAAGCAAGCGGCAATGTTACGCTGGAAAATATCGATCGCTATGCGAGTACGGGCGTTGATGCGATCAGTACCGGCAGCCTGATTCACCACGCGGTTTGGCTGGATTTTTCGATGAAAATGGTGGTGTAACAGGTGGCAGAAGAAAGTTCAAGCGAAAAAACCGAAGAAGCCTCCGCCAAAAAGCTGGAGGACGAGCAAAAAGGGGGCAATGTCCCCCAAAGTATCGACACGGCGGGCTTTGTATCATTAGCGATCGCGGTGCTGGCGTTTGTGATGCTTTTTGGATTTATCTCCACGATTTTGATGAACTTTTTTCGCTATTGCACGGCGCATTACGGTGTGCAGCTTGGACAAAACACGATCGCAGAGATTGCGCTAACGACGATCGCGCAGATGAGTAAAAGCGTCGTTCCTCTAGCGCTAATGGTAACGATGGCGGGGGTACTTGGATATGTAATGCAATTTGGTTTCATCTTTACAACTAAACCGCTTGAACCAAAACTAAGCAAAATTAGCCCGATCAAAGGGCTTGGAAGGCTATTTTCTATGAAAAAGCTTTTAGATGGATTCAAAACGACATTCAAAGTACTGATCGCGCTATCGGTTGCAAGCTGGTTTTTGTGGAAATACATCAAAGAACTCGCCACGCTTCATCTATTTAATATGGGCGATCAGATCGACTGGCTGCTCGATAAAATGCTGGTTGTCGCGCTGGTTATGCTGATCGTATTTTTCTTTTTTGCGGTCGTCGATTTTGCGATCGCTCGTTATTTTTATTTTAAGAACCTAAGAATGAGTAAGCAAGAACAAAAAGATGAGTGGAAAAATATCGACGGAAATCCGGAGATTAAAGCGAGAATCCGCCGTATTCAGATGGAGATGAGCCGCAAGCGAATGCTCCAAGATGTGCCAAAAGCCGATGTGGTCGTTACCAACCCAACCCACTTTGCCGTCGCGCTCAAATACACGCACAAAATCGGCACAAACTCCGCGCCGATCGTGCTTGCCAAAGGTGCGGATCTCATCGCGGTAAAGATCAAAGAGATCGCCCGCGAGCACGACATTCCGATCGTAGAAAATCCGCCATTAGCTAGAGAACTCTACAAAAAAGTCGATCTAGGCGAGATGATACCAGACGAACTTTTTGTCGCCGTAGCGGAGCTGTTTTTGTATGTGGCGCGTACGACGGGCAAGAGGTTTATCTAAAAGGAATGTGATTGGCAAGCCGCTCCCAGCGCAGCGCACCTACAAAAGAGGACGGAGTAGGCATCTACGATATCCCCGACAAACTAGAACCCGTTGAGGCGATCTGGTATTACAATGTATTGGTAGAGCGGCGCGATGAGATCTACAACCTCTATTTTGTGCGCCTGAAGCGGGTCGAGGAGTGGCTGGAGATCTATGTCTCTGCTGAGGACGGCAGCGCGGCAAAAGAGATGGCGTTTGCCAAGATCAGCAGCCTGCATGTCTCGCTCAAAGACTGGGTCGAGCTGCACGAGGCGCGTTACAGAGACGAGCGAATGGTCAAGCTCTGTTTGGAGCGGATCGAGACGATCGTGGCGGACGATTTTGACGGGTGGAGGCAGGTTTTTGACCTCTCGCCGTACGGTTCGCAGTTGCAACTGATCGCTATGCGCAGAATGCGCCCACTTGCGAGTACGATCGAGCACTATCAGGCGGTTTATGACCGATCGGAGATGGGATCAAGCGCACAGATTCAAGCGCTGCAAAATATGCTGCTTCTGGGCAGATTTGAGCAGATGGGACGCAAAAGCCTTGAGGTTGAGGAGCAAGAGGCGATGGCTCTGGCGGTCAGCCGCGGACCCAAAGAGTGGATGCAAGAGTACGAAAAACATGACCTTTACGATCCGTATGGCGAGACAGCGCTCTGCAACGCCTATATCGCCGCCGACGCGATCGCGGTTAGGGAAGATAAACTCAAACCCACAAATAAGAGGTAGGTTCTTTAGTCTTCTTGCCGCTTCGCCACTCGCTTGTGCGTGTATGTCATTCTCGTACCATTGTCATTCTGAACGATCCCTCTGTCATTCTGAGCGCAGCGAAGAATCTAAACGCAAACACAGATACTTCGCTTACGCTCAGTATGACAAGAGGTTGCATTGTCATTCTGGGCGAAGCGAAGAAGAATCTCATCAAACACAGATGTTGCGCTATTACTCAACACGACAGAGAGGAGAATGGTTTGTCTCTTGTCTTCCTGATGAATCGCAGATTATGATCGGTACTGTGCGATCAGCGAGGGTTTTTGCGCTTCAAACGCATTGGCTTGCGCCTCAAAGTACGCTTCTGCGGCGATCGTATCATCGCTTAGCGCGTCAATCTGCGAGGCGACGCGGGCGTTGTAGATGGGGATTAGTGCGCTTAGCAGCTTGTTGCGCTGGCGATCGAGTTTGCGATAGCGCGTGGCGTAGCGATAGACAATCCGCACCCAAACGGCGATCGGCAGATCGAACCTCTCGCCCTCTTTGTGCGCCGCAAGCCGCTCCAAAACCGCGAACGCTTCGTCGTCCAAAAACTCCCGCCACAACGCGCCAAAGTTCGCAAATCCGCCCTTGTAGTATTCGATCAGCGCCGATTTATCGATCGCAAACGCTTCAGGCTCAAGCCCGACATACTCGCCAAAGCAGGGCAGTTCGCGCACGCCTTTTATGTTCGCCCAAAACTCCAGATCGCTCTGCATAATCGAAAAAAGCGTGCCAACGACTTGGTAGAACATCGCCGAAAGATCGTTTGGGTCTTTTGCCCGCCGCCGTTTCGCGCCCAGCCGCGCCTCGCAGACGCGAAAGTTGCACACGAGCGCGCGCGTCGTCATCCAGATGTCAATGCCGTATTTCGCAACATCGCTCTCCCAAATATCCTGCGCGATCAAAAATCGCGCGAATGGAAGCGATACGCCCCAGTCGCCGCCGATCGGCTGTCGCAGCTTCGCGCCGTAGAGTGCGCGGGTGAGGTTGTAGGCGATCGTCGTTGTGATTGTCGCGTCAAACTTGTAGCGTTTGTAGGCGGGCGCGACAAAATCAAACTCGCCGCACACGATCGGAGCGAGCGTGTTTCGCACCCATTCGGGCACGATCGACTTGTGATCGGATTCAAAGATGGCGATCGCAGTTGCGCCGAGTCTGTCAGCCGCCTCGAAGATCATACGAAATGCCGAGCCTTTGCCCGCAATGCCGCGATAGATCGCAACGACTTTGTCGATCCCGTTCGTCTCCGCTTTGTGCGCCTCTTCGCGGGTGTCGTCCGTGCTGCCGCCGTCTGCTACTAAAATCGCCGCTTTTTTGTCGGGGTAGTATTTTGCCAAACCGTGCGCAACGCAGCCGATCACAAAGCCGATCGTCTCCTCGCAGTGAAAACTGGGGATGCCGACCAAAATATCCACGCTGCCGATCGCTTTGATCGCACCTAGCGCCTCCTCTCGCAGCGCGGTTTTCACTGTTTTGCGGCTTTGATGTGCGAGATGATCTTGTAGGCGTGGTTTAAGCCTGCCGCGATCGAACCGCCGATTCGCGTTGCTATGTCGCCCGCCACATACAGCCCCGCCACATTGGTCTGGTAGTTTTCATCGTAGATCGCCTTGCCATCGTCTGCGAGCGCGATCTTGCACCGTCTGAGAAAGTCTAACGGCATTGCGCCGCCAAGCGCATAGACAACGCGATCGTAGATCTCTGTTTCGCCGTTGCTGAAATCAACCGCGACCAGCCCGCCCTCGTCGCGCAAACCGTTGATGTCGATTCCGAGTTTGAGGCGGATTTTGCCGATACCGGCGTGGTGCTTGATAATGCTCTCATTGACGGGATTGACGCGCGTGAACTTTTCGCGGCGGTAGGTGAAGGTTACGGCGTTGCAGTCGCTAAGAAAGTGAGCGTACTCCGCTGCGCTGTCGCCGCCTCCGACAACGAGGATCGTCTCGTTGCAACCAACGCTGTCGATGTTGAAGTTGATCCGCGTCTGGAGCGTGGTGGGCAGCGCATACGATGGTTTGTTGGGTTTGCCCATACTGCCGATCGCGATAACCACGCTGCTTGCGAGGTAGAGATCGCCGCTAGTGGTGCGGATCTCAAACGGGCGATTGGGCAGTACTTCGGCGATCTCTGTGCCGAAGCAGGTTTTGATCGCGCTTGCGCCGATCATCGCGTCAAACAGCTCAAGCGTGCTCTCTTTTGTGCCGTCCATAAAGTGCACATGCCCTTCGAGCGTGATCTTCGTCCCGCGCCAATCTTTATCGACGCGCTTGTTGTCTTTGTAGTAGGTACGAATCGTTGTGGAGTGGTTTGCGCCCTTCTCAAAAAGCACAACATTTTCCAACCCCAAAACGGTTGCTTCAACGGCGCTTGCGATCCCCGCTGGACCGCCCCCAACCACCGCCAAATCGTATAGTTTCATTCTTGCGACCCCTGTATGATCATCTTCTATGCTTCAACACCCACGATGACGAGCGGCACAGACGGTACGCCTCTGCCATTTCGCACAACATTGTACAACTCGCCTTCGTAATATCCAATTCCAGAGCTCATCTCTTTTTGTAAGCTCTTCATCGGAAGTATCTCGATCCCAACATCTATTTTGTCGCCAACATAAAACGCCAAATGTTTAACGAACAGATCGTATGCAACAAATGAATACTTGCCAAACTGGACTTCTATGGCTACTCTATTTTTTACAAAGTCGGTTTGATTGTAGCTTGAAATTGGTATTTCACCTGCAGATTCTATCTCTTGCTTTTGTGTGTTTGCGGGCAAAGAGAGTGTTTTTCTGATCAATTTTTCATCTTTTGTTACCCAATAACTAACTCTGCTTTCTGCCCAGCCGATAGCTCCTAATTTTGCCTTGAACTGCGCGTTGAGTTCAATCGGACTGTATAATAATTTACCGCTTTTTGTTTTTTCATTTGACGCTTTATTTTTGCAAGATTCGGCATCGATGTCAAAAATAACATTCTCGATCTCTTGCCACAGCTTTTTTTTGTGTACTAGCAAAAACTCAAGTCCATTCAGATGAGAGTATTGTTCTGCGATTTTCACTTTGCTGCCCCCCACATACTAAGCTGCTCGTAACTATGGCGTTGTTTGGGCATAGAGCTTTCATATTTGAGATTAACTTGCGGGTTATTTGGATCGTAAATTGGTTTATTCATGGGTCGCGTTTTTAGATTTCCTTCTAACGCTTGTATGGTGCGTTCAACTGCAACATCGTGATATTCCTTGATTATTTCACAGCCAATGCCTATTCGATTATTCTTCGCTGCTGCGGCAATCGTTGAACCTGCGCCTGCAAATGGATCGAAAACAAAATCTCGTTCGTTTGTCATCGATAAAACCAAACGCTCGATTAGCTCTATAGGAAATTGACATGGATGAATTGTTTTCTCAATGTGATTGTTTTTTACATTTGGTATATCCCATATATCGCTAGGATTTTTACCTAGTGGATTGCAAGATAGCTCACCGATTCTTGGACCCTTAAAATATTTTTTACTAGGATATTTTTGCGGCACCCTGACTGCGTCTAGATTAAAAGTATATTGATCGCTTTTTGTGAACCAAAGTATAGTTTCATACCGTCCAGAGAATCGTTTTGATGCGTGAAGACCGTGTCCGAATTGCCACACGATTCTATTTCTCAGTCTCAGATTGTGTTTTTGAAAGATTGGAAATAGAAAAATATCCAAAGGGACAATTTCTGAATTGGATACAAAATTGCCAATTTGCCAGCATATACTACCGTCATCTGTTAAAGTTCTGACACATTCGTCTATAATCTGCTCTTGGTGTTTATAATAGACTGATAGATCAGACTTTTTTTCGTATTCCTTACCTATATTATATGGAGGCGAGGTAACGACTAATTTTACTGAGTGATCAGGTATGGTTTTAACAAAATCGTAGCATGAACCGTTATGTACGATCGCACTCGCATCTGCTCTGTAATAATCGTATATACCATTATTCATCATCTGTCCTATTTGTTTTGCATATTGACAAAGTAGCTTTCGACGCCGCGTGCGATCCCTTCGGCGATCGCCTTCTGGTATTTCGCGTCGCTTAGCCGTTTTAGCTCGTTTTCTTGTGTGATGTAGCCGACCTCGACCAGCACGGCGGGCATTTGAGCGCCCACAAGCACCCAAAACGGCGCTTCACGAACGCCGTTATCCTGCGCTTTATCGTAGATCGATCGTGCGCCAGAGAGCATTCCGCGCTGAATATCGATCGCGAGTTTGTTTGAGCTAACGACCATTTCGCGGTTGAGGAAGTTTAGAAATGTCTCCTGCGAATAACGCCCCATATTCTCGACAACAACGCTATTTTCCTGCGCGGCAACCTCTTTTGCCCGTTTGCTGCGCGCCGGCGAAAGAAAGTAGGTTTCAAGCCCCTCTAGTTTTGGGCTAAACGGATTTGCGTTGGCATGCACGGAGATAAAGATGTCCGCTTTGGAGCGGTTTGCTTTGTTTGTGCGATCGGGCAGAGCGACAAAACTGTCGTTTTCGCGGGTCATTTTGACCTCAAAACCGCGAGTTTTGAGCGCGGCGGCGGCGTATTTGGCGATCGAAAGCGCGATCTCTTTTTCGTAGATCTTCTTGCTTGGCGCACCCGTATCTTGTCCGCCGTGTCCCGCGTCGATCATCACAATCGGTTTTGTGGCGGTTTTGGGCTGCGTTTTTGGCGCTGCTGTCGCTTCGGCAGGTTTTACCTCTTTGGCGTCAATCTCAATGATCAGCTGCTTTTCAAGGGTTCGTACGCTGATGTTGAAAACCGTGCTGAAAGCGAGTACAACGCGGGTTGTGTTGCCCGAAAACTGCGCGATCTTGATCGTAGGAACTGCCGTCTTGGAGTCGGTAAATGGCTTTTGCGGGTAGATCGCTTTTATATCAACCACGCGGCGGAAAACGCCCGTTTTTTTATCGGTCAAAAAGAATATGTTGATCGATTTTTCATCAACCGCTCTGTCGAAATTGATTGTTATTCGGTCTTTTACGATCTGGTGATCGACAATCTTCGGCAGCGCCGCGCCGCTCAAAGCGACTGCGAACGCCAGCGCAAGAAGGCACAGCTTAACGATTTTCTCCATAGACCAGCTTTGTTATCAGCTCTTTAACGCTGAGGAGTTTGTTGATACGGTATCCGTTCGATCCAGCGAAAAACAGCCCCGTATCGAGCTTGCTTTCGATCGCGTCGCTTAGTCTGTCGGCAATGCAGTAACCGACCGCTCTTGCCTCCTCGCCCCGTTTGCACGGAACGATGCAGTTGCTCACGCAACGAATCGCAGGACCTGTGCGAGTATTGACCAGATCGATGAGGTTTGTGTGAACGCCCCGCGCAGGGTAGCCGACGGGCGAGTGAATGAGTTCAATCTGATCGGCTGTACAGTCGATGAGAAGCTGCTTGTACACGGGCGGTACATCGCATTCGTGCGTTCCGATAAAGCGCGTTCCCATCTGTACTCCCGCCGCGCCAAGCTCCATTGCCCGCACGATGTCATCGTGATCCCAGATACCGCCTGCGGCAAAAACGGGCAGATTCGGATCGATCGATTTTGCTTCGGCAACCACAGGCGCGATCAGCTTTTCGAGTTGATACTCCGGATCGAAACACTGCTCATAGGTAAAGCCCTGATGTCCGCCAGAAAGCGGACCCTCCAGCACCACGCCGTCGGGAATGCGCTTGTAGCGCTGCTCCCACCGTTTGGCAATGAGCTTTAACGCTTTGGGCGATGAGACGATCGGCACAAGCGCCACATCGGGAAAATCGGCGGCGTATTCGGGCATATTCATAGGCAGTCCCGCGCCGGTAACGAGAATGTTCGCGCCCGCTTCGCACGAATCGCGCACCACCCTGCTGTAATCGTTGATCGCGTGCAAGATGTTTGCCGCGAGTGGAGCGTCGCCGCAGATCGCGCGGGCGTCTTTGAAGATGGCAAAGAGCGCGTCGCGGTTGTAGAACTCCGTTGTGCCGGCTAGGCGACCAAACTGTTCGTGCTTGACGAATTTGCGGTTTTGGTAGTAGCCCGTGCCGATCGAGCTAATCGTCCCAAGTCCGCCCTCCAAACTAACCGTGCCGGCAAGCTGCGACCAGCTAATGCCAACGCCCATTCCGCCCTGTATGATCGGGTAGCGTAGTGTGTGTTTACCAATTTTGACCGATGAAAATGCCAATCAAATGACCTTTATGCGCGCAAACTTTCGCTTGCCAACTTGTGCCACATACTCGCCGATCGAGAGTTTGACATCAAATTCGCAAACAGTTTCGCCGTTAATCTTTATCGCCCGCGATTGTATCATACGCCTTAGTTCGCTTGTGGTTGCGACCAATTTTGCATCAACCGCCGCCTTTCCGATCCAGACGGGAGCGTCAAAAACAAACTCCTCCATCGCGCTTGGCAGCTCGCCCGCGCTATGCACCCGCGCAAACTCCGCCGCCGCCGCTTCGCCCGCTCCCGCGCCGTGATAGCGCGTAACCAGTTCGATCGCCAAGTCGTCTTTTGCTTTTTTGGGGTGGATCGCGCCGCTTGCAACGCCCGATCTGATCGCCGCAATCTCGTCAAGCGTTTTGAAGCTCAGCAGCTCATACCAGCGCCACATCTGATCGTCCGAAATGCTCAAAATCTTGCCAAACATCGTCTCTGCGCTCTCGGTCAGCCCCACATAGTTACCCAGCGATTTGCTCATCTTCTGTACGCCGTCAAGCCCCTCCAAGAGCGGCATTGTCATCACCGCCTGCTCCGCAACGCCGTAGCTTTTTTGCAGATGACGACCCATGAGAAGGTTGAACTTCTGATCGTTGCCGCCAAGCTCCATATCGCTTTTGAGATGAACGCTGTCGTAGCCTTGCAAAAGCGGGTACAGAAACTCGCTGATCGCAATAGGCGTCTGGCTTTTGTACCGTTTTTCAAAGTCGTCGCGCTCCAGCATTCGCGCCACGCTTAGCTCTCTGGCAAGCGCGATCAGCCCGCCCGCACCAAGCTGGCTAAGCCAAGCGGAGTTAAAGACGATCTCGGTTTTTGTGGGATCGAGTACTTTGAAAACCTGATCGCGGTAGGTCTCTGCGTTTGCGGACACCTCATCGGCGCTTAGGATTTTGCGCGTCTGACTCTTGCCCGTTGGATCGCCGATCGTGGCGGTAAAATCGCCGATCAGAAATTGCACTCTTGCGCCAAATCGCTGCGCGGCTGCGAGTTTGCTTAGAAGCACCGTATGTCCCAAGTGCAGATCGGGCGCGGTTGGATCAAAGCCCGCCTTGAGCTTCCACTCCGTACCGTTTGCAAACCACGCCTCAAGCGCACTTTTCAGGCGATCTTCGCCGATTAGCTCCGCGCTGCCCCGTTTGATTTCAGCCAAAGCTGTTTTGATATTACTCATAATGACTCTTGTTTTTTGTATTTGTCATCGGCTGGCGCACACTCAACCAGCGTAAATCGCTTAGCCAAGAGCGCTCTAACCTTGCCCAGTTGCCCCAGCGGAAGCTCGGCTACGATCTCGCACCAGCTTGGCAGTCCGCGTCCGCCCTGTCCCAGCGACAAAGCGGTGATAACCACATCTCGTTTTGCCAGATGGTTTAGGAGCGAGAGCAGCGCGTCCGTTCGGTTTTCGAGATTGACGATCAGGCGGTAAAGCTCAACGCGATCGCCGACCCAACCAACCTTGAGCGCATGCGATCCCGCGTGAAGCTGCCGATAGGCGTTCTCGCACAATTTGTGGTGAATTGTAGCCCGACCTCTCTGATTGTAAAACAAGAGGATCGAATCGCCGTATTTTGGGTGGCAGCAGTGGTCAAAATCGACCGCGCCGATCGCTTTGGGCGAGACGATCTCTAGGTTTTCTACGCGATAGTGTTTGGGCGCGGAGAGGTTCAACCCAAAAAGCCCTTTTTTGTGTTTTTCTTTGTAGTAGCGGGCGACAATCTCGTCAAGCAGCGCATTTTCACGCGGCACTTTGTGGATCACCTCCTCGTAGTTTCGCAGCTTCAGCCACGCCTCCAGCGCAACGCGCTCTTCGTCAAGGCAGAAGCAGAGCATTGAGATCGCGCTTAGGCGATCGAGTTCGCGCTGGCGGTGGTTGCAAGCGTGGCGCAGAATGTTTTTGGCGCGGGAGGTTTTGAGCGCCTCCAGCCAACTGCATCGCGGCATTACCTCATCGCCTGTGGATATTTTGATCATATCGCCCGTTTTGAGTTCCGTCAGCAGCGGCTGTTTGATACGGTTGATGAACACATCTTTTGCTTTGAGACCTACCTCGCTATGCACCATAAACGCAAAATCAAGCGCCGTCGCCCCGCGCGGAAGCGAAAATGTCTGTCCGTGCGGCGAATAGACCACGATCTCATCGCTGTACAGATCGTTTTTGGCAAGTTCGTAAAAGTCAAGCGGATTTTCGCTGTTGTACTGCATACTCTCCAGCCAACCCAGCTTTGGCGCAAGCGCACCCGCTTTGTACTTCCAGTGCGCGGCGATCCCGTATTCGGCGGTTTTGTGCATATCGAAGGTGCGGATCTGTACCTCGTAGATACCGCTTTCGTGAAAGAGCGTTGTGTGAAGCGTCTGATAGCCGTTCTCTTTTGGCAGCGCAATGTACTCTTTGAACCTAGCGATCAGCGGTTTGTAGCGCGTATGCAACAGCCCCAAAACGCGGTAGCAATCTTCGGTTGTACGCACAAGAATCCTTGCTGCCATCAGGTCTAGTACCTCGTCAATGCCAACTCCCTTGCGCTGCATTTTTGTATAGATCGAGTAGTGGTGTTTGACGCGCGCAACGATCTCAAAGTTGCCCTCGCCAAAGCCCGCTTGCAGCATTGCGCCGTGAATCTCGCTGATAAAACCGTTTAGACTAAGCCTAAGCGCTTGATCGTGTCCAACCAGATAGCTGTCGATCTGCTTGTACTCAAGCGGAAAGATGTAGAAAAAGCTGCGATCTTCAAGGAGATTTTTGATCCGTGCAATACCGAGACGGTGCGCGATCGGGGCATAAACGACCAGCGTTTCTTCGGAAATGCGCCGCTGTTTGGGTTCTGAAAGTGCGCTTAGGGTCAGCATATTGTGTACACGATCGCAGAGTTTGATCGCTAGTACACGCACATCTTTGACGGAAGCGATCAGCATTTTGCGAAAGGTTAGCGCCGATTGCACCAGCTTTTCGTCAATGCGATCGGAGGGGATCAGATTTTCCTCGCGAATACGATCGATCTTTGTCAGTCCATCGACCAGCCGCGCCACATCGCCGCCAAAATCGGCTTCGATCTGCGTGTATGTGCATTCGGTATCTTCGATCGCATCGTGCAAAACCGCCGCGATCGTCATCGCTTCATCGCCGCCAAAATACGCAACCGCCGCCGCTACCAAGAGCGGATGAACGATGTACGGCTCGCCGCTTTTGCGAAGTTGCCCTCTGTGCGCCTTTGCCGCCACAGAGCAAGCGTGGCGCAGCAACTCGGTGTCGATCAGCGAAAATAGAAAGTTTTCAGCGGTAGCGGGATCGCGAATGTCGACAAGCGAGGTTTCCAAGACCCCTTCCATCGGCTACTGTGCTTTAACCTCGATCGTACCTGCGGCGATCTCGCGCAGCGCAATATCCACAGGTTTATCGTTTTTTGCGGTGCTAACCAGCGGCGTTGCGCCATTTTGCAGTTGTGAAACGCGCTTTGCAACGCTAACCGAGAGTAGATAACGATCGCCATTTGTGTATTTGAGAGCTTCAGCCGTAACCTGTTCTAAACGCATATTTGTTCCTTTTTGGTAAGTTTTGCGTGCCTAGCGCACGATCGAACAGCAGCTCATATCGCCGCTTGCCACTTTGAGTAGATTGCCTTTTTCCATCATATTGCAGACGGCGATTGGCAGACGATTGTCTTTGGCAAGCGCGATCGCCGTGTCGTCCATAACCTTGATCGAATCGTTTAGCGCCTGATCGTACGAGAGCGTCTTGAGCCGTTTTGCATCGATAAAGCGGTTTGGATCGCGGTCATAAACGCCATCGACCTTTGTCGCTTTGATGAGGATCGACGCGCCGATTTCGACCGCCCGCAGCGTTGCCGCCGTATCGGTTGTGAAAAACGGATTGCCCGTTCCCGCCGCAAAGATCACCAGCCGACCTTTTTCAAGGTGTCTGATCGCGCGGCGCACGATGTACGGTTCGCACACCTGCTCCATTTTGATCGCGCTCAAAACCCGCGCGCTTAGCCCCCGCGCCTCTAACGCCTCTTGCAGCGCGACAGCGTTGATCACAGTCGCAAGCATTCCCATGTAATCGCCGCTTGCGCGTTTGATCAGCCCGTCCGCCGCCGCGCTCACGCCTCGTATAAAGTTGCCGCCGCCGATAACGATACCGACCTCGATTTTGTTTGATTGCAACTCAAGAAGCTCGGAGGCGATGAATTTGAGAACTGTCGTGTCGATCCCAAACCCGCTCGTTCCGGCTAACGCTTCACCAGAAAACTTGACCAGCGCTCGTTGTGCCATTGTCCGCCCTCATTTTTTAGGGCGCGAATTATAGCCGTTTGTGGCTTGGCAGCCGCTTGGCGATCGCAAAAGGCAAAATGTGCAAAATGGCGGACATGAAACTGAAGTTCAAAGGCTACGAACCATCGTTTGGCTTGCGTGTTTTCGTGGCGCATAGCGCCGATGTGATCGGGCGCGTGGCAGTTGGCGACGACAGCTCGATCTGGTTTGGCGCGGTGCTTCGCGGCGATGTTCATCGTATCACGATCGGAGCGCGGGTGAGCGTGCAAGATGGCGCGGTCGTCCATGTAACGCACAGCAAAAACGCGGACGAAAGCGATGGTTTTGCGACAACCGTTGGCGACGAGACGACGATCGGACATCGCGTGGTTCTGCACGGTTGCACGATCGGCAACGCCTGTCTGATCGGAATGGGCGCGATCGTGCTTGATGGCGCGAAAATCGGCGACGAGTCGATCGTTGGCGCGGGCGCGTTGGTAACGGGCGGCAAATCGTTCCCGCCACGCAGCCTGATTCTCGGCTCACCCGCAAAAGCCGTCCGAAGTTTAAGCGATGATGAAGCCGCCGAACTCCGCACCCACGCCACACGATATGTGGAGTTGAAAGATGAGTATTTGAAAGCGTGAGATAAATGATTATTTCGTCAGGAAAAGTCTGTGATTTTATGATTTTTTGACATAGAGTTTCGTTTGTACTTGTACTTGCAAAGTTCGGATAACTATATTTTAGAAATGCCGCTTATGTTAATCTGGAAATCAAAAAATTACTACTGCTATTGAACCAATCGCGCGTACGCCTACCCGTCTTTGTTCAAGCTATATATGCGAGACGAGACTGCTTATTCGCTCCGATATTCCGAGAAAGACTTTGTCGGGAGCGGCAATGTTTTTGCCTTCTTGCGCTACGCGGCATTTTCTGTTTGAATTCAGCAGTAGTGAGTATAATGTAGCGCATGAAACAAAACTCCAAACTCGCGCTTTTTGATTTTGACGGGACGCTGACAAATCGTGATTCATTTATCGATTTTCTCCGTTTTGCGGTTGGAAAAAAACGGTTTTTATTGGGCGCGATCGCTCTTTCGCCCGTTTTGATCTTATATGCGCTTCGTATCCTATCAAGTGAACGAACAAAACTGATCGTTTTGCGCCATTTCTTTCTCAAAACTCCGTATGTAAAATTGCAAGAGATTGGCACAAACTATGCGCTTAACAGAATCGATCAGATTCTTCGCAAAGAGGCGATCGAAACAGTCGATAAACATCTTGCAAACGGCGATTGTGTGTTTATTGTTTCAGCATCACCTTCGCTCTGGCTTAAAGCGTGGTGCGATCGCAAAAATATCGGTCTGATCGCAACGGAACTTGCGATTGATAATCTCGGCTGGAGCGGCTGCTTTGCCACAAAAAACTGCTATGGAATTGAAAAAGTTTCTCGCATTAAAAAACAGCTTGATCTCGGTGAATTTGACACAATTTATGCCTACGGCGACAGCGCGGGCGATCTGCCGATGCTTTCACTATCAAGCCACGCCTATTTCAAGCCATTTCGCTAAGATCAACGAATGAAAAAGCGGTTTTTGTGGCTCATTTGGTTGCTGTTTGCGTTGGCGCTTGCGGGCTGCAAAGCATACGAGGTGCAAAACGCGGACGAGGACAAGGACGAATCGGGCGATGCGATCGTTAGCTGCGACAAGCTCACGGCACACGCCTCAACCTGCACAAATACCGCTACAAACATCAAGCTGCGACTGATCGGTAGCGGCACATTCACAATGGGCGCAGACGACGCGGGGGCTGCCAGCGACGAGTCTCCGACGCACGCTGTAACGATTAGCGCACCCTATTACATAGGGTTTTACGAGGTTACCAAAACCCAATGGAAGTCCGTAATGGGCGGCGCAAGCGGCAACACACCGATCGCGGGCGTTTCGTGGTCGCAGATCGCCGACGCGGGCGGATTTGTCGCAAAACTCAACGCCAACGCAGGCACAATCAAAATCGGCGGCGCGGTCTATGAGTATGCGCTACCAAGCGAGGCGCAGTGGGAGTTTGCGGCGCGCGGCGGGGCGGGAAGCGTCTATTCGTGGGGCGACAACGAGGCGGGCGGCTATGCGTGGTATCTGGGCAACGCGGCGAGCAACACGCACACGGCTGGCAACAAAAAACCAAACGGTTACGGGCTTTACGACACGAGCGGAAATGTAGCCGAATGGGTACAGGATTGCTTCAGCAACTACGGTGCGGCGGCTGTAACCGACCCGATCGTCAATGATTGCAGCGGCAATCGAATCGTGCGAGGAGGCAGTTTTGAAGGCGCGTTAGCCGATCTGCGAAGTTCAAAACGGACGCCATTTGCCAAAAGTTACAGTAGCAACGCGATCGGCTTTCGTTTGGCGCTTGTGCCGAAACGATAAATTAAACAAAATCAATAAGGAAAACAATGCATAGTTTAACCATAGGTAAGACCACGCTAAAGAGCCGTCTGATCGTAGGCAGCGGCAAATACAAGGATTTTCAGACGACGAAAAATGCGGCAGTTGCAAGCGGCGCGGGGCTGATCACGGTTGCGATCAGACGCATAAACATCACCGATCACGCGAGCGAAAATCTACTGGATTATTTTAAGGACACCGACATCAAACTGCTGCCAAACAGCGCAGGTTGCACAACGGCTGATGAGGCGATCGGCACATTTCGACTGGTGCGCGAGGCGACGGGGATTGAACTCGTCAAACTGGAGGTGATCGGCGACACGCAAAAAACGCTCTATCCCGATGTGATCGAGACGCTGAAAGCCTGCGAAATCCTCGCAAAAGAGGGGTTTAGCGTGATGGTTTATACCAACGATGACCCGATTATGGCGCGGCGGATCGAGAGCGCGGGCGCGGCAGCGGTGATGCCATTGGCGAGTGCGATCGGCAGCGGGCAGGGTGTGCAAAACCGCTTCAATGTTCGGTTTGTCAAGGAGGCGGTGAGCGTTCCTGTGATCGTCGATGCGGGCGTGGGCTGCGCTTCGGACGCGGTCATTGCAATGGAACTCGGCGCGGACGGCGTACTGACAAATACCGCGATCGCGTTGGCGCACGACCCGATTTTGATGGCGGAGGCGATGAAAAACGGTGTGATGGCGGGACGGCTTAGCTTTCTTGCGGGCGTGATGGAGAAAAAACCCTACGCCAGCGCCAGCTCACCCACTAGTGGAATGGTGAGGACATAATTGCGTTTATGAACACACAAGCAATTCATCATTACAGAACCGAAGTTGAAAAGCTCAAACATTTCAGCGGAACAACCAAAGAAACTTCAATTCGTAATGCTTTTTACAACCTGCTCAATGAATATGCCAAACCGCAAGGATTGACGCTTGTTGCAGAGATAAGCGTAAAAGCCGCGAAGGGCAATTTAGTTACTCCTGACGGCACGCTCAAAGATGCTTTGCGTCAAGATTGGGGCTACTGGGAAAGCAAAGATGAAAACGACAACATAAACGAAGAAATACAAAAGAAATTTGACAAAGGCTATCCAAAAGACAATATATTATTTGAGGATAGCCAAACTGCCATTTTGATACAGAATGGTGCGGAAGTTATGCGTGTTTCATTTAGCGATGATGGTGCGTTACACCGCTTGCTTACGGCGTTTATATCTTTTGAGCGACCAGAAGTACAGAATTTCCGCAAAGCGATCGAGCTATTCAAAGAAGATGTTCCGAAAGTTACCGAAACAATTAGACATAGTATTGTCCAAGCTCAAACTTCAAATACAGAGTTCATAAAAGCTGCTAAAGATTTTTTAGACATCTGCCGCAAAAGTATCAACCCACATATCACAACGGACGATGTGCGCGAAATGATCGTTCAACATATACTTACTGAAGATATTTTCAACACCATATTTGACGAAACGCAATTTCACGAAGAAAACAATATCGCAAAAGAGATCAGAGGAATAGTTAAGACCTTTTTTACGGGCAGCACCAAACGACTAACAATAGATCGCATAAAACACTATTATGATGTGATCAAAGCCGCTGCCTCAACGATCATAGATCACCACGAAAAACAAAAGTTTCTCAAAGTGCTCTATGAAAATTTCTATAAAAGTTACAATCCAAAAGCCGCCGATCGTTTAGGAGTGGTATATACACCAAATGAAATCGTACGATTTATGATCGAAAGCACCGACTATCTGCTGGGCGAACATTTTGGAAAATACTTAGAAGATAAAGATGTAGAGATACTTGATCCTGCCACCGGCACAGGCACTTTTATCTGCGATCTTATAGATTATATTCGTAAAGAAAAAATCGAATACAAATATAAAAACGAAATTCACGCCAACGAAGTCGCCATACTGCCTTACTATATCAGCAATCTAAATATCGAATTTACCTACAAACAAAAAATGGGGCAATACGCAGAGTTTGCCAACTTGTGCTTTGTAGATACGCTGGACAATAGCGGATTTTTATACAGAGGCAAACAAACTACTTTTGACTTTTCGGAAGAAAACACAGAGCGCATTAGAAAGCAAAACGATAAGAAAATATCGGTGATCATTGGTAACCCCCCATACAATGCCAACCAAGCCAACGAGAACGACAACAATAAAAACCGCGAATATACGGAGATAGACGAACGCATAAAAGCAACATTTATCAAACAAAGTACAGCGCAAAAAACCAAAGTTTATGATATGTATGCAAGGTTTTATCGTTGGGCGTTTGACCGCTTGGACAAAAATGGCATAGTGGCGTTTGTAACCAATCGCAGTTTTATAGATAGCCGCACATTTGACGGGTTTCGCAAAACGATACAACAAGAGTTTGAAGCAGCCTATATCATTGATACTAAGAGCGATGTGAGGATAAACACAAAAATATCTGGCACTGCCCATAATGTCTTTGGCATACAAACAGGTATCGCCATTATGTTTTTAATCAAAAAACAAGAGCGCGAAAATAGATCGTGCAAAATTCACTATATTGCACTAAACGACTTTTGGAAGAAAGAAGAGAAATTGCAATGGCTTAGCGAGAGCCGTTTGCAAAAAATACCCTTTGAAATTATTCGTCCGGACAAAAACAATAACTGGATCGGTATTGCTGATACAGATTTTGCAACCTTGCTACAGTTAATATCAAAAAACAATTCCGAGAAATCATTATTTGATCATGTCAGTATGGGTATCTCAACCAACAGAGATGAATGGGTGTATGATTTCAATCAAACTACGCTAAAGAGAAAAATCGATTTTTTTGTGCGCAATTATTCAAAATTGATGAGCAAAAAACATAAAACTTTCCCGACCACAATAAAATGGAGTAGAGATCTAAAAACTAAATTTAGCAACAAGAGAAACATTGTGGCTGATAATGATCAAATTATCCGTTCTTTCTACCGTCCTTTTGTCAAAACATACTTTTTTGCAAATAAGGTTCTAGTAGATAGATTAACAGGCAACCACATATCTTTTTTTGGCGAATCTTTCGACAAACACAATTGCTTGATCAATATTAACCATTCATCTAGCAAAGACTTTAATGTACTTGGCACAAATGCATTGGTTGATTTGCACTACAATGGCGACGCAAATTGTCTGCCGCTTTACCGTTACGATCAAGAAGGTAACCGCATAGACAATATCACCGATTGGGGGTTAAACCAATTTGTGGAGTATTATGGCGATCGGACAATCACCAAAGAGGCAGTTTTCCACTATGTTTATGCGGTTTTGCACAACCATGCATATCGCATAAAATATGAATTAAACCTCAAGCGCGAGTTTCCACGCATACCGTTTTATGATGATTTTTATAAATGGTCAAAATGGGGCGAAAAGCTTATGGATTTACATATCAATTACGAAACGGTAGAGCCATTTGCATTGCGTACGATCGAAGCGCCAGAGATCAAATCATTACCAAAAGTTAAACTTAAAGCCAACAAAGAAGCAGGCGCGATCGCCATTGATGAAAATACAACACTTTCAGCCATTCCTGCCCAAGCGTGGAACTACAAGCTCGGCAATCGCAGCGCGTTAGAGTGGGTGCTTGACCAGTACAAAGAGAGATCACCCAAAGATCCAACGATCGCCGAACAATTTAATTCATATCGTTTTGCTGACTACAAAACCCTAGTGATCGATCTGCTAAAACGAGTTTGTACGGTGAGTGTAGAAACGATGAAAATAGTTGATGAAATGGCTGCCTTGAGTGAAAAAGAAGCAACTTTTTGACGATGAGATTACGGCTAGAGAGTTACGAGAAAAAATGCGGTGCGAGGGCAAGGCGCGTCCGCATTTTAAGCGATTTTGGCAACTTATGCTAAAAACTCTCTGATTTTACGGCTGGACGAGAATGAAACAGATACTACTTTTGACGATCGCGGCGGTTGCGAATGGCGCTGTGTTTGAGACATATTATGGTACGCCGCGTTCGCCGCAACCACCGGCGCAGGAGATACGCACCTCTGCTCCCGAAACCGCTGCGCCGCAGCCCACGCAGCCAACGCCGCCGCGTGTCATTGACATTGGTGAGCGCACGCCGCAATCGCCGCCGCCCCGCGTGATCGAAACGCAGCCGTCAGCGCCGCGTGTGATCGAAATCCGCCCGCAGCAGAGTGCGCCCACGCGATCGCCGCAGCCGCGTACGCCCACTCAGATTCGCCAAACCGAGCTAGAGAGCGCACCGCACGGCAGTTTCGGCTGGGGCGGCAACTATCTCATCAAGGCGACTGCCGGCTTTAGCGACCTCGATCGCGCCGTAACCGTCAATACCACAAACACGGGCGAAAATGTCATCTGCACACCAACTGGCAGGGTGATTGGGCAGGCGGACACCAGCAAACTAGGCTGCAGCGACAGCGAAAAAGCCTTCCGTTTTCAGCTTGGCTTCGGCTACCAACTGCCAGACGACGGCAACTACTGGCTGGTCGAATACGCGCAGGGCAAATCAGAAACGAAAGAGCTTGCGTTTGACTTTTACTACACACTTCCTAGTCTGCGCATTGCAAACACAGTACCGTTTATCAAAATCGGCACATATTTAGGCTATGGCGACAGCGAAAAACTCTCGCCAAGTTCGCTCGGATTTGTCGGCGGAATCGGCGGCTACAACTATCTAACCGACGCGCCACGCCTGCGACTGGAGTATGGGCTTGATTTTTCTCGTGAGGAGTGGCTCAAAATTGCCCACACATACGGCGATGAATACTGGCGCGACACCCGCTGGCATTTGTATATTGGTTTAGCATATCGTTTTGGAGTAGAGTAAGTACATTTTAGGATCATTTATGGGCTTAAAACTCAAGTTTTTGATCGTGGCGGTTTTTCAATTTCTTGCGCTTTCGTCTGTTTCATATTTCGATCATCTGCCGCTGCCGTTTTTCGCCTCGCTATTTCTTCTTTCGCTGATCGTGCCGCTTGCGTTTTGTTGCACAATTTCCGCGTCCGTTAAACGGCAGATCATAGCAGTTTCTTTGGCGGCTTTTGCCTCTGTTGCGATCGGCATTTATCAGAGCATAGTTCTAATTTTCAATCTAAAAACTCGCTGCGGACTTGAAGAATCTTCACGCAAAACGGTACAGATTTTGATCGCGATCGCACCGATTGTGGCGGTTTGAAATGACAATTGCGGTTAAAGATTTATCATTTGCCTACGAGGGGGGCGATTATATCTTTCGCAATTTATCATTTACATTGCACACGGAATGGAAAACGGGGCTAATCGGGCGAAATGGCAGAGGCAAAACAACGCTACTAAATCTCTTTCTCGGTAGTCTGCCATATACGGGGGTGATCGTAAAAGCGGTTGAGCCTCTATACTTTCCATTTGCCGTACGCGATAAAAGAGTAAAAACAATCGATCTATTAAAAAGTATAGCCGTTAATGCGGACGATTATCAGATCGAAAGAGAATTGGCTCTTTTAAAAGCGGGTTTTGCAACAGATCGCGAGTTTGGGACGCTAAGTTTTGGGCAGCAGTCAAAGGCGCTTTTAGCTGCGCTATTTCTGTGCGAAGATCGATTTTTGCTGATCGATGAGCCGACAAATCATCTCGATCTGGAGGGGCGCGAAATAGTAGCAAAATACCTGCGCAAAAAAGATGGATTTATTCTTGTTTCGCACGATCGAGCTTTTTTAGATACTGCCGTAGATCATATTATGGCGATCGACAAAGAACAAGTTACGATACAAAAAGGAAATTTCTCATCGTGGTTTGAAAACAAGCAGCTGCAAGATGAGTTTGAGATAAGTTCAAATGCAAAACTTGCGAAAGAGATTAAACGCCTTCAAAGCGCAGCTAAGAGAAATAGCGAATGGTCAGACGCTATCGAAAAGACAAAATATCATACGAAGATTTCAGGTCTAAAGGTTGATCGCGGATATATCGGACATAAATCGGCAAAGATGATGAAGCGATCGAAAGCTCTCGAAGATAGACAAAATAGTGCGATCGCAGAAAAATCAACGCTATTAAAGAATATCGAGACAGCGCCGAAGTTGAAAATAAACCAGCAAGAGTTTCACAGAAATATCTATGTGAGTTTAAGAGATGTAACCATTTTTAGGAGGGGACAGCCTTGTGTGGAGGGGATCAATTTTGAGATCGAGCGAGGTGAGCGTGTGGCGATCAGAGGCAAAAACGGCAGCGGAAAATCTACGATCTTGCAGCTTATATGTGGTGAAAAGTTGGCATATACGGGAGAGATGGATATTCCAAGCGCTCTTAAAATATCATCAGTCGCGCAGGACTCTGCGTTTTTGCATGGATCATTAAATGGTTATGCCGATGATCGCGCGATAGATAAAACTCTTTTTCTGACAATTCTGCGCAAATTGGATTTCAAGCGATCGGAGTTTGATTTAGACATTGCAATATTGAGCGAAGGACAAAAGAAAAAGGTACAGATCGCCGCGGCGCTTTCGGAAGGTGCAAATCTATATATCTGGGACGAAGCGTTGAATTATATTGATCTATTTTCCCGTTTGCAAATTGAAGATTTAATTATCGAATACCAGCCCACGCTTCTCTTTGTAGAACACGATCGCACCTTTTGTGAAAAAGTAGCAACAAGAATTGTTTCTATATAGCATGACATTCTCTCGTCATTGCGGGCTTGATTTGAATGACAATACGCGCATCGATCGACAAGAGATAGCTACGCTCTGACGATCTGCTTTTCATTCGCTTTTTCTTTTTCCGAATACTCATCTGTTTTATAGTATTCGCCGATCTTGCGATTTAAGTTTTCCATCTGTTGCAGCGCACTTTCCACCGCGAGTTTGCCGTTAATAAGTTCCTGTTGAAACGCCCTATAAATCTCGCTGTTTTGTTCCAAATACATATCCTTCTTTTCCTCCGCTTCCATATCCGCATTATTTTGCATATCTAGCATCTCTTGTAGCATCATTTCATCAATTCGTCTGACCGTTTCGATCACCTCGTCCATCGTCATAATATGCAGCGTTTGATCGCTGATCTTTTCCGCGTTCGGATTGGGCACATAAGCCTTCTCGATCAGCGCCTTGTGCAACGACCCCGGAAGCAGATCGCGCCGATCGAAAAACTCCGCCGCAAGATCAACATAGTTTTGCGCCAGATCATTCATATAATTTTCTGCATTTTTTGCGCCGCGAAAACGGGAATTAACCAACTCCTCTAGCGCAATTTCGCCGTCAAAATCCTGATCCGCCGAAAGCGATCTATTTAACGCTTCATCGATCGACCCCGAGAGTAATGTTTTGCTCGCAAGATCGATCATCGCAGAGTGAAAAACCGAGCTTAATTGCGCGGCGGCAATATCCGCTCCAAGCGCCTGAAAAATCTTTGGATGTTCGGCTTCTAATTTCGCCAAGCCGCCGTCAGAAAAAATCCCATCTATACTTCCGAGCGCCGCCGCCTGCTCGCCCAGCGTGCTCGTGTGGTGCGACGAGGCAGCCGCGCGTACGCCTGTGATCGCGCCGTCCTGAAAACCGATGGCAAACTTCATCCGCGCCCCGCCCAAGCCGCCGCCCTCGCCGCCGCCGTTGTTTGCGAGCGACTTGTACCAGCCCGCCGCGAACGCTTCGGCTTTGCCCTTGAGCGTTACCGATCCGTCCTCGCCAAAATGGACGCTCTCTTTGCCAAACTTCGCCGCAAGCCGCGCCAAAATCCGCTCGTCAAGCTGCGCGGATAGGAGCTTCGTCTCGTCGTTTGGATCGCGCCAAAAGGTCTGGCGAAAGAGCGTCCGCTTGCCATTCGTGTCGGTCAGCGACGCCGCGCTCTTGGTGGCGTGCGCCTGCGGAGTCGGATACATATCGGCGTAACGCGCCCCCTCTTTGGCATAAACCGCCCCGCTAGTCGTGCTGGTCATAAAAGCCTCCGTAATTTCAAAAACTACCGAAAAATATAAAGCAGAAAATACGAAGATAGATCGGCTTTTTTGGCAATTTTCGTCGCCGCCTAGCCAAAGAGTCGCATAGGTCAGATCGGCTACAATGAACCGACAATGAAACCGCATACGCTTACACTAAAACTCGTTTTATGGCTGCTCGCTGCTCTTACAATGCTTTCAGGCGCGGCGATCGCCGCTTCGCTTCCGGGCATAGCCGCGCATTTTGTCGATCTGGAAAATAGCGAGATTTTATCGCGTATGATCCTCACGCTTCCAGCGCTTACCATCGCTCTCATAGCACCGATCGCCGGCGTTTTGGTGCACCGTTTCGGGCGGATTATGCCGATGTATTTTGCGCTTGTACTCTACGCGGCCGCGGGCACAACGGGGCTATTTGCCGACTCGATCTGGACGATGTTGCTAGGACGCATGGGACTTGGCGCGGCGGTTGCCGTGCTAATGACCGCTGGTACAACGCTCACGGGCGACTATTTTCAAGGCAGAGAGCGCGATCGATTTCTCAGTTTGCAGGGCGCGTTCGTAACGCTCGGCGGCGTGTTTTTCCTCACCGGCGGTGGCGTTTTGAGCGACTTTAGCTGGCGCGCGCCGTTTGGCGTTTATTTTGTTTCGCTGCTGCTGATTCCGCTTGTGGCGATCGCGCTGTATGAGCCAAAAACCCACGCGGCGCACAAAGAGAGTATGTTTGGCGAAGGCGGATATGTCGCCGCCCTGCCCGTTTTTGCCGTTGCGTTTTTCACAATGGCGATCTTCTACATCGTGCCAACGCAGCTTCCGTTTGTCGTGATGGATCATATGGGCGGAAGCGGCAGAGAGGCTGGTTTTGTGATGGGCACGGGACCGCTTTTTGGCGCGATTGGCGCACTAGGTTACGCCCGCCTGCGCCGCTACATTTCACTGCGATCGGTCTATATCGTCATCTGTATTTCGCAGGGCGTGGGGCTGGGCACGATCGGGCTTGCGAGCGAGATTTGGCAACTGTACTTGCCGCTTGTGTTTGTCGGGTTTGGATCGGGGCTGGCAATGGCAAACACGCAGTCGTGGTTTCTCGATCTCGTCGCCGAAGCAAAACGGGCAAAACTTTCGGGCATTTTGACGGGTAGCTTCTTTTTTGGGCAGTTTAGTTCGCCGCTGGTTGTACATCCGTTTTTGGCGTTTATGCCGCTGCACTATGTATTTACGCTATTTGGATCGTTCTTGCTGGTCGCCGCCGCAGTTTTAGCGATCACGCATAAACGATCTGCGTCATATTGAACCAAGCGAGTGGTTATAATCGCGCCCATGAAAACTACCTTTGATTATGCAAAATATGCCGATAACTGTGTCAAGTGCGCGAAGTGCATTCCCACCTGCACGATCTACCAAGTTAATCGTGATGAGACGACGACTCCGCGCGGGTTTATCCACCTGCTAACCGCGCTCCAAGACGGCACGCTCGAACTCGACAAAAACGCCAAAGCGATCTTTGAGAGCTGCTTTTTGTGCACAAGCTGCGTGAGCGTCTGCCCGTCGAAAGTGCCAACCGAACAGTTGATCGAAAACGCCCGCGCCGAAATCGCCAAGAAGTTCGGCATTGCGTGGTTTAAGCGCGTTGCTTTTTACCTGCTCAAACACCGAACGCTTCTTGACATCTCCGCCAAGCTCGGCTTCGTGTTCAAATCGTGCGGTTTTGCCGCCGCAACGGGCGGAATGCGCGCCCGCTTCTCGATCCCGATGATGAAAAAAGGTCGCCTGCTGCCATCGCTTGCCGCCAAAAGTTTCCTCGCAACCTACCCCGAAAAGATGGATTTCGGCGGCGAAAAAACGGTTGCGATCTTTATCGGTTGCATGGCGAACTACGCCTACACAGGCGTTGGAGACAGCCTGCTCTACCTCTTGCGGACGCTAAAAATCAACGCGCTAATTCCCAAAGATCAGCTCTGCTGCGGAGCGCCATCGTACTTCACGGGCGATCTGGAAAACACCAAGTGGCTGATCAAATACAACATCGAATACTTTGAACTCTTTATCGACACCGTCGAAGCCGTGCTGATCCCCGAAGCCACCTGCTCCTCGATGATCATTCACGACTGGGCGCGAGTGCTTGAAGGCGAAGAGGAGTGGGTTGCGCGATCGAAGCGGATCACCGCAAAATGTTTTATCGCCTCAAAATGGCTATGCGATCAGACCGATATAGCGGCGCGGCTGGCGGCAAACGGCAAGCGATCCGTGAGCGTTACCTATCACGATCCTTGCCACGCTGCCAAAACGCAGGGCGTTAGCAAAGAGCCGCGCGCGCTTTTGGGCAACTACACGATCGTCGAAATGAGCGATCCGACAAGCTGCTGCGGCTTTGGCGGGATCACGATTCAGACCGAGCGTTTTAGCCTTGCCCAAGCGGTTGGCAAAAACAAAGCGGCGATGATCGCCGAAACTGGCGCAGAGATGATCAGCGCCGAATGCAGCGCCTGCCGCGTTCAGATCGGCGAAGCGCTCAACCGTTACGGCGCAACGCAGCGATTCGCCCACCCGCTGGAACTCGCGGCGCGGGCGCTCAAAGAGGCAGCCGATGCTTGAGGCATGGCAGCATTTCTATGCTTGGCACGATCCTGCGATTTTCACGATCGGCAGTTTTTCGCTCCGCTGGTACGGGCTAATGTATGTAACCGCGCTGCTGACGGGCTATTTCTGGGGGCGGCGAATGGTTGCGCGGGGCGATTGGCAGGGTATGAACGCGGCAAACTACGAAAACCTATTTCTGTTTTTTGTCATCGGCGCGGTGCTGGGCGCGAGGCTTGGCTATGTACTCTTTTATGCAACCGATACAGGCTACTTGCTTGCTCACCCGTGGCAGATCTTTAACCCCGTTCAGGGCGGATCGTTTGTGGGTATCAGCGGACTTAGCTACCACGGCGCGATCGCGGGTGTGATCGCCGCGCTGGCGATTTTTGCCTACCGCTACAAGATGAAGGTCTGGTTTGTGCTAGACATTGCGGCTGTGAGCGGAAGCGCGGGTTATCTCTTTGGGCGCATTGGCAACTTTCTCAACGCCGAACTTGTCGGACGCGAAACGACCGTTTGGTGGGGCGTGTTTGTGGGCGAAACGCTGCGCCACCCCAGCGCGTTGTACGAGGCGTTTTTGGAGGGGTTTTTGGTCTTTGCGATCCTCTGGCTAGTCTATAAACGGCGATCGTTTGTGGGGCAGATGGCGCTTTTGTATGCAATGCTCTACACGGCTGCGCGGTTTATCGCAGAGTTTTGGCGACAGCCCGATCCGCAAGTCGGCTTTGTCGCCTTTGGCGCGATCACGATGGGGCAACTGCTCTCAACCGCGATGTTTTCGGCGGCGCTTTTGACATACCTGTACCTGCGATCCAACCGTGCAAAGCGTTAAGACCGCCGATGGTAGCGACACGCTCTTTAACGATCGCTACAACGAGCACTACCACAGCGTCAGCGAGGGGGCGTTGCGCGAAACGCTGGAAAAACATATCCGCCCTGCGCTGCGTTACTCAAATGCGCTCGCAAAACGGGCGATTCGCGTGCTGGACATCTGCTTTGGGTTGGGCTACAACTCGTTGGCTACGATCGCAGAGCTAAATCGCGCGGGCTATGCGGGCGCGATCGAGATCGTTTCGCCCGAACTAGACGATGATCTGCTGCGCGAACTGCCAAATCTGGCATATCCTGCGCCGCTTGATGAATACACAAGCGTCATTGCCGCAGTTGCAAGCGATCGCCGTTACCGAGACGATCGCGTTAGCTGCGAAGTCGTTGCGGCGGACGCGGCGGAGTTTGTACAGACGCTAAACGGTCAGTTTGACATCATCTACCAAGACCCGTTTTCACTTCGCAAAAACCCGACGCTATGGGACGATCGCTTCTTTGGAGCGCTCTATTCGCGGCTCGCGGAGGGCGGCGTTTTGACCACCTACTCCGCCTCGCACGCCGTGCGAAAAACGATGAAAACCAGCGGATTTTTGCTCTACGAACACCCGTTTGCGCCTGAAAGCGGAATGCGAAAGGGTACAATCGGCGCAAAAACCGCGATCGGAGGGCTGGAATGTTTACGAGGTTAAAATGTTTACAGGGCTGATTCGTGAGATCGCGCTTGTGCGGAGCTTTGGCGGCGAGAGTCTGCGGCTGGGGGCGGCGCACCGTCCGCAGCTTGGCGACAGCATTGCGGTCAATGGCGCGTGCCTGACGGTAACGGCGATCGAAAGCGGCGGCTTTAGCGTGGAACTTTCGCACGAAACCCGTGCCGTCATCGCGGTAGAAAACCTGCGCGATCGCGTGCATATCGAACCTGCGATGAAGCTGGGCGATCGGTTTGAAGGGCACATTGTGCAGGGGCACATTGACGCGATTGGCACGATCGCAGAGCTAAAACAGCACGGCAAAACGCGCGATCTCATCATCAAAGCGCCGAGTGAAAAAATGCGGCTCTTTGCCGAAAAAGGCTCGGTTGCGATCGACGGCGTGAGTCTAACGATCAACGAGGCGCTGAATGACAGCTTTCGCTTGACGCTGATTGGTCAGACGCTTGGACATACGCTTTTTGAGAGCTACAAAGTCGGGCGGCGCGTGAATATCGAAACCGACCTTTTCGCCCGCTACACCGCACGACTGCTAAACGGCGCAAACGACTGGAACGCAATCGACCGCGCAATGGCGTGCTACTAAAGCGCACGCATACTGTCATTCAGGTCGCCCCCTCTCTGTCATTCTGAGGAGCGGAGCGACGAAGAATCTCAAGACTAACACAGATGTTTCGTCGCTTTGCTCCTCAACATGACAGGACTGCCTTGTCATTCCAAACGCCCTCACCCTGCCAAAGCGCCCTTTTGTAATGATCCTGTCAAAAAATGGAGTTTTCGTATGGCAAGAGCGCCTAAACGACAAAGACTATCCAAAGAAGCCCAGATCGAGATCGCTCGTTTCTACTTTTTGATCGCCATTGCAGCGTTCGGCGGCGGTGTTCTCGCGCCTATTGTCCAGATCGGCGCAAACTCTGCTAAAATCGTCGCTGGCGCTTTTGTAACGACAGTTTTGTCGTATCTGATCGGTCGATATATTTTAAGGGGTGTTAAATGACTGCTCTGTTCTTCCTATTCGGTGGTGTCTTGCTAATGGGTCTTTTCACCCTCTGGTACGATTTCGGTCTCTTCGGACACGATGAAAAGCCGAGTGCATAAACGCAACACGCCTTCTCTGTCATTCTTCACTATCGTTCATAATGACACCGTGCGACACTCCTTGTTTGTTGGCGTTTCTGTTATGATCGGCAGCGTACTTCTTGTAGCGTTGGTAGAAAGGAAAACGAAATGACATATTTTACAAGTGTTCTCGTGGTTGCCGGTTTTGCGTTCGCAATGATGTTCTTTGCGTACTTCTATTCAGCATACGAAGACAAGCAGGAAGCCAAAAAGCTCCAACACTAACCCTCTGTCATTCTAAGCGTTAGCGAAGAATCTCACAAACACAGATGTTTCGCCTTCGGCTCAACATGACAGGAGTGCCTTGTCATTCTGAGGCGAAGCCGAAGAATCTCAAGACCAACACAGATTCTTCACTATCGTTCAGAATGACAATCGCAACCATATATAGTACAGTTCGCGCCCCACTTTCGCACAG
>BNUO01000003.1 GCA_025997415.1 Campylobacterota bacterium
AAACTTTGCAAGTAACCGCGTGAAACTTGGCAAATCGTGGGTCGGCTCGGCAGATGGCGCAACGGTAAAATACGATTTTGTCGTTGCAAACATTCTCGCCGATGTACTCGTAGCGATCAAACCTGACCTGCAAAACGCGCTTGCGCCGAATGGAGTTTTGATCGTTTCGGGTATTTTGGAGCGTTTGGCAAATAGGATTACAGTTTCGTTTAGCGATATGAACACGCTTTGGACGGTCAAAAACGGCGAATGGCTGACATTCGCACTTAATTTCAAGGAAAATAATGAGTACTAAACCCAACTTACCGCCTCCGCCGCCGGAGCCGAACAACAACTTTTTCAACAATAATCCGTTGCTGCTCTTTGCCGCCTTGGCGGTTGCGGCGATCTTGATTTTCAAATACTTTGCCGCAGGAACGGAGATGATCCCCGTTAGCGGCGCAGAAACGACGCAAGCGCCCGCCGCGCGTACGATCAGCAAAAACATCAGCTATTCGGAGTTCAAAGAGCTGCTAAAAGAGGGGCGGATCGAGTATGTTGCGATCGGCAAAACCACCTTGCAGGCAAGCTCGCTGGAAGGCTCAACGCGGGTTAATTATGTGATCCGCCGCATTGTGCCCGACGAGACGCTGCTGCCACTACTGGAAGAAAAGCGGGTCGGTTACAGCGGTGTGAGCGAGGATAACTGGTTTATCGATATGGTCTTTAGCTGGGTGCTGCCTGTGCTGATCTTCTTTGGTATCTGGATGCTGCTAACAAATCGTATGCAAAAGAGTATCGGCGGCGGACTGCTGGGTATGGGCAGCGCAAAAAAGATGATCAATGCCGAAAAACCCGATGTGAAGTTTGATGATATGGCAGGCAACGAGGAGGCGAAAGAGGAGGTCAAAGAGGTCGTTGATTTTCTCAAAAACCCCGATCGCTACATTCGTCTTGGCGCGAAGATTCCGAAAGGTATTTTGCTGGTGGGTCCTCCGGGCACGGGTAAAACCCTGCTGGCGAAAGCTGTCGCGGGCGAAGCAAGCGTGCCGTTTTTCTCGGTTTCCGCATCGAGTTTCATTGAGATGTTTGTCGGCGTTGGCGCAGCGCGAGTGCGCGATCTGTTTGAACAGGCGAAAAAAGACGCGCCGTCGATCATCTTTATCGACGAACTTGACGCGCTGGGCAAGAGCCGCGCGGCTTCAGGTTTTGGCGGCAACGACGAGCGCGAACAGACGCTAAACCAGCTTCTAGCCGAAATGGACGGCTTTGCTTCGACGGAGCCGATCATCATTTTGGCTGCCACAAACCGCCCCGAAATCCTCGATCCTGCGCTTTTGCGTCCGGGTCGTTTCGATCGTCAAGTACTGGTCGATAAGCCCGATTGCAAAGGGCGGCTGGAGATTTTGAGGGTGCATGTCAAAGAGGTTAAACTTGACGCGAATGTCGATCTTGAGGTGATCGCCACGATGACCGCAGGGCTTGCGGGCGCGGATCTGGCGAATATCGTCAATGAAGCTACGCTGCTGGCGGGGCGCAAAAACAAAGATCAGGTCGAAGCCGACGATATGCGCGAAGCGGTTGAACGCTCGATCGCAGGGCTTGAGAAAAAATCGCGGCGGATTAGCCCGAAAGAGAAGAAGATCGTCGCCTTCCACGAAAGCGGACACGCGCTTTTGGCGGAGACGACAAAGGGCGCAAAGAAGGTCAATAAAGTTTCGATTATCCCGCGCGGTTTGGCGGCGCTGGGCTACACGCTCAACACGCCCGAAGAGAACAAATACCTCATGCAACGCCACGAGCTGATCGCAGAGGTTGATGTACTGTTGGCTGGTCGCGCCGCCGAAGAGCTGTTTATCGGCGAGATCAGCACAGGCGCGGGCAATGACCTTGAGCGGGCAACCGACATTCTCAAGTCAATGGTCATGATCTACGGAATGAGCGATGTTGCGGGGCTGATGGTGATGGAAAAACACACGACGGGATTTTTGGGATCGCCGTACGGTTTTGGCAAGTCAAAAGAGTACAGCGAAAAACTGGGCGAAGAGACCGATCACTACATCAGAACGCAGCTTGATGAACGATACGAACTGGTCAAAGCAACCTTGAACACCTACCGAAAAGTCATCGATCAGATGAGCGCCGAACTGCTGGGGCTGGAGATTTTGGAGGGCGCGAGAGTGCGCGAGATTATTGCCAAGTTTGAAGACGAGCACGGGATTGTGCGCGAAGTTGAAGAGACGGACGAGGAGATTATGCTGCTAGAAAAGAGTGCGGGCGATGAAAACGCTGCTGCTGTCGCGTGAGGGGTTTATCCCTTCGCTAATTGCGCTGTTCGTTTTCGTCGTTGTGGCGGCGCTGGAGTGTACGATTCTCGCCTGCGTTGCCGCCGCCGTACTTTTGTACACACTCTGGTTTTTTCGCAACCTAGAACGCATTCCCGCCGAAAGCGACTCGCTCGCTCTCATAGCGCCGATCGACGGCAAAATCAGCGACATCAGCCCAAGCGCAGACGGCACGGCGATCACCATCAAAACGGGGCTTTTTGACGCGCACCTGATCCGCTCGCCTCTACAAACTAACCGCATTGAGAGGTCGATCAGAAACGGGATCTGCGGCGCATTGCACGGAAACGATCACCTGCGCCAGATCGAAACAGTCGCGATCTTAAACGCAAACGGCGGCGAAGTCGTAGTCCTCCTCAAACCCACGATCGCTCCAAGCCGCTTCTACAAATTCAAAAACAGCCTGTTTTTGGGCGAGCGCGTCGGATTTTTCTACGGCGGCGAGGGCGTGGTAACGATCGCGGCAGGGGCAGATATTCGCGTGGCGGTAGGATCGATCGTCAAAGCGGGCGAAAGTGTTTTAGGTTTTACGAGGAGCTAAAATGGATATTAAAAACTTCAAGATCGCCTATCTACTGCCAAATCTCTTTACGGCAGGAAGCATATTTTTGGCAATTTTGGCGATCTTTGCGGCGTATAACGGCAACTTTGAGCGGGCGTTTTGGTATATCGTTGTTTCGGCGGTTTTTGACGCGCTTGATGGCAGAGTGGCGCGGCTAACCAATACTGCTAGTCAGTTTGGAAAAGAGTTTGACTCCTTAGCCGATTCGATCGCTTTTGGCGTTGCGCCCGCGTTTATTCTCTACTTTTCGGTTGGCAAAGATTACGGCAAAATCGGCATTTTGCTTACTGCGCTATTTATCATCTTTGGCGCGGTGCGGTTGGCGCGATTTAACATCATCAGCGCCACAACCGAACCGAATGTTTTTATCGGTCTGCCGATCCCCGCTGCTGCGCTGTTTGTTACCTCTTCAACGCTTTTGCAGATCGAGTTTTCTTGCGGAGCTTTTAGTGAGATCGCGCTGCTTTCCGCCTCAGCCGTGATCGCGATTTTGATGGTCAGTAACATTCGCTATCCCAGCTTCAAGCAGATCGATTTTGGCAAAAATCGCTTCCGAAAAGTGCTGCTGATACTCATTGTTGTACTATCGCTTTTCTACCTCTATCCGATGAAATTTCTCTTTGCGATCGCGCTAATATATGTACTCATCGGACTTGTACGAGCGGTCTGGGTAACAACATACAAAAAACGAAAGGCTCACCATGCCGAAAACAACAATCAAGATATTTGATACCACTTTGCGCGATGGCGAGCAGTCGCCGGGCGCTTCAATGACTACGCCCGAAAAAGTACGGATCGCAAAACAACTTGAAAAACTGGGCGTTGATGTGATCGAAGCGGGATTTGCCATAGCAAGTCCGGGCGATTTTGACGCGATCAGCGAAATCTGCGAAACGGTAAGCCAAAGCGCGATCTGTTCGCTCTCACGCGCCGCCGAAAAGGACATTCTCCGCGCCGCAGAATCGCTAAAACTGGCAAAACAAGCACGCATTCACACCTTTATCGCAACCAGCCCAATCCATATGGAATACAAGCTCAAGATGAAACCTGACGATGTGATCCGCCGCGCAGTCGAAGCGGTGAAGCTGGCACGATCGCTTGTTGATGATGTAGAGTTTAGCTGCGAGGACGCGACGCGCAGCGAAATGCCGTTTCTGCGCGAGATCATCGCGGCGGTGATCGAAGCGGGCGCACAGACGATCAATATCCCCGATACCGTTGGTTATGCGATCCCGCGAAACTACGAGCAGTTTATCCGCGAGATCGTGAGCTTCACGGCTGGCAGAGCGGCGATCTCGGTGCATTGCCACAACGATCTAGGACTTGCCACCGCCAACAGCCTAGCCGCGATCTTGGGCGGCGCAACGCAGGTCGAATGTACTGTCAATGGCTTGGGCGAACGGGCGGGCAACGCCTCTTTGGAGGAGATCGTAATGACGCTCAAAGTCCGCAAAGATCTCTTTGATGGCGCGGATACGCGGATCAACACGCGCGAAATCTACTCCTCAAGCCGCCTGCTTGCTCAAACCTGTGGCATTGAACCGCAGCCAAACAAGGCGATCGTTGGCAAAAACGCCTTTTCGCACGAAAGCGGCATTCACCAAGACGGTATGCTCAAAAACCCGCTGACCTACGAGATTATGAGAGCCGAAGACATCGGGCTGGAGCGCAACACCCTTTCGCTGGGCAAGCTAAGCGGCAGCCACGCCTTCCGCGAAAAACTCGCCGAAATGGGGATCGTGCTTGATGGCGTTGCGCTCGATCGCGCGTTCAAGAAGTTCAAAGAGCTTGCCGACAAGAAAAAGATCGTCTATGACGATGACATTCGTTCGCTCGCAACCAGCGAAGGGGCGACCGTGCCTAGCGAGTTTGAGCTGATTCGTATGCAGCTAACCGATTGCAGCGGCGGCGTTCCGACAAGCGCCGTTACGATCCGCGCCAAAAACGGCGAAGAGCGGACGGACGCGGCGATCGGAAACGGAACGATCGATGCTGTCTTTAAGGCGATTGATCGCGTCAGCGGCTATTCGGGCAAACTGCTTGACTACAAAGTCGAGGCGCTGAGCGAGGGCAAAGACGCGCTTGCTAGAGTGCTGGTCAAGGTTGTTTTCGACGACTCCAAGCCTGCCGTAATGGGGCACGGACTCAATGTCGATACGATGTTAGCCTCCGCGCAAGCCTATATCGGATCGCTCAACAGCTATCTGGCAATGAAGGATCGCCTCCAAAAGTTCGATCCGCAATCAATTTAGGAGCATAGATGAACTCGGCGAACTTGGCGAACTCGGTTTTGAAGTTTTGCGCGGCGGCGGCGATCGCAACGGTTTTTGCCGTTAGCGCAAACGCCGATTCAATGCGGCTTTACGACTCAAACGCGCTGATGGACTGGGATCGCTCCATCGAGTTTTGCCGATCGCTCAACGCGCGACTGCCAAGCCTCGCAAATCTTGAGGCGGCGTTTCGCGGCTCGTACCGCAGCCTTCACGGACGCGCACCGTACGCAAACGACATCTACTGGACGATCGACGAGATCGACTTTGAAGGTGCTTACGCATACGATTTTGCGGCGGGCTTACATATTGTCGATCTCAAAGCCCTCCCCCACCGCGTAATGTGCATTCAGACGAATTAGACGATCGATCATATGCGATCGGTTGCTACTGATCCAAGTATGGTTTTAGCGCGTGGTTGATCAGAAAACGACCGCCTGCCCATTCAGTAATATGATTGTTGTCAGAGTACAATGCCAAACCGTTTTCGTCCGTTAGCAAGCAACGATCAATCGGGCAGAATGCGTCTATTGTATAGATAATTGTCGCGTTTTCCAGACGCCCTAAAACTCCCATATACTCTTTTTGCATATTGGCTGCTTCTTCTTTTTCTAGCGTCATCGGCTCAAGCCACGCATTGCTTAGCAGCATTCGTTGAATTGAAGCGGGCAGCATAGGCACAGTTTGCATTACAAATATCTCGTTATGATCGCTTTTAAGCCGATTGATCCAATGCTGAAGATACTGTTCAAACGGCTCAACTCCGATCGATTGAACATCTCCTAGTTTTTCGTTAAAGCCATACATATAAACCGAATAATACAGCGCAATAATGATCTTCTTGATCGATTGATCTTTTTTGAGTTTGTCGGCAGCTTGATCAAACGCTGCTATACCCTCTTTGTTTTGCATGCCGTACATTAAACCTGAAGTGGCATATTGAAGCGTGTTGATACTGTTTTTTGCATTGCGCTCCGCCACAGATCGAAATGCTCTATCTGAATGACTATCGCCGATCAATGCAACTGTGGTTTTACCACCAACATCAAATAGCTTACAATCGATCCCATACTGTTCTTGGCAACGGTTTTCAAATGGTTCAAACTTTGGCTGTTCAAAAGCGTGATATAGCCCAGCTATGACCGGCAGATATTCACGATCTTTGATACCATTCTTGAAATAGATCATACTCCCGATCGAGCCAACCAGTAACAATGCACAAAGCAGTCCGATCGCCTTAGCGCCGCGATAACTTTTACCAAATCTGATTGGTTTTTCGATCCATAAATATGTACCGATCGCAAGCACAAACGAAGCAAGCAGTAAGCCCACACGCACAACTCTTAACTGATCTAAAAACAGTATAAAACAAAATGAGATCAAACTCCAATGCCACAAATACAACGGATAGCTGATCAGCCCTACAAACACAATCGGCTTCAATGAAAACAGATAGCGATTGACGATCGACTCCCTGCCTGCGGCGATAAACAGTACTGCTCCGATCGCAGGCATTAGGGCTTTGTAACCAGGAAAGTTCTTGTCGTTGATTGTCCATATAGAAGCTATCAGTAGGATTAGTCCAACCGCTCCGATCGCAGTTGCCCATTTGATCGGGAGTTTATCAAGCGCTCCTTGCTTTGTAAAATATGCAAGTATCACACCTGCTAGCAGCTCCCAGAACCTCGTAAAGGGCATATAGAAGTCCAGCTCAGGGTTGCTTACAAAGTACAGTAGGTTCAGTGCAAACGACACAACAAACAGGAGTATCAAGGATAGCGCTAGTTTGTTGCGTATTTTCCAAAGCAGATAGATAATGATCGGAAATGCCAGATAGAACTGCTCCTCAACTCCTAATGACCATAGATGCAGTAGCGGTTTAGTATGTGAGGCTGTGTCCCAATAACCAGACTCGAAGTAGAGCACAAAGTTAGAGACAAATGTTGCGCCTCCTAGTATATGCTTACCCAGTCTCTCGTAATCATCAGGAATTAAGGCAAACCAACCGAATACAAGGACTGCAACCATTACGACGATCAGGGCTGGCAGTATGCGCAGGATTCGCCGTTGATAGAAGTTGATAATGCTAAAGTTGTTGTTTTTGAGATTGTCTAAGAGTATGCCGCTGATTAGAAAGCCAGAGATGACAAAGAATATATCTACACCGATAAAGCCCGCTTTGATCCAACCAGGAAAGTAGTGATACCCAACGACTGCCAATACTGCGAATGCTCGTAAGCCATCAATGTCGGGACGATAAGCCGTTTGCTGATCACCAGCAATCTTAAACGAATTGCTAATTAACGATCGTAAGAGATTTAAGAGCTTATTAGTGTGTGTGTGTGTGTGTGTGCATTTTTAGTTATCATTGTTAAGTATTCTTTAATGTTGGATTTTGGGAACGGGAATTGTAACGAAGGGATGTTTAATGGAGTTTGATCACATTGCGCATAGCCACAGCGTTACTACCAAGACTTACACTCCATCTGTCATTCTGTGCGCCCCCACTTGTTATGTTGAGCCGAAGCGCTGAACAATCCCTCGCGGTAGCGGCGAGGGTCGGTGAAGAATCTATAAGAATCCAACACAGATGTTTCGCTAACGCTCAACATGACAGAGAATGTCATTTTGAGGCGAAGCCGAAGAATCCCTATTCCCACGCTTTGCACTGCTGAAGCATTTTGCTTTGTCAAGGATCAAGGCGCGAGATCCCCAAAGCGGAGGGTTTGGGAGTGAGCGAAGCAGTACGGAGCAACAGAGCCAAAGGCTCGTTGTTGCGAAGAGATGCTCTGCACCAGAGCGTTACTGCTAAGACTCCCATATGTTACGACGGAGCAGTAGCCTCGCACCGAGGCGTAACTGCGGAGGAAGCAGGAGCTTTGCTCCTGCGAGTAACAGCAAACGATTGTGGAGAACCATATATGAGGAGTGTTTAGAGGAGTGCGTATTTGAAAGCATTGATGCTTTCAAAGATGAGCTTACCCGCTATATGCTCTACTACAATGAGATGAGGGGACATCAATCGTTAAACAACAAGACACCGCAGGAGTTTAGAAAGGAGTTAGAGTAAGAGTGAGATAGAGAAGCAAGAGCGGGAGAAGAGAGATGAAAGAAGAGATAGAGTGAAAGCTGGTTTCAGAAGCGAAAGAGGAGATAGCATAGCGCTAACGCGCTATGCCAAGCAAAACGAAAAGCAGTCAACGAAATGGCTGGCTTGCACAAGAATGACAAATGCCCTCACATCGATAGAAAGGATGCTTATTGTGTACTTAATCTATGCCATGTCATAGGTTTGTAGTATCTCCTATTCTGGGATACTAGTCAAGAGCCTCATATTCTATATCTTCAAAGGGGAATCTACTATCAACTGCACTACATTTGTTCATAAACCCCCGGCAACGCCCTACTTTCCCACAACCGTCGGCTGCAGTATCATCGGCGAAGTGGCGCTTGACTTCCGGGTTCGGAATGGAGCCGGGTATTACCACCACTCAATCATCACCGGAGACAGAAACGCTAACCTTAGTGAGCGCTTTTGTCTCTAGTGTGGGGGTCTTCTGATGAAGACCATACTGTTAATTCCTTCTGCGATCCATAGTAGAGCATTTCCGATCGTTGAGCGGACGATGCCCGAAAGATAGATAAATAAAAGCCGAACGGTCGATTAGTATCAGTCAGCTGAACGCATTACTGCGCTTACACCCCTGACCTATCAAGCAGATAGTCTATCTGCGACCTTCAGGGAGCGTTCATCTTGGAGTCGGCTTCCCGCTTATATGCTTTCAGCGGTTATCCGTTCCGCGCTTAGCTACCCGGCGGTGCCCTTGGCAGGACAACCGGTTCACCAGAGGCGCGTCCAACTCGGTCCTCTCGTACTAGAGTCAGCTCTCCTCAACGCTCCTGCGCCCACGGAAGATAGGGACCGAACTGTCTCACGACGTTCTGAACCCAGCTCGCGTACCGCTTTAATTGGCGAACAGCCAAACCCTTGGGACCTGCTCCAGCCCCAGGATGCGATGAGCCGACATCGAGGTGCCAAACCTCCCCGTCGATGTGAGCTCTTGGGGGAGATCAGCCTGTTATCCCCGGGGTACCTTTTATCCTTTGAGCGATGGCCCTTCCACTCAGAACCACCGGATCACTATGACCGACTTTCGTCTCTGCTCGACCTGTATGTCTCACAGTCAGGCTGGCTTATGCCATTACACTCTGCGTCCGATTTCCAACCGGACTGAGCCAACCTTTGTAAGCCTCCGTTACACTTTGGGAGGCGACCGCCCCAGTCAAACTACCCACCAGGCAGTGTCCTCCATCGGGATTACCGATGCGAGTTAGCATCCAAGACCAATCAGGGTGGTATCTCAACGGTGGCTCCCCATCGGCTAGCGCCAATGGATCAAAGCCTCCCACCTATCCTGCACAGATTAATCTCGAATGCAATACCAAGTTGTAGTAAAGGTCCACGGGGTCTTTCCGTCTTTCCGCGGGTAGGAGGAATTTTCACCTCCACTACAATTTCACTGGATCTCTGGTTGAGACAGCTCCCATCTCGTTACGCCATTCATGCAGGTCAGTATTTAACCGACAAGGAATTTCGCTACCTTAGGACCGTTATAGTTACGGCCGCCGTTTACCGGGGCTTCGGTTCAATGCTTCACCTTGCGGCTGACAGATCCCCTTAACCTTCCGGCACCGGGCAGGCGTCACACCCTATACATCCTCTTACGAGTTAGCAGAGTGCTGTGTTTGTGATAAACAGTCGGGAGGGACTATTCTCTGCGACCTTTTGGGGCTTCATCCGCGGGGGATTACACCCTATAAAGGCACACCTTATACCGAAGATACGGTGTTAGTTTGCAGAGTTCCTTAACCAGAGTTCTTCCACGCGCCTTAGAATATTCATCTCACCCACCTGTGTCGGTTTACGGTACGGGCTAACATTTTCTTAAAACGGTTTAGAGGCTTTTCTTGGCACGACGGCATCAACGATTCTCCCTCATCTCCGAAGAGACTTGAGAGCCTTTCAGTTCTCGGCTAACGGTCACGGATTTGCCTATGACCTCACCTACGACCTTAGAGCAGGACTTCCATCGCCTGCCTCGCCTAGCCCTATGCGTCCCCCCATCACCTTGAAAATGTCAGGTATCGGAATATTAACCGATTTGCCATCGTCTACCCCTTTCGGACTCGACTTAGGTCCCGACTCACCCTACGATGACGAGCATCGCGTAGGAAACCTTGGGTTTACGGCGTTAAGAATTCTCATCTTAATTATCGCTACTCATGCCTGCATGCTCACTTCGTACCGCTCCAGCACTCCTTACCGGTATACCTTCAACGCTGATACGAACGCTCTCCTACCGCTTGCACATCAGTGCAAACCTATAGTTTCGGTGCATCGCTTTAGCCCCGTTATATTTTCGGCGCCGAATCACTAGACTAGTGAGCTGTTACGCTTTCTTTAAAGGATGGCTGCTTCTAAGCCAACCTCCTAGTTGTCAGAGTAATTCGACATCCTTTTCCACTGAGCGATGACTTGGGGACCTTAACTGATAGTCTGGGTTGTTGCCCTTTTGGCGACGGATTTTATCACTCGCCGCCTGACTCCCATGGCTTGGGCTTAGGCATTCGAAGTTTGACAAGGTTTGGTACAGCGTAATGCCGCCCTAGCCTAATCAGTGCTCTACCTCCTAAGCTTGCCTCATGAGGCTATACCTAAATATATTTCGGAGAGAACCAGCTATCACGAAGTTTGATAGGCCTTTCACCCCTATCCACAATTCATCAGGAGCCGTTTCAATGGCCGTCTGTTCGGTCCTCCACGGGCTCTTACACCCGCTTCAACCTGATCATGGATAGCTCACTTCGCTTCGGGTCTGTATCCGGCGACTAAGCGCCCTATTAGGACTCGCTTTCGCTTCGGCTCCGGTATTCCTTAACCTTGCCGCCGAACGCAACTCGCAGGCTCATTATGCAAAAGGCAGTCTCTCACCCTGGATAAATCCATAGGGCTCGAAATGATTGTAAGCAGATGGTTTCAGGTTCTATTTCACTCCCCTTGCCGGGGTTCTTTTCACCTTTCCCTCGCGGTACTGGTGCGCTATCGGTCTAACAGTAGTATTTAGGGTTGGAAAGTGGTCTTCCCAGATTCAGACAGGGTTTCTCGTGTCCCGTCCTACTCAGGATACTGCATGGATACTTGGATTTTCGCTTACGGGGGTATCACCCTCTATGCCGAGACTTTCCAGACTCTTTGGCTAATCCGTATAATCCATTGGCGCAGTCCTACAACCCCAAGTGCAAGCACTTGGTTTGCCCTATTTCCCGTTCGCTCGCCGCTACTTGGGAGATCTCGTTTGATTTCTCTTCCTCGAGGTACTGAGATGTTTCACTTCCCTCGGTTCGCTCCACTTTAAGTGGTTATTGGCTGTAAAACCAATAGGGTTGCCCCATTCGGAAATCTTCGGATCAAAGCCCCTTGACGGCTCCCCGAAGCTTATCGCAGCCTGGCGCGTCCTTCATCGCCTCTGTTAGCCTAGGCATCCACCATCTGCTCTTTGTAGCTTTTATCTACTATGGCAGCGGAATGCTTGCTTACGCAAATTTTCCGCTGCTTTGATGAATATTTGTTTGATCGCTTCCCGTCCGCCTCGTGTAGAGAGAGACGATCGGCAACCAAACTTCATCGGCGTGTGTTCTCTTTGCGGACATCGTCCGCTCAAAGATCTGTGAAACGCCCTACTTATGGAAATTGCATTGGGAATTAACAATATGTTTTTAATGAACCGGGTCAAAGACCCAAATCAACGCTTAACCAAGCGCTGGTTTGGAACTTCAAAGTGGTGGACCTGAATGGACTCGAACCATTGACCTCACCCTTATCAGGGGTGTGCTCTAACCACCTGAGCTACAGATCCCCGTTTGGGAATGCTTCGATCCGTAAATGAGCGATCGTGAATAAACGATTCCGCGAATGAACGATCTTGCGCTTAGTCTCCAAGCAACCGTTCTCCTAGACCAACGCATCGATCTGCGAGCTGGTAACAAGAGCCAATCGCCCTCTTAGCTTCATCTGCTCTGAACTACCGCTCCTCTTACCAAATGCTTCGATCCGAAACAAGAGCCAGTCGTTTGCTTAGGCTTTCGGCTTATGCAACCAAGCGCAAATCGTAGTTTGAGCTACGGCTTTCGCTTCCACTTTCGCAACGATCGTTCGCTAAAACTGCTTGGAACGCTTAGGTTGGTGGAGAATAGCGGGATCGAACCGCTGACCTCCTGCGTGCAAAGCAGGCGCTCTCCCAGCTGAGCTAATTCCCCGCTCGAAGTTCTAAGCTAAGGACGAGTATCCACTACTCTATTTATAATGCCCCAGTTCCCTGAGGACTAAGCAAGCAAACTTCAGTTAAACGCCGTTTTAGGTTTCAAAGAGGGCAAATGAATGCCACTCTTTATTTCTCTAGAAAGGAGGTGATCCAACCGCAGGTTCTCCTACGGTTACCTTGTTACGACTTCACCCCAGTCGCTGATTCCACCGTGGGCGGTAACGAATTTCGTATTCCGACTTCGGGTGAAATCAACTCCCATGGTGTGACGGGCGGTGAGTACAAGACCCGGGAACGTATTCACCGCGGCATGGCTGATCCGCGATTACTAGCGATTCCAGCTTCATGGAGTCGAGTTGCAGACTCCAATCCGAACTGAGAGAGGGTTTACAGATTTGCTCCGCCTCGCGACATTGCATCTTGTTGTCCCCCCCATTGTAGCACGTGTGTAGCCCTGGTCGTAAGGGCCATGATGACTTGACGTCATCCCCACCTTCCTCCCGCTTGCGCGGGCGGTCTGATTAGAGTGCCCAGCCGAACTGCTGGCAACTAACCACGGGGGTTGCGCTCGTTGCGGGACTTAACCCAACATCTCACGACACGAGCTGACGACAGCCGTGCAGCACCTGTGTTAGCGTTCCCCGAAAGGCACCCTCACATTTCTGCAAGGTTCGCTACATGTCAAGCCCGGGTAAGGTTCTTCGCGTATCTTCGAATTAAACCACATGCTCCACCGCTTGTGCGGGTCCCCGTCTATTCCTTTGAGTTTTAATCTTGCGACCGTACTCCCCAGGCGGAATGCTTAATGTGTTAACTGCGTCCCGGAAAGGTCGAAGCCCCCCCGCGACTAGCATTCATCGTTTAGGGCGTGGACTACCAGGGTATCTAATCCTGTTTGCTCCCCACGCTTTCGAGCCTCAGCGTCAGTAATGTCCCAGTCAGTTGCCTTCGCCGTTGGTATTCCGGGTGATCTCTACGGATTTTACCCCTACACCACCCATTCCACTGACCTCTTCCATACTCTATTCGGGTAGTTTCTCCTGCAGTTCATCGGTTAAGCCGATGGATTTCACAGGGGACTGATCCGAACGCCTACGCTCCCTTTACGCCCAGTGATTCCGAGTAACGCTTGCACCCCCCGTATTACCGCGGCTGCTGGCACGGAGTTAGCCGGTGCTTATTCCTACAATACCGTCAATTTCTTCTTGTAGAAAAGGAGTTTACACACCGAAATGCGTCATCCTCCACGCGGCGTTGCTGCGTCAGGGTTTCCCCCATTGCGCAAAATTCCCCACTGCTGCCTCCCGTAGGAGTCTGGACCGTGTCTCAGTTCCAGTGTGGCTGATCATTCTCTCAAACCAGCTACCCGTCATAGCCTTGGTGAGCCTTTACCTCACCAACAAGCTGATAGGAGATGACCTGATCCTGTGGCGAAAAAACATTTCCCATCTCCTATTTCAAAGAGACGGAGTATCGGGTATTAGCGGTCGTTTCCAACTGTTATTCCCGTCCATAGGGGACATTAGCCATCTATTACTCACCCGTGCGCCACTTAGACTGCATTCGGTTACCCGAATCGTTTCTCGTTCGACTTGCATGTGTTAGGCACGCCGCCAGCGTTCACTCTGAGCCAGGATCAAACTCTCTAAAAAAGTGATTGACCCTAAACTGACACACAAGATGTCATCTTCAGAAGTTGTTGATATTCATAGAATAAACGGTCATTTAACCGTTGTTTGCTTGCTTAGTTGTCAAGGAACTGCCGCTCCAAAGACGCTTCAAAAGCCCCCTTGAATTGGTGAGGCGGAATAATACGCTTTTATAGCTTGGTTGTCAAGGGGGGAAGGCAAGAAAGTTGAGGAAAATAGAAAAAAGTTTGATGTCCATATATATGGTTGCAAGTTTGGCGCGGGGGCAAAAAAGCGGCTGTTGGTTAATATCCCGAACAATGAAGCGGCAATGGACAGTCAAGATCGACAGCAAGAACTACGACATCAATCTCAGCGAGGACGCGCCGAGTGCGCTGGCAGAGGCGCTGGACAGGCTGGGTACAAACAGCAACATCACCACGCGGCAGATACTGGAGCTCTACCTCGAAGCCTGCGTAGAGTGCGCGAACCTCAAAACGGAGCTGGGCAAGATCGACACGATCGTCAGCGCCCCCTAATCCACCAGCCCCGCGCGAACCCGCCTAAGCTCATCTTCGATCAGCTCTCGTCTAGCTGGGTTTTCTGTCTGTTTGAGCAGATCGACCAGATCGGCTTCGATCAGCTCCTGCTTGCCCTCCTGCGTGCGCACATAAGCGATCATATTGATCATCCAATCGTCCATCTTCATTCGCCCAACGAGTTTGCTTTTGTCCGGCAACACCTCTACCCGTTTGGCAATATCCAAAAGTCGATCGCTGCTGTTTGGCACATCGTAACCGATACGAACGAGCGCCTCGCTCATCAGCAGATCGAAGCGATCGGGGTTGAAACTCTGCGACATCTCCAAAAGCTCCAGCGCAAGTTCAGGCTTTTTCGGGATCGAAGCCAGATAGCTTGCGGCGTAACGAACCGGATTCGTAAAGTGCGGATCGAGCGTGATCTGCGCACTTGTGATCTCTGCAAAAACGCGGGTGTCAAGCTCTTCGCCCTGCGATATTTCGTCCGCGTAACGGCTCTTTAGCCATATAAAATCGCCAACGAGCGTACGCGCAAAGCCGCTAAGCGCCCGCAAAAGTTGCGGCTGCATTAGAAGCGATCGCGTTTCAGGTGTAGTGAAACTCGGTCTTGGCGCGAAAAACGCCAGCGCAAGAACGGCACATAAAAGAGGAATAAACAATTTCATACGGCGATTGTACGCGTCAAAAGCTGAAAAGTGCGATCAGGCAAACCGTGCTACGATAATGAGAACTGTTATCAGCCACAGAGCAACATTACGAACACGACAAGGAAACAGCAATGAAACAGGATATGAACGGCGCAGAACGAGCGATCAGGATAGCAGCAGGGCTTGCCGTGATCGTCGGCGCACTATACGCAAACTACGCGATCTTTGCCATCGTAGGATTGGCGATCTTGGCAACGGGAGGGTTCGGATACTCGCCCATTCGCAAGCTCTTTGGTAGCAAAAAAGGGTGCAAAAGCGGGTGCGGGTGCGGCAAATAGCAAATCTAGTAACGCAGCTTTATCACCATTTATCTACAATCCTGGTTTTACATTCGGGGGATACCTATGAAACATCGTGTTGTTGCCGCAATTTCGTTTGTGGCGGCTCTTGGCGCATTTGCCCTGCTCATCTCCACGCTGGAGGCGAAAAGCTCGAACGAGCAGAGTGCGCGGCTAAACGCATACTCCAAATTTACCAAAGTCGTTAATACGATCGAAAAGTACTATGTTGATGAAGTCGGCATTGACGAGGTAATCCAAAAAGCGCTTGACGGAATGCTAACCAACCTTGACGCACACTCAAGCTATCTGGAAGCCAAACAGTACCAAGAGATGAACATCAAAACTCAAGGCGAGTTTGGCGGGCTTGGGATCACGGTTGGAATGCGCGACGGCGCTTTGACGGTGATCGCGCCAATGGAAGGTACGCCAGCCGACAAAGCGGGTATCGAAAGCGGCGACATTATCCTGAAAATCGACGATCGCTCAACGATCGGAATGGGGATCGACGAAGCGGTTGGCTTAATGCGCGGCGCAAAAGGAACGCCCGTAACGATCACGATCGTTCGCAAAGGCGAGGACAAACCGTTTGGCATAACGCTGGTGCGCGATGTCATCAAAGTCCAGTCGGTCTATGCCAGAACCTACAAAGACGATGTACTCTACCTGCGGATCGTGAGCTTTGACAAAAATGTCGCCAAAGCGCTCAAAAAGGAGATTAGCGATCGCAAATCGTCGGTCAAAGGCATCGTGCTCGATCTGCGAAACAATCCGGGCGGACTGCTGGATCAAGCGATCGAAACGGTGGATATTTTCATCGACAAGGGCGACATTGTTTCGCAAAAGGGGCGCGTCGAAAACGAGAACAAAACCTACAAAGCAACCAGATCGGATAGCTACACTGAGATTCCGATCGTCGTACTGGTCAATGGCGGCAGCGCAAGCGCAAGCGAGATCGTCAGCGGCAGCCTGCAAGATCACCACCGCGCCGTGATCGTAGGCGAACGCACATTCGGCAAGGGCAGCGTTCAAGTGATCTTGCCGCTTGAAGGCGGAGGCGGCGACGCGATTCGCCTCACGATCGCCCGCTACTATCTGCCAAGCGGACGCACGATCCAAGCGACGGGCGTCGAACCCGATGTGGAGATCAAGCGCATTAGTATCAAAGAGGTTGAAGACGATTTTGAGATCAAAGAGGCGCAGCTTAAAGATCATCTGGAGGCGAAGCTCGGCGAGGTTTCCGCCGCCCCAACGAAGAAAGTTGAAAATACCAAAGACGAGAACACGATCACAGACGCGCAGCTCAAAAACGACTATCAGCTCAAAAGTGCGCTTGGCATTTTGCGCGGGCTGATGGTGCTCAAAAAATAGGAGAAAACAGTGGCGGAACTCATCTACGAAGGCAAAGCGAAAAAGCTCTTCACGACCGACGACAAAAACGAACTGCTAATGGAGTTCAAGGACGATCTAACGGCGTTCAACGCGCTCAAAAAATCCCAAGAGGCGGGCAAGGGAGCGCTCAACGCCGCGATCAGTTCAAAGATCTTCGGACTGCTGACGCAAAACGGCGTCAAAACGCACCTGATCAAAACAATCGACGAGACGCACCATCTGGTGAGAAAAGTTCAGATCGTTGCGATCGAAGTTGTCGTGCGAAACATTGCCACCGGCAGCCTCACGAAACGGCTTGCAATCCCGGAGGGTACTGTGCTTCCATTTACGCTCGTGGAGCTGTACTACAAAGACGACGCACTGGGCGATCCGATCATCAGCGATGAACACGCGCTGATTATGAAGCTGGCAACGCGCAACGAACTGCAGGTACTTAAAGACGCGGCGCGCAAGATCAACGACATTTTGCGACCGTTTTTTGCCTCCTGTAACCTTAACCTGATCGACTTCAAAGTTGAGTTTGGGCGCACCGAAAACGGCGAGATCCTTCTTGCCGACGAGATCAGCCCCGATAGCTGCCGCTTTTGGGATATGAACAGCGGCGAAAAGCTGGACAAGGATCGTTTCCGCCAAGACCTCGGCGGCGTGAAGATGGCGTACGAAGAGGTGTTAAAGCGGATTTTAGGAGCGCTGAAATGAGAGCGATCGTCAATGTATATCTAAAAGAAGGGATACTCGATCCGCAGGGCAAAGCGACTCTGCACGCGCTAAAAACGCTGGGTTTTGATGGGATCGGCAGCGTGCGGATCGGCAAGCAGATCGTGCTTAGTCTAAGCGCGGCGGACAAAGAGAGCGCCAAAGCGGAAGCGGAAAAGATGGCAAAAGAGCTGCTAGTCAATGAGGTGATCGAAGAGTTTTCAATCGAGATCGCAAAATGACAGCGGCAATTCTGGTCTTCCCGGGCACAAACTGCGAGCGCGACACCGCGTGGGCGTTTGAAAAGGCGGGCGCAAAAACAGCGATCGTGCGTTACACAGAACAAGATCTGCCGCCCAAAACCGATCTTGTCGTCATTCCGGGCGGATTTAGCTATGGCGATTATCTGCGCTGCGGCGCGATCGCCCGTTTCGCGCCCATTATGGATCAGGTTGCAAACTTTGCCAAAAAGGGCGGGCGGGTTTTTGGTATCTGCAACGGTTTTCAGATTTTGCTGGAGGCGGGGCTGCTACCGGGCGCAATGCTTCGCAACGAAAATCTGCACTTTATCAGCCGCTTTCAGACGATCAAAGTCGAAAAAACCAACAACCACTTTCTGGGCAAACTGAAAGACGCGCAGATTCTTGATATGCCGATCGCGCACGCGGAGGGCAACTACTACATTGAAGCGGACGGCTTAAAGAGCCTCTACGACAACGATCAGGTGCTATTGACATACTGCGATCGCGAAGGCAAAGCGCAAAATGTCAATGGTGCGGTCGATTCGATCGCGGGTATCTGCAACGCCGAAAAAACCGTTTTCGCAATGATGCCCCACCCCGAACGATCGGCAAGCGCCATTGTCGGCGGCAAAGATGGTTTAGCTCTGATCAAAAGCGTACTGGAGTCGTAGGTTGCGTCTGTTTGCCGCTCTGATCGCTGCTTTTTTTATCTCTGCGCCGATCGCCGTTTTTGCCGAACCGCTTGCGCCAAAATCGATCTACATCACCCAAGAGCCGCTAACGGGCACGCTCTATGTTGGACAGGTTGTGGCGGTTAGTTACAACGCCGTCATTACCGAAACTTCGTTCGATCGGCTTGAGACAAAAATCGAAACGAGCGCTGGTATCAGGCGGCTTAGCGGCGAACTTCGCTGGCGCACGGTCGATGAAAATCGTAGGCGGCTGACCGTGTTTTACCAGATCACCGCGCCACGCGCCTCGTTGCCACAAGTAACGGTTTCGCTCTACCTGCTTAACGGCGAATTTGACGAAGCGCTGGTTGCGCCATCGGCGATCACGGCTCAGCGCGTGGGGGCAAATCCGCAGTTTAGCGGCGTTTTGGCGGACGATCTAACCGTCATCACCCACAAGGTCGAACGGTTTAACGACACGCAAAATATCGTCGCTATGGAGATAAAAGCCGAGCTTAGCAACCTCTCGCAGTTTTCGCTCAGCGAGCCGCAAACACAGGGGATCGACTGGACGGAGGTGCGACTTCCGACAACGCGAATCTTCTACTACGCGCTTGTGCCGCTCTCGCAAACTGAGCTTTCGTTTAACTATTTTCAGCCAAAAAGCGGCGATTTTAAGCGTATAAACATCGCCTTTGACCTCTCAAATCTCGGGCAGCGGATCAGCACACACACCGACATCAACCCCAACAAACGGGCGTTTCCTTGGATCAAAGTGCTGCTGCTTTCGCTCACGATGATCGCGCTCATTGCGATCTTTGTCAAAACTCGCAAATGGATATTTTTGGCATTAGTGGCGATCACGGGCGCGATAACCCTCTGGATTGTCTTTCACGACGAGTCGATCGTGATCAGAAGCGGAGCAGAGATTCGTCTGTTGCCGACCGATACCAGCACACGATTTTATGTTACAACCGAGCCGACACTCGCAACGCTGCTCAAAGAAAAAACCGGCTACTACAAGGTGCTTTTGCCCGATGGAAAGATTGGCTGGGTCAAGCAGGGCGAAACAGAATAACCGCCTCGTTTAAGCGCCCAACTAATTGCAAACTCTTTGAAGTGAAGATTCTTCACCGACCCTCGCTACTACCGCGAGGGATTGTTCAGAATGACATTCTCTGTCATACTGAGGCGGCGAAGCAGTAGGGCGTGTACCCGCGCCCGTAACTGCGGAGGAAGCCGAAGCATCTGTGTTTGTCTTGAGATTCTTCACTTCGTTCAGAAATGACACGATCGCGGCGTTAATCGCTAATAAAACCGTTTTTGCCCATATACTGCAACAGTCTGCAATCTCCAAGCTCACACGCCTTGCGAGCGTCCTTTGTCGCCTTTTTATAGTCGCGCAGTTTGCCATACGAATTGCCGCGATTGTTATAAACTTTTGCATCGTTTGGATCGATCTTGATCGCTTGCGTATAGTCGGCGATCGCCTTTGAGTAATCGCCAAGATCGTCATACGAATTGCCGCGATTGTAATAAGCCACTGCAAGTTTCGGATCGATCTTGATCGCTTGCGTAAAATCCTCAATCGCCTTTGAGTGATCGCCAAGATCGTCGTACGAATTGCCGCGATTGTTATAAGCCACCGTATCATTCGGATCGATCTTGATCGCTTGCGTATAGTCCGCGATCGCCCTTGACTGGTCGCCAAGTTTTCTATATGAAATACTGAGATTGCCATAAGCCCATGCATCGTTTGTATCTATCTTAATCGTTTGCGTATAATCGCCGATCGCCTCTGTGTAATAGCCAAGATCGTCATACGAATAGCCGCGATTTGCAGCCGCTAAACCATCATTGTATGCGTCCGCAAATGCAAAAACTGCGATCGCCAACAAAACAAGAATAGCCTTCATTGCCGCTCCTTTGTAAAAGTTGGCTCAATGCTACTGATTGATCGCTGAAATCGCGTAGAAAAGCCAATTCGTACGCATACTGTTATGTTGGGCGAAACGAAACGGCTGTGTTGGATTCTTCAAAACACAAAGAGAGGTTTCGCATACGCCTTCGGCGCACGCGACCATTCTTTCTTGCACGGGCAAGAAAGAAGGCAAAGAAACCGCCACGCGGTTGCACTGTATGCTTCGCATATACCCTTGCATTTTGCTTTGTCTGCGGGACGCTTCGACTTTGGGGATCTCGCGTCTTATCCTTGACAAAGCAAAATGCTTCGGCAGTGCAAAGCGTGGGAATAGGGATTCTTCGCTTCGCTCAGAATGCTTTTTGCCGTTGATCGCGAAGGGATTTTGTGCGGGGGCAAGGAAGCTGAACGAGGCGCGACGGGAGTTTACTTATCGGTAAATGACCGAGCGCCGAATGAAGCTGACACAGTACCCCGTGCAAAAGACCAAGCGAGGACGGCAAAAAGGCAAAAAAAACAAGCCTAACGATCAAACCTCGTCCTAAAGCCGCATGTCTGGCATAGCGGTTCGACGAGTTTGTGCGCTCGAAAGCCCGCGATCAGCCGTTTGGCGCGATCGGTGTGGAGCAACTCTTCGATTGTGTGCGTGGTGATCGAGCCAAACGAAAGCGCTCCCGCGTGATCGATGCAGCAAGCGGTAACTCTGCCATCTTTTAGGATCGCAAGCTGCTCTTTTGCACCCAAACATCTGCCGTTCGCAGCAAGCGCGGGGTTGCCGAGCACCGCCCATTCAAATTGCCGATCAAAGACGATCCGCGTCTTGGGCGCAAGCTGTATATATGGATTTTCGCCGCGATCGCCAGCCCCAAACAGCTCGCGCAGCCGTTCGATCACCGCCGCATTTCCCGCATTCTCGCCATTCCACAACCGAAAGTTGATAAACGCCGCCGATCGCGCCAATCGCGCCGATTGCACAAAACCAAAAAGTGTCCGCAAGTACTCCTCCAAACTGACAGCCGTTTTGTTCGCCAAAAATCCACTGACCGAAAAGTTGATCTGCTTGATCGCGCTGTGCAAAAGCGTTCGTTCAAGCAAGGCGTGCCGATCGCCCTTAACCAGCTCAAGTCCAACCGTCGTCAGCGCCACGCGCAAAGAGCGGCGATCGCAAATATCCAAATACTCCGTCAAGTTTTCAACCATCAGCGGATCGCCCAAAACATAGAGCGCAACCTCGCGCACAAACCGCGCCGCCTGAGCCGCCGCGCTCTCAAACAACGCAAGCGTCATCGGCTCTGCGCTCTGTTTGTGCGGCGGACAGAAGTGACAGTTTAGCCCGCAAAGATCAGTAATCTCAATGTAGATTCGCCGCATAATCCGCCTTATAACCTGCCTTGCCCAAAATGTGTGCATATATTTGCCGTATTGATACCAAATGGCGACTGATTTTGTGGCACAAAAGCTATTCTGATGAAAAATTAACCAGTTTTGTGGTCGCAACGAGCGCATTGCCGTGTAGAATCTCGGCTTATCTTAAGGACAAAGGAGTTTCAATGGAGACATTCGGGGACGCAAGTTATATCCTCAACACCTTCCTGCTGATTTTCGGCGGGGCGTTGGTGATGTGGATGGCTGCCGGCTTTGCTATGCTGGAGGCTGGCTTGGTGCGAAGCAAAAATGTAACGGTCATCTTGACCAAGAATGTGGGCATTCTGTCCCTCGGTTCGGTGATCTACTTCCTCATCGGCTGGGATGTGATGTACGGCGGCGGCGAATGGGGCAACCTATTCCAGTTCGGCGCAGTTGCAGGCGGAGAGGGCGCAGACTATGGTTTGCATATTGACTTCTTCTTCCAAGTGATGTTTGCGGCTACCGCAGCGTCGATCGTCAGCGGTACGGTTGCTGAACGGATCAAGATTGTTCCGTTTTTCATCTTCACCGCACTGATCGCGGCAGTTATCTACCCGATTGTGGGTCAATGGACTTGGGGCGGCGGCTGGCTCGGCGGCGATGAGGGCTGGGTTGCAACCACATTTGGCGCGGCATTTAGCGACTTCGCGGGTTCAACCATCGTCCATAGCGTAGGCGGCTGGGCGGCTCTAGCGGCAGCGCTCTTGCTGGGTGCGCGTGCGGGCAAATACTCTCCCGATGGCAAAGTGCGACCGATTCCGGGCAGCAACCTAGCTCTCGCAACGCTGGGTACATTTATCCTCTGGCTCGGCTGGTTTGGATTTAACGGCGCAAGCGAACTCGCGCTCTCGACCAAAGAGAACGCCGACAATGTCGGGCTGGTTTTGGCAAGCACACACCTTGGCGCAAGCTTTGGCGCGGTTGCGGCGGGCATTTTGAGCAAAATCATCTACCGCAAGATCGACTTGACCTTTGTGCTCAACGGCGCTTTGGCAGGCTTGGTTGCCGTAACTGCGGGTCCAAACATCGCCCTCTGGGTTGGTGCGGTTGAAGGCGCTGTCGGCGGGATTTTGGTTGTCCTCGCCGTGCCGCTCTTTGACAAACTGAAAATCGACGATCCTGTTGGTGCGCTATCCGTTCACCTTGTTGCTGGTATCTGGGGCACGCTTGCGGTTGGTATTTTCAACCCCGATCAGAGCTTCGCGGCACAACTTGTCGGCGTACTTGCCGTTGGCGTGTTTGTCTTTGTCGCTTCGGGCATCGTGTGGTATATTCTCAAGCTCACTTTGGGCATTCGTGTATCGCCAAAAGACGAACATGACGGCACCGACTTGGAAGAAACCGGTCTTGAAGCGTATCCGGAATTTGTGAAAAACGCGAAATAAGGAGAGATAGATGAAAAAAATTGATGCGATCATCAAACCGTTCAAACTCGAAGAGGTCAAGGACGCGCTCCGCGATGTGGGCATTACGGGTATGACCGTCAGCGAGGTTAAAGGCTACGGCAGACAGCAAGGGCACACCGAACTCTATCGCGGCGCGGAGTATGTGGTGGATTTCCTGCCCAAACTCAAGCTGGAGCTTGTCGTTAGCGATGAACTCGTCGATAAGACGATCGAAACCATCACCACCGCCGCCAAAACCGGCAAGATCGGCGATGGCAAGATCTTTGTAACCAATGTGGAGAAGGTGATCCGAGTACGCACAGGCGAAACAGGCGACGAAGCCGTCTGAGCTTTGGACTCCCGCTCGCTTGCGAGCGGGCAGTCTCTGCCTTTTTGCCGTCCTCGCTTGGTCTTTTGCACAGGTACTGCGTCATCTTCACTCAGCGCTCGGTTACATACTGAGAAGTATGCTCCCGTCGCGCCTCGCTCGGCTTCCTTGTCCCCGCACAAAATCCCTGCGCGATCAACGGCAAAAAGCGTCGACAGTCCAACGAACGAGATTGACAAGTCGATGAAGCCTCAGACTCCGCACATTCTTATGTGCGGCGAAAACGCGGTAGCTTGCTGCGACAGCGTTTTCGTGGGGTCAAGGGGCGGAACGCCCCTTGTCGGAGCGGCAGCTTTGCTGGCACGAGAAGTAAAGCAGACGGGCTTTGCCCGTCTGCGAAGTCTAAGGTGAAAACAGTGAGTGCAAGTGCGGATTCAATACAAAAAATCAATGGCGTTAATTACTTTATTGACGCGGTCAAAAAACACTATTTCGACATTAGCGGCAGGACAAGCCGCAGAGCGTATTGGTATTTCACGCTGTATTTGATGTCTGGCGTTGTTGTATTGAGTGTAATCGATGCATTATCGCTATTGCCTATCATCGGTTTTCCCATATTGCCCACCATTTTCTATATGGCGCTTTTCTTACCGGATCTAGGAATTTCTGTACGAAGATTGCACGATATAGATAAAAGCGGTTGGTGGGCTTTAATAAACGCTATTCCAATCATAGGCATCCTTTATTTTTTTCTATCTTGCGGCGCAACCCAGCACACCCGGCAGCAACCGTTTCGGCGAAAATCCAAAGGGCGAATAATACGCCGAAGGGGGGCGCAGAACAATAAAACGCGCCTAGAATGCTCCCCCCCCCTCATTCGATCATTGCCTGCAAGTCCGCAATAACGATCTACATTAGTGGCGCGGCGACGATCGGCTGTTTCATATCCAGCTTCATCACCAGTCCGTTGCGGAGTACCAAAAAGTTCTTGAGTACGCTTGCCTGCGATGCTTCGGTGAAGCCGACAAGCGAGGCGATATCCCGCTCGTTTGCTTGGATAATCAGATCGCCGCCTTGAAAGCCGCTCTCAGCTGCCGCCGTGCCATCTTCCACGCTTACGATCACCACTCCGCTTGTCATTCCAGTTAGCCCCAGCCGCTCCTGCCAAACGGGATTTAGCGCCTCGATTAGCATTCCCTGATGATAGACGGTTTTCGTGCCGACAGCCGCGATGCCGTTATTTTCCAGCCGTCCGATCCGCAGCGCAAGCTCGCTGAGCCGTTTGTCGCGCATATAGAGAAACACCACATCACGATCGGCAACCAGCGTCGCCAAAATCCGTTCAAAATCCATAACGCTGCTGACGATCATATTGTCCGCCAGCACGATGAGATCGCCCTTTCGCAAACCCGCAAGCGCGGCGGGCGAGTGCGCTTCGATCGCGGTGATGATCACGCCGTCCTCGCGTCCAAAATAACTCTTCATCTCCTGCGTCAAGTCGGCAACCGCGATACCGATCCACGCCTCTTTGACATTGCCGCTTAGTTCAATTCGCCGCGCAACCGACTGCACGCGGTCGATCGGCGCAAAAAATCCACCCTGATTCTCTCGCACATTCATTCCGCGAAGTCGCACAGGCATACCGACGATCTCGCCTTTTGCGTTGATGATCGCGCCGCCGATGTTGCCGCCGTGAATGAACAGATCGCCCCGAATCAGCCGATCGCCGCTATCGTTGTTCTTGCCAAGCGTGGAGACAATCCCCATCGAAACGACAGGCTCAAGCCCAAAGGGATTGCCGATCGCAAAGAGCAGATCGCCGCTTTCAAGATCGCCAACATCGGCAAACGAAGGCTTTGGCAGAGCCTCGCCGATGATTTTCAAAACCGCGATATCCATACCGAGATCAACGCCCAAAACTTTGGCATCAAACGGTTCGGGACTGCTCGGAACGACAACTTTGATCGCCCGTTTGTCTTGGATCAGCCTCGCGCTCGTAACGATGATTCCGTTTTCGTTTAGGACAATTCCACTCCCAAGCGATCGCCGCAATTTCTGCGCCGACAAGCCCAGTTTTGGGTACAAAAAGTACGGGCGAAACCACGGATCTTCCGCAAACGGCGAGGCAACGCCCGCGTCTTTGTCTTCAGCCGTCATCAGATAGACGACACATTTTGACGCCTCGTCGATCATCGGCGAAAAGCTTGCTGGAACAAGCGTTGGGATCTGTTCGATCGTCTGCGCCAACAGGTTAGCGTTAAACCAAAAAACTGCCACAAAAATTAAAAGCAACTGCCGCATTATTTGTCCTTATTTCTCGTTCATATTTGCTTCAAACATCTCGATTGTCGGCTGTGGTTTTCCAAATAGATAACCTTGCGAATAATCGACACCAAACGATTTTGAAAGTTCAAAAATCGCCTTTGTCGAGACATATTCTGCGATCGTTTTTGCTCCAAAACTTCTCGCAAACTCGACAATATTTCGCACCACAATCTGCGATCGTTTATCACGAACCAAATTGCGCAAAAACACACCGTCGATCTTGATAAAATCCAAGTCGATCGACAGCAGTCTGGAAAAGTTGCTATGCTCCGAACCAAAATCATCGACAGCGATCAAAAATCCCATCTGTTTGAGAGCTAGAAGTTGATCGGTGTAGCGACTCACTGCGCTTGCGCTCACACTTTCAACGATCTCGATCGTAACCTGCGATGAGAGCAGTTTGTGTTTTTTCAAGCGAAAAGCCAACATATCGCACAGATACTCTTCCTGAAGATCATTATCGGTTATGTTGATAGAAAAATGAGTGTTTTTGTCCTCAAAATACTTGAAACTTCGCGCGATAATCGTCTTGGTGATCGAAGTCAAAATCCCCGAAACCTCCGCCGCTTCCAAAAAGTAGTATGGATCGATGATCTTTCCGCGCTCGTCGCGAAGCCGCGCAAGGCACTCGTAGCGGTCGATCGCGCCCGTTTGGTTATTGACAATCGGCTGAAACCAAGGCTCGATCGCCTCGTCCTCGATCGCCTGTCTGACGCGGGGAATCCAATAGAGGTTGCTCTCTTGACGCTTGTATGATTCTAGCTCTTTGCTGTATGTTGTACATCTGCCGCACCCTTTGGATTTTGCATCTTGCAAAGCGATCATCGCTTGGCTTAACACCTGCGTGTCGCTGCCGTAAGCAATGCCGACGGTAACACTCAATTTGATCTCAACTTCACCATAAAAAATATGGCTCTGCGCGATAAAACTCATAATAAACTCTGCAAGATGTTCACCCTGATGTGGCGCTGGATTGGTAAGCATAAACGCAAACTCGTCGCCCGCAAATCGAAATAGTTGTGCATTTTCGCTCTTGCACCGCCTCAACGCTTCTGCCGTCTGCCGCAGAACATAATCACCAACTTCAGGACCATAAACGGCGTTAATTAACCCAAAACGGCAGATGTCGATAAAGATAATCGCTATATTTTCATTACTGCTAAGCTGCTCGGCAAGACTAACGCGATTTTCCAAACCCGTAATCTTGTCAATATGAATCTGTCCTAAGATAATCTCATCTTTTTGAGCAAGTTCGATTTTTAATGCGCTTAGCTCTGCTTCTAACGCTTCTACCGTGCTCATTCTTTAGCTTCCTCTATCTGAATTTTATAGATCGTCTCTTGTGTAATTAACCGCAGGCGGCTGTTTTCATCTTGCAAAACCTCTAGCGTTGCTCTGCCTCGTTCTAATTGCAAACTTTTCAGATAGATCGCGTTTGCTATCACGATCTTTGGCGCAAAGATCAGAAAACCGATCGCGATCAAAACGGCGGTTGGTAGCAGCAGCGAATCGATCCCGCGCGGCGTAACAAAAAGATCGTTTAACTGCTCTTTAATGCTCATAAAACTTAAACCCTCTCAACTTTGCGCTTCTGCTTCGCGGATTTTCTTTTGCCTCGCACGCCTGCGGTAAAATCGGCTTTTTTGTCAGAGTTTGTCCTAGCGCGTGGTTATTTCCGCACAGACAGCGGGGGCTTTCTTTGGGACAGATACAACTTTTCGACCAGTTGCGAAACCGATTTTTCACGATACGATCCTCTAGCGAATGAAACGAAATAATCCCAACGATCGCGCCGCTAAGCTCCATAGTCTCGATCGCGCTGAGCATATTTTCTAGTTCGCCTAGTTCATCATTGACTTCGATTCTAATCGCTTGAAAAATCCGTGTTGCCGCGTGAATCTTACCGCGCCCAAAACTTCGTTCGATAAGAGTTGCTAACGATTGGTTTGAATCAAACGGACGGTTTTTTACGATCATCTCCGCCATTCTTTTTGCCTGCGGCTCTTCGCCGTAATCTCTAAAGATTCGTATCAGCTCTTCTAAGTCGTAATGATTAACCACATTCTCGGCGCTAAATGGCGCGTTTGTGTCCATTCGCATATCAAGCAAACTGCTTGCGAAACCAAAACCACGATCGGCGCTATCAAGCTGCAAAGAGCTAACGCCCAAATCCGCAAGCGCCGCCGCGATCGGTTTGGTTTTTAGCGTTGGCAAAACCGTACTAAACGCCCCCTGAATCGCCCTAAAACGATCGCCAAATTTCGCCAGTTGTTTGGTGGAAAACTCGATCGCATTTTCGTCGCGATCGATACCGATATATTCGATATTGTTAAACCGCTCCAGTATCAGCTTGGCATGTCCGCCAAATCCAAGCGTACAATCGACAAATACTCCATCTTTAACAGGCTCAAAAAGCGTTAAAACCTCGTTAGCCAAGACGGGAATATGCGGCGATTTCATACTGGCTTAAACCGTTTTCACTGCAAAAACCACTCGATCAAAAACTCCATCGGCGCAAAGATCACTACTTTTAAGTTGGTCATCAAAATAACGACAACAACGATCATTCCCCACATTCCAACCCGCTCAAAAAACCGCCCTATTCCATACACGCCAAACGCCGCCGCCAAGTGCGCGATCGCGTTTGATCCATCAAGCGGCGGAATCGGCAGCAGGTTAAAAACCGCCAGCACGACATTCCACATAATCAGGTAGAAGAGAAAATAGTCAAACAGACTCGAATCGATCGGGCTGATCAGCAGCGAAGCCAAAAACGCCAGCGCGAGGTTAAACGCAATGCCCGCAAGCGAGACGACAACCATTGCCATCTGCCCGCGCTCCAGCACCCGCCACGAGTTGATCGGCACAGGCTTAGCCCAGCCAAAGAGAAACGGCGAACCGCTCAAAAGCAGCATTAGCGGCAGTACGATCGTGCCGACTGGATCGATGTGCCGAATGGGGTTTAGGCTCAATCTGCCCATATCTTTTGCCGTCGTATCACCGTAACCAAGCGCCGCTACGCCGTGTGCGATCTCGTGTCCGATCACGGCGATTAGAAGCGTAACGATCTTGATGATCGCGTCATCAATGTCAAAATCAAAAACGCTCATTGTCTTGATTCGATCGTTGCCGCGCTCTTACCGATACGATCCCAGCGCACGCGATAGCGCTCACGATTCCAGAGTTTGCGGCACTCGTCGCTCTCTACCTCTTGCTCGCCGCAGACAGCATTTAACGCCTCGTAGTCGTTGAGAAAAACCATATTGGTTGCGACATCTTCGTAGCTTCTAGGCTCCCAGCTAAAGTAGACAAACCAAGGCTGACCAACGATGTATTTGTACGGTACGCTGCCCCAAAAACGGCTGTCGTTTGAGTGATCGCGGTTATCGCCCATCATAAAAAAACTGCCGTCGCTGACGGTAATTGGTCCAAAATTGGAGGTCTGTTCGGGCAGAACTCCGCCTGCGCGCGCGTGTTTGTCGTAGCGAATGCCCGGAAACTTGATACGGTAGGGATCTTTGACCCAGACCTCATCGCCAAAACGGACGATCTGATCGGGCAGATAGTTCTTGCGCACATACTCCTCGCCCTCGTGCGGTCGAATGTAAAGCGACTCATTGCGCACCATCACGCCATCGCCACCCAGCGCCACGCACCGCTTCACATAGTGTATCTTTGGGTTGTTGGGATAGCGGAAAACAACCACATCGCCGCGCTGCGGTTTGTCGCCCTCCCACAGGTGTCCGTTGTCGTTGAAATCCGGCAAAACCGGCACTTCAAGCCAAGGAAGGTGCGGGATCGGAATGCCATAGACGAACTTTTTGACGATCAGGTGATCGCCCTCAAAGTAGCTGTTTTTCATCGATCCCGAAGGAATCACAAACGCCTGCGCGAAAAAGAAGATCGCCAGAAGCACGATGATGACTGTGCCCGTCCATGTGTTGCTGAAATGGTAGAGCTTGACTAGGTTTTCTTTAAGTTTGTGCATTAACTGTTCTTGTTGTGGATTTCACGGCTAAGCGCCGCTTTGAGTGTGTTGCATAGAAGCATTGCGATCGTCATCGGTCCCACGCCGCCGGGCACGGGTGTAATGAACGAACATCTGGGCGCAACCTCGTCAAAAACGACATCGCCGCAAAGCTTGCCATCGACTTTGTTTGTACCAATATCAACGACGATCGCCCCCTCTTTTACCATATCTTTTGTGATCAGTCCCGCCTTGCCAACGCCCACTACGAGAAGATCGGCGCGGCGTGTGTGCGCAGCTATCTCTTTTGTGGCGATATGGCAGAGATCGACCGTTGCGCCCGCGTTGTGCAAAAGCGCCGCCATCGGTTTGCCGACGATATTGCTCGCGCCGACAACGCATGCGTCCAGCCCGCGCACGCTAATGCCATTTGCCTCCAAAAGCCGCATAACGCCCAGCGGCGTACAAGGCGCAAAGGTCTCCAGCCCCGCAAAGAGCCTACCGAAGTTGTACGGGTGAAAACCATCGACATCTTTGGTAACTGCGATCGACTCCAAAAGCGCGGTTTTGTCGATCTGTGTAGGCAGCGGAAGCTGCACCAAAAGCCCGTCGAGATATGGATTGTGGTTGATCATTCGGATCGTCTCCAAAATCTCCTCCTGCCGCACCGATTCGGGCATTTTGTGCACAACAGAATAGACGCCGACCTCTTCGCACGCCTTTGCTTTCATCTGTACATACAGTTCGCTCGCCGCGTCGCTGCCGACCAAAATCACCGCCAAACCGGGCACGATCTGCCGCGTCTGTTTAAGCTCCGCGATCTTGTCTTTCAAATCCGCCTTAATTTCAATGGAAAGTTTTTTGCCGTCAAGTAATTGCATTGACGAATTATAGCGATAAGTTGTTGGCTAAAATTGCGAGGTAAATAGAGGAGAACCGCTATGTGCCGTGCCGTTTCTGCGCCGCTTTTTGCGCTTGCCGCCGTTTGGCTTTCTGCCAACGAGTCGTTTATCACCGAGTTTGAGTACGGGCAGAAGCTCTACCTCGCAACCGAATCGATCGCCTGCGCGACCTGCCACGGCGAAAACGGTGGTGGCAAAACCCTTGCCGCTTACGAACGCAAACGAACGGCGCAGACGATCGCAGCGCCTGCGATCGCGGGCTTTGAAGCCAGCGCGATCAAACGCGGTTTGAGTCGGCACGGCTTTGGTCCGCCCTACCACCTAAGCGACAGCGAAATCGCCGCAATCGCGGAGTATTTAGGGAAATCATCGGAGAGATAGGCGCAACTTATACCGAACGCCCCCACCTTTTTGCCGCCCCTCGCTGGTGCTTTTCGCCAATCTCTGCGTCATCTTCACTCAGCACTCGGTTACATACCAAGAAGTATGCTCCCTCGCGCCTCGTTCAGCTTCCTTGTTCCCGCACAAAATCCCTGCGCGATCAACGACAAAAAGCGTCGACTAACACGCGCGATGAAAAATCACAAACTCCCCATAGTCCAACCAGCGAGATTGACTAACCAATAAAACCTCAAACTTCCGCACATTCTTATGTGCGCGCGAGCCGCGTGAGCGAAGCGAACAAATAGGCGAGCGTGGGGTCAAGGGGCGAATGCCCCTTGTCGGAGCGGCAGCTTTGCTGGCGCGAGAAGTCAATTAAGACAAAAAACACTTCATGATATACTTTCAAACTCGCGCGTGGTGAGAATTTAATAAAAGGCAATAAATGGGCATTGTAAATCCATATTTTCCGTCAGAAAGCGCAGAAAAACTTGCTCAAGCGAACGACATAAAGGTATTTGTAGAAACAGGTACTTGCTTGGGCGGCACAAGCAAATATGCTGCCGCGCACTTTGAGGAGGTTCATACTATTGAATTGTCCGAAATGTTGTTTAGTAGAGCAAAGGATTCGCTGCTTGCACTCGGCAATATAACGCCGTATCTTGGAGACAGCCGAACGGTGCTGCCAACTATCATTGCCAAGAGCAAGGGCAATATATTGTTTTGGCTCGACGCACACTATTCGGCAGGCGGTACGGCGGGCAAAGACGACCCATGTCCGCTGATCACAGAGCTGGATATACTGCTTCGGCGCACACAAAACGATATTTTTATCATCGACGACGCACGGGAAATGATCGGGGGGGGGTTACCCCACAGTTGTAGATATACTGCATAAAGTCGAAGCTGTTTCGCCCAAAAAGATGATCATACGAATATGTGATGATCACATCTACATCGTGCCCGATACAATCGTAAATAATGAGATTTTGCTGGAATATATTTGGCGGCGATCAGTCCCACTGTGGCTCGATACACTTCCGCCCACTTTCCTCAGCGTAACCATGAAATGTTTGAAGCGGATCGGACTATATAACTTTGTCAGAAGTGTGTATAGAAAGATATGCAAGAAATAGATTGAGGTCTAGTTGACTTCTCGCCCTAGCAAGCTAGGTCTGCGACAAGGGGCGTTCGCCCCTTGACCCCACGAAAACGCTGCTGTGCTCACGCACCGCGTTTTCGCCTCGTGCTTCGCACTCAGTTTTTCTTAGGTTTCGTTGGGTAGTCGGTCTCGTTGGTTGGACTGCGGAAACACGAAAACGCTGTTGCTGCCGTTCGCTTCGCTCACCGCCGCGCATAAGAATGTGCGAAGTCTGAGGGTTCATTGGCTTGTCCATCTCGTTCGTTGGACGGTGCGAAGGCTAAAACACCCGTGCAAAAATCTGGTCGATATTGCGCGTGAAATAAGAGTAGTCGAAGCAATTTCTCACCGCCTCAGAGCCGATCGCGCCCACCAAATCCTCGTCGGCGAGCAGAAATTGCAAGTACAGCGATTCGCCGCGCTCGTTCGTAGCCGCCTTGCCGTTTTGCAGCGCCTCCCACACCTTCATCGCGTTTCGCTGCACGATCGCATAAGCGTCATCGCGGCTCAACCCCGCCTTGGGCAGCTCCAGCAAAATGCGCTGGCTGAAAACCAACCCACCCGTCATATTTAGATTTTTCATCATATTTTGCGGATAGACCAGCAGCTTTTCCACCACCCCCGTCAGGCGGTGCAGCAGAAAATCGCTCGTGATAAAGCTATCGGCAAGCCAAAATCGCTCGCTCGAACTGTGCGAAATATCGCGCTCGTGCCACAGTGCCACATTCTCCATCGCAGGCACGGCAAACGACCGCACCACCCGCGCAAGCCCGCAGATATTTTCGCTCAAAACAGGGTTTCGTTTGTGCGGCATCGCGCTGCTGCCCTTCTGCCCCGCGCTGAAATACTCCTCCGCCTCATAGACCTCCGTGCGCTGCCAATGGCGGATTTGCACGGCGAATTTTTCGGCAGAACTAGCCAGCAATGCGAGCGCAGAGGCGAGGCGGGCGTAACGATCGCGCTGAATGATCTGGCTGCTCACAGGCGCGGGCGCGAGGTCAAGCGCGGCGCAGGCGAGAAGCTCAAACTCGATCGGGGCGTGTGCGAAATTGCCCATCGCGCCGCTGAACTTTCCTACACCGATCACCTTAAGCGTCTCTTGCAAATTTTCCAAATGCCGCCGCAACTCGTCGTGCCAGACGGCAAGCGCAAGCCCAAAGGTGATCGGCTCGCCGTGAATGCCGTGGCTGCGCCCGACCATCAGCGTATTTTTGTGCTCAATCGCGCGGCGTTTGATCGCGCTCATCAAGGCGCGGACATCGTCGATAATGATCAGCAGCGAATCACGCATTTGCAGCGCTACGGCAGTATCGATCGTGTCGGAGCTAGTCATCGCGTAGTGCACAAACCGCCCCTCCTCGCCCAAACTTTCGCTCACGCTTTTGAGAAATGCGATCACATCGTGCTTGGTCGTCTTCTCGATCTCATCGATCCGCGCAATGTCAAATTTCGCGTTTTGGCAGATTTTTTCGGCATCGCTGTCGCCGATGAGACCAAGTTTATTCCACGCCTGGACGCCCGCTTTTTCCACCTCTAGCCACGCGCTGTATTTTGCGTTTTGATCCCATAGCGCCGTCATTTGTGGGCGCGAATATCGTTCAACCATGGTGAGCTTTTTTTGCCGCGCCGCACTCAGCGGGCGTAGCGATCGCATAGCCTGCGTCTAGCAGCGTTCTGCGCAGTGCGCCGCTGTGCATGCCCTCAGTCGTGAGGTAGTTGCCGACAACAAGCGCGTTTGCGCCCGCTTCGATCGCCTCTGTCAGCCGCGTTCCAAACGCCTGCTCTTTGCCGCCCGCAAGCATAATGCGCGGTGCGTCGCCCAAGATTCCGCGTGCTTTTGCAACCAGTCTGATCGCCTCGTTGGTTGCGATTACCCCTTGCTTGATCGGCAAGGAGTCGTTGGCGATAAAGAAGTTCAGCGGCACGGAAAACGGGCGAAGTTTTTTGAGCGACAGCAAAAACGACTTGCGGTCGTCCTCGTTTTCGCCTAGCCCGAAGATGCCGCCGCAGATGAGCGCAAGCCCCGCAGCGTTGATTCGTTCGCACACCTCAAACCGTTCGCTCCAGCTGTGCGTGGTGCAGATTTGCGGGAAAAACCGCTCGCTTGTTTCGAGGTTGTGGTTGTAGGCGCTTACGCCCGCTTTTTTCATCTCGTTCAACTGATCGCTGCTCACCGTTCCGTTACAGGCGATGATCGTTAGTTCAAGGTCGGCGGCGGTAACTGCGCTCGCGGCGCGGCAGACATACTCAAGCAGTTTGTCATCGACGCCTTTGCCCGCCGTTACAAGGCAGAAGCCCACTGCGCCCGCCGCTTTTGCCGCCCGCGCTTCGTCTACGATTGTGTCGATCGGCTTGGTTTTGTAGCGTTCGATCGAGGCGTTCCACCGTGCCGATTGGGCGCAAAAACCGCAATCTTCGTTGCAGCTTCCGCTTGCTATGTTGCTGATCGCGCATAAAAAGATCGATTCGCTCACCAATTTCTCCTCGCCAAAAATAATTGCGTGATTGTATCAAGCGAGTTATTGGATACACTTAGTTATGGGGCGGATCATTGTTTATGGCGACATTCACGGCTGTTTGGACGAGTGGCAGGAGCTGCGCAAAAAGATCGGCGCGTCCGCAAACGACACCGAAATTTCGGTCGGCGATCTGGTGAGCAAGGGGACAAAAGTCGCCGAGACGATCCGCTACGCGCGCGAAAACGGGGTGATCACCGTGCTTGGCAACCACGAGGATCGCTACCTAGAGATCGCAACTGGCGTGTATGGGCAGACGCTGGAGCGAGAGCGGATTTTGCGAACGCCGTTTAACAACGCGAGCGATCTGGCGTATCTGTTTGCAATGCCGCGATTTGTCCGAATTGCCAACTTGACGATCGTCCATGCGGGGCTGACAAACTCCGTCGCGCTCGATCGACTGCACTCCGATCACTACGCGGTGCTCACTCGCCTACGCTACATCGGCACGGGCGCAATGGACTACCGTTTTTGGTCGGAACTATACAACGGCAATCAGGGCTTCGTGGTCTATGGACATACGCCGTGCAATATCAGGCGCGACAGATATGCGCTTGGGATCGACACAGGCTGCGTCTATGGCGGAAAACTCACAGCGGCGATATTTACACGAACAGGCAGTTCGATCGACACAAAAAACTACGCGATCGCGGATGTATCCGCTCACGATCGGTATGCTTGAACTGGTGTTGCAAAATAGGAGGATAAAACGATGAAAATAAAAGATTATTACAATGCCGATTGTGCAAAACTATTGTCCGCAAAGATCAAAGCGGTTTTTGCAGATTTTGACGAAGATGCGTTTATAAAATATGTAGATAAAAGCGTATCGGATAAAGAGTTTTCCGCGCGAATGGATATTTTTGCGGATGCTTTTGAACTATATTTGCCTGAAAATTATGAAAATAGCATAAAGATATTTGAGCAGATTTTGGGAGAGGAGTTAAAGCAGGAAACAGGAATGTTTAGCGAGGGCTGGTGGTTGTGGCCTGTTGGGAGATATGTGGAGAGGCATGGGATCGAAAATGTAAAAATATCATTGGATTTTATCAGAGAATTAACAAAAAGATTTACCGGAGAGTTTGCAATAAGACCATTATTGATAAATAAACCAAAAGAGACAATGCAAACAATGGAAAAATGGAGCAAAGATGAGAATGTGCACATAAGAAGGCTATCAAGCGAAGGCGTCCGAATCAGTTTGCCATGGTCAAAAAAAATATATGTAGCAATAGAGGAGTTTGAAACATATAAAAAGATATTGACAAATTTGAAAAACGACAAATCAAAGTTTGTGCAAAAAAGCGTAGGAAATAATCTGAACGATCTATACAAAGAGTTCCCCCAAAAAGCAAATGAAATCATAGAAGAGTGGAAAAAAGATCATCCGACAAAAGAGACAATATGGATAATCAATCACGGATTAAGAAGCATAAAAAAGGACAAAAAATAGTTAACATGGATTACCTTGTCATTCTGAATGCCCCTCTTGTCATTCTGAATAAAGTGAAGAATCTAACGGTTGAGATTCTTCAGTCGCTCCGCTCCCTCAGAATGACAGGACTGGATATGTTTCAGTCGCTACGCTCCCTCAGAATGACAGAAAAATATCATATTACCGCGCAAAACGCGGCAATCTGTAGCTTTGCGTTCGCAAGTAGTTGTATAACATAAGATTGAAGACGCCTTGACCGCCGTCGACTGCGGAGCGGTACAAAACCTTGACAACAATCGACTAAAGTTGTATAGTTCTTTTAGCAACGATAACCTTTGAGTGCTAAATCACAAAAGATAGAGGCAATGCGGTTAAAAGAGATTGAAGAGACGATTTTGAGCGAGGTTGTGGCGCACTACATTCACAGCGAACAGCCGATCGGGTCGATGCAGCTTAAAGCGGTAATCGACTCCGGCTTGTCGTCCGCCACGATTCGCAACTACTTTAGACGGCTTGTGGAAGAGGGGCTTTTGACCCAGCTTCACAGCAGCGGCGGGCGCATTCCCACCTACCTCGCCCTGCGCCGTTACTGGAGCGAAACGCTTGATTACTCGCAAAACATCGATCTCGACATTGAAAACGCTGAGGAGATCGCGCGTGGCTACGGGCTATATGCGTTGGTGCAAAAGCGCGAACCAAATCGTCTGCAAGAGGTGATCGAAACGAGCGACGGACGGCTGATCGCGCTTTTTGCCAAAGGGTCTGTGAGTGTGCCCGCTTCGGCTATGATCAAAAGGCTTCTAACAGAATTTACGGGTTATGACCTTAGCGACCTCATCGCTTTTGCGCAAAGTAACCGAATCGACGCTCTCTACCACCAGCTTTGGCAGATCGAAGAGCAGTATATAGAACGGTTCAATGTTGCCGCGCTTGCCTGCCTTGCGGGTCAAAATGCCGCTACTGCCGCCGCACTTTTTGCCAGCTTTTACGAAGGAAAAGTCTCGCACGGTCTGCGCCCCGGCGTGTTTTTTGAGGGCGTTGTGCCGCAAGGAAATATGGCGCTGGCGCAGCAGGCGAGGCTGAACGAACAGCCCGCGATGTTGGTTGCATTTGGCGCGATCACACGCGATTATCACGGATTTATTCACCACATGACAAAGGAGGAACTGTGAGCGAACAAGCAAACGATCAGACAAACGAACAAATCTCAAAAGCGAACGAGACGGCAAACGAGGAGCTAAACAATGCCGAAAACGCGGAGCACGAACCCGCCGATCCGACAACGGCTGACGATGGCGATCTAAAAGAGCAGCTTAAGGCAAGCGAGGAGCGGTTTGTACGCGCATACGCCGAGTTTGAAAACATCAAAAAACGGCTGGAAAAAGAGAAATATCAGGCGATCGACTACGCCAGCGAGCAGTTTGCAAAGGATCTTCTGCCCGTTATGGACGCTCTGGAAATGGCGCTAAAGATCGAAGATCAAAGCCACTACGAGCAGCTTAAAGAGGGTGTCAATCTCACCAAAAGCGCACTTCTAAAGGCGTTTGAAAAGCACGGGATCAGCCCCGTAACGCACGAAAACGGCTTCGATCCAAACATTCACGAAGCGATTATGCAGGTTTCAAGCGACACGCTTGAAGAAAACGCGATCGCGCAGGTAATGCAGCAGGGCTATCGTTACAAAGAGCGCACGCTGCGCCCTTCACTCGTTTCAGTTAGCAAGAAATAAACCACAAACAAAAGGAGACACAGATGAGCAAAGTTTTAGGAATCGACCTTGGCACGACCAACTCTTGTATGGCAATTTTTGAGGCGGGCGAAGCCAAAATTATCCCCAACAAAGAGGGGCGCAACACAACGCCGAGTATCGTTGCCTTCACCGACAAGGGCGAAGTACTGGTAGGCGAAAGCGCAAAACGACAAGCGATCACCAATCCAAAGAAAACGATCTACTCGATCAAGCGGATTATGGGTCTGATGATGAACGAGCAAAACGCAAAAAGTGCGCAGCAGAAGGTCAGTTACAGCATCGTTGATAAGAGCGGCGCGTGCGCGGTGGATATTGAGGGCAAAACCTACACGCCGCAGGAGATTTCCGCAAAAGTGCTGATGAAACTCAAAAAAGACGCGGAAGATTTTGTAGGCGGCGCGATCACCGACGCGGTTATCACCGTTCCAGCGTACTTCAACGACGCGCAGCGCAAAGCGACGAAGGAGGCGGGCGTAATCGCGGGACTGAATGTACTGCGGATTATCAACGAACCGACCGCCGCTTCGCTTGCCTACGGCTTGGACAAACAAAAAGCCGAGAAGATTTTGGTCTATGACTTGGGCGGCGGAACATTCGATGTAACCGTGCTTGATGTGGGCGATGGCGTGTTTGAGGTACTTTCGACAGACGGTAACGCATTTTTGGGCGGCGACGACTTTGACAATCGTATCATCGACTCGCTCGCCGATGAGTTCAAAAAGGACAACGGGATCGACCTCAAAACGGACAAAATGGCTCTGCAACGGCTCAAAGACGCGGCGGAAAACGCCAAAAAAGAGCTTTCCAGCTCCGCCGAAACAGAGATCAATCTGCCGTTTATCACCGCCGACGCAACGGGACCAAAACACCTCGTTGTCAAGCTCACACGCGCCAAATTTGAAGCGATGATCGACGATCAGATCGACGAAACACTTTCGCATATCAAAACCGCGCTCAAAGACGCGGGCGTTGGCAAAGAGGCGATCAACGAAGTGGTGATGGTGGGCGGTTCAACGCGGATTCCGAAGGTACAAGAGGTGATCAAAACCTTTTTTGGCAAGGATCTGCACAAAGGGGTCAATCCCGATGAAGTTGTGGCGGCGGGCGCAGCGATCCAAGGCGGCGTACTGCGCGGCGATGTGAAAGATGTATTGCTGCTCGATGTTACGCCGCTTTCGCTCGGTATCGAAACGCTTGGCGGCGTGATGACAAAGCTGATCGAAAAAGGCACAACGATCCCTGTGAAAAAGTCGCAGGTTTTCAGCACCGCCGACGACAACCAACCCGCAGTAAGTATCCATGTTTTGCAGGGCGAGCGCGAGTTTAGCCGCGACAACAAATCGCTCGGTATGTTTGAACTCTCAGGAATCCCAAGCGCACCGCGAGGTGTTCCGCAGATCGAAGTTACCTTTGACATCGACGCAAACGGCATTATGAATGTCAGCGCCAAAGATAAGGGCACGGGCAAAGAGAACAAGATTACCATCAGCGGATCGTCGGGTCTTAGCGAAGAGGAGATCAACCGAATGGTTAAAGAAGCGGACGCAAACCGCGAGGCAGACAAGAAGAAAAAGGAGATCGTCGAATCGCGTAACCAAGCCGACGCGCTGATCTACCAGACCGAAAAGACGCTACGCGAAAACGAATCAGCCGTCAGCGCCGAAGAGCGCGGCAAGATCGAAACGGCGATCGCCAACCTCAAAGATACGCTTGCAAAAGAGAACTCAACCAAGCAGGAGATCGACGATAAGGTCAAGGCGCTTACCGAAGTTAGCCACAAACTCGCCGAAGCGATGTATGCAAAAACGCAGCAACAAGGCGGCAATGCGGCTGGCGGCGAACAGGGCAAAAAACCAGCTCAAGAAGATGTGATCGACGCAGAAGTCGAATAATAACGGTGGCGGGCGAGTTGCATTCGTCCGCCTCCGCAAAGCGTCTTGCAATGCAATTTGTTATCGGCATAAAATATGGATCAGCTTTGTTTTAGAATCGCTTCAACTGCGCTTAAATCGATCTGCTTGTAGTTTTCAGCTCCTGGTTCGCTTGGATCGGGTACATATAGATCGTCAAATAAGCTCCCCTGCCAATGGATCACATCAAACGGTTCTTTGACAATCGAAGCGATAAACCGCTCGGCATCAACTCTACCCAAGCTCGCAACAAGCGCTTTAACGCCTCTAATCCTGATCGCCTCCTCTGAAATCATAACTACTCCTTGCCAGTAAGCTATTTGGAGGGATTATACTGGTTAGATATTTAGTCAGCGGGTTTTCCAGCAAACGGGTTGTAACATTGCCGCGATCTTATATATAAACGCAGACAAAGGCGTGTAGTGGGCAAAGAAAAACCGCTTGACTGACCAGTGATTATGAGATGTAACAAAAAGATTGAGGTGGCATAGACCGTCCCAAGATAGCTTCGAGCGCTAACGGCGTTTTGTACCTCTTGGGGCTAATAGCCCTAATTGCGTGCGCCTTGTTGCGTCCGCTAAAATACTCGTCAAAGAATTGCTTGCTGATACCAGAGGCTTGTTTCGTCGCCGCCCAAATCTTATCGGGCGAATCGGTAGAAATGCCGCCAATCTCAAACTCGCCTATCACTTTCCCCACAGGTTTTGTTGCGTAGATAACAGCTTTTGTTATCGCCCTATTTGGAATGACTTTTCGAAACTCGTATAGTTTGATGCCGCTCAAAATATTTTCGGCATGTTCTGGTTTAATCGACAATAACAGTTTCATCTACTTTTCCTTCTTTTATGATGCTTAAAAACTGCACTCTCTTTAGTGGCATAAATCCCCAACGCAAACCTCTATCAATATGCGCATTATCGGCTATCCATTTGCGTGTTACTCTTTTGGTTAGTGCGAGATTGTATGTGAAGCGAATAATATGCTGATATTTTTTCTCATCCCAAAATTTCGACAATTCAAATTTATCAAAAACACTATACCGTTCACAATACCCCAAGAAGTCGTTTTTAGCAACAAATGTTCTAATATGCCTATACTCTTCTACTACGCAGATAGAGGTTGCAACAGATTTGAATTCGGCATTTTCATTGTTGTCCGCCGTTCTATATATCAACAAAATATCGCCGCTCTGAAGCCGCTCCATTCCTTGCATACCCGCGATATAAACTTTATGTATGCTGTTAGTATGCGAAATATCCGAGATAATTTCAGCGCTTTCTGTATTAAGAATTGAATCGGGAAATAGGCGCGTATGCCATTTGGGATAAATGGCGAGCAGATATATATTACGATCGCCAAGTTTGATATACGGATAGCTTGCAAGGATATCTATATATTCGCTTCGCATATTGCGCGCTAAAACCAGTTCTCCGCCTTTTTTAGCCGCTTCACAAAATCCGTACCGCCCTAATAATTTAATTAACGCTTCGTGTTTTGGAAATACTGTTGTATATATTTCATCGACCTTATATTTTAGCGCGTGATCAAAAATCTTTTTAACGAAACGCTCTCCCAGCAGAGTGCCATGTGGACTAATTTTCATTGTGCCGACTTTAAGTCTGTGAGCCGACGGCAACTTTGGTGCGACATCACCAAGTTCGCCATCTTCCAGCTTTACATATAAAAATCCGTCGACACGCCCTGTGTCGTCATAGTGAACATACGCGGGCTCTTCGGCTTTTCGCCTAAACCATTCGGGAAACTCTCTGTAATCGCTTTTTAATGAGTCGAAAAACGGATCGCTCAAATCAACATCAGCAAAACGAACTTCTTGCAAGTTGGGCATCGCATCTCCCTGGAGGTTTCAAAAATTCAGCAATTTGTGTTCCTTTTCTGCTTCCGTATTCCTAACTATCCCAATCCGCTGGGTTATGGCGGGCTTTGTGCGGCACACTCACATCGTTGATACACGATACTAGCTTGCCCTCTTTGGAAGGGCTGAGTATCTGCGTTTTAGTTGTTCGGTGTAATATTGCGCTCAATTTCTCGCCAAAAGCAGGCGCTATAAAGGAACAAACCGTGAATCTGAATGAAATTTTGATCAATTCGGACTATCAAGACACCATTTTCAGCACCGGTGAAAGAAAGGCGATAGAATCCTCTATTATTGTTAGAAGTATAAAAGATAAAGAAACGCCATTTATACAATGTCTTATTCGTAATAAAGAGATTAAACTAACTCCGGAGGAAGTTATCAGGCAGTTGTTTGTATATAGATTGCTGCACACATATGGTTATCCAAAAGATAGAATAACATTGGAACAGAGCGTAAGTTTTGGGAAAGAAATTAAACGAGCCGATATTGCTATCAGCGATCAAGACAATCCCGATTCAATTTTTCTAATTGTTGAAGTCAAAAAACCAAAGCTCAAAGACGGTAAAGAGCAGCTAAAGTCGTATTGTAACGCCACAGGCGCACCAATAGGCGTATGGACGAACGGCAAACAAATTTCATTTTATCGTCGCAAAGATCCCAACTTTTTTGAAGATATTCCAAACATACCAAATGCCGATCAGCAATTAACAGATATTCTTAATGAACGCTGGACTATTGATGACCTAATCAGGAAGGATAAACTTGTAAACGAGGGTAAATCGCTTAAAGAATTAATTTTGGAACTAGAAGATGAAGTTTTAGCAAATGCGGGCGTTGATGTATTTGAAGAACTTTTTAAGCTTATTTTTACCAAGCTATATGATGAAATGGAAAGTGGGCGAAAACGCGATCGCTATTTAGAGTTTAGAAATGACGGAGAAACAGAAACACGGCTTAAACAAAAACTTCAAACGCTGTTTGATAAAGCAAAGCAAAAATGGGAAGGTGTTTTCAGCAATGACGCTAAATTAACTCTAACTCAATCTCACCTCTCTATTTGCGCATCATCGCTTGAAGGCGTTAAGCTGTTCAACTCAAATCTTGAAGTAGTAGATGAAGCGTTTGAATATCTGATCAATAAAAGCAGTAAGGGCGAAAAGGGGCAATATTTTACTCCGCGCTATGTGATCGATATGTGCGTCAAAATGCTCAATCCACAAGAACACGAAACGATGATCGATAGCGCAGCCGGAAGCTGTGGTTTTCCTGTTCATACAATTTTTCATGTCTGGGAGCAGATATTCAACAACAAAGGGTTAAATAAAAGCCATCTATTTACGATTGAAAATAAGCCGGCGGAATGTACGGATTATGTACAATCTAAAGTTTTTGCGATCGATTTTGACGAACGAGCAGTGCGCGTAGGACGCACGCTCAATCTAATTGCCTGTGACGGGCAGACAAATGTTTTGCATCTAAACACACTTGATTATGAACGCTGGTACGAACGGACAGATGACAAAGACTGGCTGTCTATCTATGCACAAGGTTAGTTCAAATTTGCAAAAATGCGTGTAGATCAAAATAGTAGCCGCGAATTTGCCTTTGATATCTTGATGGCAAATCCGCCATTTGCAGGCGATATTAAAGAGAGCCGCATATTGGCAAAATATGAATTGGGTCAGAAGCCAACAGGGAAATACCAAACCGCAGTTGGACGAGATATCTTGTTTATAGAACGCAATCTCGATCTTCTAAAAAGTGGCGGGCGAATGGCGATCGTACTTCCGCAAGGTCGTTTCAATAATTCAAGCGACAAGGCAATCAGGGAGTTTATAGCTACACGATGTCGGATTTTGGCAGTTGTGGGTTTACACAGCAATGTATTCAAGCCGCATACGGGGACAAAAACAAGCGTTTTATTTGTACAGAAATGGGACGATCGGCTATGTCCAAAGCAAGACGATTACAATATCTTTTTTGCAACAATGCAAGAGCCGAGCAAAGACAGCGGCGGCGATAAAATCTATGTTCGCAATCCTGACGGAACGCCGCTCTTAGATGATCACGGACATTTGATTGTCAAGCACGATCTCTATAATCACGAAGGCAAGACGCAGGACGGCATAGCCGAAGCATTTATTGAATTCGCTAAGAAAGAGAAATTAAGTTTTTTTTAACTAGCCCTTTTAACGAACAGAAATATAAAAGTTTGTTGGAAGGGCTGGAGGTAAGCGAAATAATGTTTTCCGAATTAAAAATCACGAACTATGAATTACGAATTGATGCGGAATATTATTCAAAAACTAATGTTGAATTGAATGATAGACTAAAAACTATTGGTTTCAAAATAATAAATGAGTTTGCTTTTGTAACAGACGGAATACACACTGCTATTCCTTATGATGAGGATAGCAATGTAAAATTAGTTTCAGCAACTTCGCCACGAGAAAATTATTTTGACTTTTCAAGAGGTGCATTTATTTCTGAATCAGCACATTTTGAAAATCCACGAACTGCATTAAAAGAAAATGACATAATCCTTTCTACTGTTGGAACAATAGGAAATTGTGCAGTTGTTACGCCTTCTATTTTACCTGCAAATTCAGACAGACATGTCGGAATTATCAGAATAAATGATATTTTTATACCGAATTATGTTTCTACATTTTTACTTTCAAAATATGGGCGATTTCAAACATTACGAGAAAGCACAGGCAATGTGCAATTAAATCTGTTTATTTACAAAATTAAATCATTGAAAATAGCGGATTTAGCATTAAATTTTCAGCGACCAATAGATACCAAAGTCAAAGAAGCTCACGCCAAACGAGAACTATCCCAAACCCTTTATCATCAAGCCGAAGAGCTACTTTTGGAAACTATCGGCTTAAAAGATTTCAAGCCCTCGCAAGAAGGAAAAAATATCAAAAGTTTCAAAGAGTCATTTCTGAGTACAGAGCGTTTGGATGCAGAATATTATCAGCCAAAATACGAGAAAACTATTGAAAAGATAAAAGAGCAATCACATGAATTATTGGGCAATTTGGTACAAATAAAAAAATCAATAGAACCCGGCTCGGATGTTTATGATGAGGAAGGCTTGCCGTTTTTGCGAGTTGCCGACTACAATAAATTTGGACTGAGCGAACCAAACAAAAAACTTTCCATTAGTTTTTGTAAAGAAAATCAAAAATTAATTGAAGACATACAACCAAAGAAAGAAACCATTTTATTTACAAAAGATGGTAGTGTAGGAAATGCCTATATGCTTCGCGAAGATGCCAATTTTATTACTTCTGGCGCAGTTCTTCACTTGACCGTAAAGAATAAGAAACGGATTCTTCCCGAATATCTGACGCTGGTATTAAATTCACAAATTGTACAAATGCAAGCCGAACGCGATGCCGGTGGCTCAATAATCCTGCATTGGCGAGTGGGTGAGATTGAAAATGTTGTCGTTCCAATTGTCGATTACACTATCCAACAACAAATCGCCGATTTAATTACAGAAAGTTTCCATCTTCGTTCCGAATCGGAGAGGTTGTTGGAGGATGCTAAAAGATTGGTTGAGAGTGAAATCGCAAAACCTGAATAGTGATCTACAGCAACGCACAACAACCCAATGATCGCTCGCAACTTCACCTATCCGATCATCTTCTGCGGCACGACGACGCGATCGAACTCGTCCGCGCTGAGTAGTCCGCTCGCAAGCGCCGCTTCGCGCAGCGTCAGCCCCTCTTTGTGCGCTTTTTTGGCGATCAGGGCGGCGTTGTCGTAGCCGATAATCGGGTTTAGCGCCGTAACCAGCATTAAAGAGTTGTTCAGGTGTCGCGCAATGGTCTGGCGATTTGCCGTGATCCCCCGCGCACAATTCTCGTCAAACGAGACGATCGCATCGCTTAAAAGCCGCACGGATTGCAAAAAATTGTAGATGATCACAGGCTTGAAAACATTGAGTTCAAAGTTGCCCTGACTTGCCGCAAAGCCGATCGCCGCGTCGTTGCCCATCACCTGAACGGCGACCATCGTCAGCGCCTCAGACTGCGTCGGATTGACCTTGCCGGGCATAATCGAACTGCCCGGTTCGTTTTCGGGAATCGACAGCTCGCCCAGCCCACAGCGCGGACCGCTCGCAAGAAAGCGAATGTCGTTGGCGATCTTCATCAGATTCGCCGCAAGCGCCTTGAACGAGCCGTGCAGATTGGCGATCGCATCGTGGCTTGTGAGCGCGTGAAACTTATTTGGCGCGGGGGCAAACGCGGCGTGTGTCTGCGCGTTAAGCTCCTCACAAACCAGCGCGGCGAGGCGTGGGTGCGCGTTGATCCCCGTACCAACCGCAGTCGCCCCGATCGCCAGCAGCCGCACAAACTCCAGCGCGCTGACGATCTGCGATTGGCTCATCTCCAGCATCGCCGCGTAGCCGCTAAACTCCTGCCCCAAGCTAAGCGGCGTGGCATCTTGCAGGTGCGTGCGCCCAATCTTCACAATCTCGGCAAACTCGCGCGACTTCGCCTCCAACGACGCTCGCAACTGCGCGATCGCGGGCAGCAACGCGGCGGTCGTTTGGAGTACGGCGGCAATGTGCATCGCAGTCGGAAAGGTGTCGTTGGAGCTCTGACTCATATTCACATCGTCGTTTGGGTGGATCGGCAACGCGGCGGAGGCGATATGCGCAATGACCTCGTTGATGTTCATATTTGTCTGCGTGCCGCTGCCCGTCTGCCAGACGCTGAGCGGAAACTCGTCCTCGTGTTCGCCGCGCAAAATCTCATCACAGGCGCTGATGATCGCTTTTGCCTTCGGCTCGCCGAGTTTGCCCAGCGTGAGGTTCGCACTCGCAACAGACCTCTTGAGTAGCGCAAAAGCGGCGATGAGTTCGTGCGGCATCTTCTCAACGCCGATCTTGAAGTTTTGCAAACTCCGCTGCGTCTGCGCGCCCCAAAGCCTGTCGGCGGCAACGGCAATCTCGCCCATCGTGTCTCGTTCGATCCGTGTCTTTGGCTGTGTATTCAACTGTTTGCCTAATTTTTTCGCGATTTTACTCTGTTTTGGTTATTTTGATTTCTGTCGCGCTTTTCATTGGTTATAATCACCCATATTTTGCGTCAAGGAGAGTTTATGGAGGCTGTTGTGCGCCATACGATCGTCAAACGATCCGCCAAAAAACCAAACGCTAAAACGCAAGCGGCTATAAGGGAAGCCGAGCGACTTAGTAAAGACCCGGCCGCCAAACACTACACCCCGCGTGAGTTAAGCGCAGAGTTACGCAAAGAATGTATGCAGTAGTAGCGACCAGCCGTTACCGCAAAGACTACAAACTTGCGTACAAACGCGGCTACGATTTGGACTTGCTGGATTGGGTGGTGGAACAGTTGGCTGATGGTGTTGAATTGCCAGCGCAATACCGCGATCACGCACTGAGCAGCAACTGGGCTGGATACAGAGAGTGTCATATAGCGCCAGACTGGATACTGATCTACAAACTAGACAATGACACGCTGATTCTAACTCTCACACGCACGGGAACGCACAGCGATCTTTTCTAAACACGCGACCGTGTAGGTAAATAACGCGCTTGATGTGTTCGTCCAAGACGAGTTGCGAATATGATAGGCGGGTTTATTGAGATAGAAAACTAATTATTCGTTTTCTTCATAATAATAAGAGTAATCAATACCTTTCATAAACATATCGCGATCGTTGATTTTGTCGGTTAATGCGTTTTGCAATAATCGTTTAATTTCTGTGCTGTCCGAGACGCTTGTTTGCATTGCCGTTAGATACTCATTTTTGTTGATTTTGCTCCAATCAACGCAAAGTTTCAGTCGCTTTTTGAGTATCAGATCGAGCCATATTCTGGTCGTTCTGCCGTTGCCTTCCATAAACGGATGTGCCACATTCATTTCGACATATTTATCCGCAATTTCATCAAACGAAGTTTCAGCCATTTTTTCAATGCCAAGTAGCGTACTATCCAAGTATTGCACCATTGCAAATTGGAAGCCGCCTTTTGAGATATTTTTGCTTCTGATTTTGCCCGCAAAATCATAAAGCCCGCCAAATAAATATGCGTGAATCTGCTGCAAACCCTTGATCGTGCCAACTGCAATTTCATCGATCAAATCGCTTTCAAATAGCGTATATGCTTTTTTCTTGCTCCGCCCATCGATCGTATTGTCGCTATATGTAAACCAATCTAAAAAAGCCATTGCTTTGGAATTAGGAAACTGCTTGGCAAGCGCAATTACACAGCTACTATCAAGAGCATCAGTTAAACGCTTTTTGCCGTCAGGCGCTGTTAATTTCAACTGGTTAGTGGCGCTAACCAGTTCATTTTTTTCTTTTTTTAGCTTGGTTTTGAGGTACTTCCAATAGTTGCGGTTTTTGCCGTAATCGCTTTCATCGTTTAGCACGCCAACAATGTCTAGTACCGAAAACCACCATTTGGCATTTTCCTCGTCCCAATAGGCTCGTACTTCACGATCTCTGAAAAAGCGGATCGATACTTTTGCGTTTGCGTGTGTGTTCAAATCCGCCGAGCTTTCTCGCGCCTAAAGCGTGATGGTGTTCTGTGCGCCTAGCAGGTTTGCAAGAGTTTCATAGGCGTTGCCGACCTTGCCGACTTTGAGATCGTTACTGAGTTTGAAGTACTCAAGGCAAGTACCGCACGAGAAGATCTGCACGCCTTTTGTCTCCAGCGTTTTGAGACTCTCGATCGTCGCTTCGTTTTGCGTTGTGAGCAGCACGCCGCGATTGACAAAGATGATCTTTTCGGGAAGCGCCGGCTCATCGATTAGTGTTTTGATAAATCCCACGATGAGCTTTGCGCCCAGCTCGCCCTCGCCGATCGAATCACGGGTGATAAACATTGCCCGTCCGCTTGCGCAGGCAACGCTCGCACAGTTTGCGCCTTTGGTAATGACGATCGCGTGGTGATCGCCCTTGTCTTCTACGCTGGTTTCGCACCCTTGCGACTGCGCAAAACGGCTGACATTTTCGATCGCCGCTGCGGCATTAACCAGCACGGTTAGCGTTGCATCGCTCCCAATTTCAAGCGCTTTTTTGGTCTGAATGACCGGTTCGGGGCAGCCTAGATTGCGGCAGTCGATTGTCATTTTGTCTCCTTTGAATGTGGTTTCTGAAACTGCTCTACTCGTAAGCTGTTTTGGCTATCGTGCGCTTGGATCGTTGAAAAGCGAAAAATCAACGGCGGTAAAGCGGTCGTGGTTGTTCGCAATGTCGAGATACCAGAGCGAGAACTGATCGCTGATTTTGAGCAGCCAATCGATGTAGATTTCAGACGCAGGACCCTTTGCGTGCCGCGCCTCCTCAAGCGAGTTTTCCACGAACGCCGCGAGCCGATTGACCCGCTCAAAACGGAGATAGCTACACGCAGACTTTAGGTTGTGAAAGATGCGAAAGAGTTCGTCTATGCGCATAGAGTAGCCTCCGCCGTCCTCAAGCGCCAGAATCGTTGGCTGCATCTGTTCGCGCATAACATCAAAGTGATCGAGAAACTCGTCAACAATTTCAAAGTCAAACTCTTTATTTGCACGATCCAAAATACCCACAAGAACTCCTTTTATCCGTTCAGGAAGAGCCAAATTTCGTCTGAAAGCCAAAAATCGGTGTTGTAAAACCGATCGCCCTCAGACCTCAACGCTCCCTGTACGAGCAAGATTTTCGCCCTTTCCAGCGCCCTTTTGCCGAGCGCGGAATGAGAAAATCCTATTTTACAACGAGCGCCTAAGATGACCTCTTCCATATCGTGCGTTTTGCTGTCAATGAGCTCAATTTCCCGCGCAAACGGATCGGCGATATACGCCTCCACGCTCTTGTACGGCTCATAGCGCAGATAGCCGCTTTCGTGCGCAACAGTACCAACCGCGCCCGCGCCAAGACCGAGATATGGCTTGAGCGCCCAGTAGCCCAAGTTGTGTTTTGATGGGTGCGATCCGTAGCTGGAAACTTCGTAGCGCGGAAATCCCGCCGCTTCGATCGCAAGCGAAAACTGCTGCTCGGTTTTGCGATCGTCCATCGCTTGATAAGCGCGTTTGGCAAACGGCGTGTTCTCCTCGATCGTGAGGTGATATGCGCTGATATGCGTTGCGCCCAGTGCGATCGCCTGCGCCAGATCGCCTTTCAAAAGCTCCAAATGATCACCCTCGACGCCGTAGATCAGATCGGCGCCGATCTGCTCAAACCCCGCTCGTTTCGCCGCTTCGATCGCCGCTTTCGCCTCCTTGCCGTTGTGCAGTCGCCCAAGCAGCTTGAGCTTGTCGTCGTCAAAACTCTGAACGCCGATACTGATCCTGTTTGCGCCCAGCTTCCGCAGCGCCAGCGCCCAACCGTCCGTCAGACTGTTTGGATTTGCTTCGATCGTGATCTCAGCGCCGATCGCCAAATGCGGTTTGATCGCCTCAAAAAGCGGTTCGTACGCTGCTGCCGAAACGCACGAAGGCGTGCCGCCGCCGATATAAAACGATTCGCTTACCACGCCGCCTAGCAGCTCGCGATCGTGGTGAAATTGACGAATCAGCGCGGAAATATACGCTTCGTGGCTGTCCGCAAAACCGACAAAAGAGTTAAACGAGCAGTACGGACATTTGTGTTCGCAAAAAGGTATGTGAGTGTAAATCAAAAAAGCCCCGTCCTGTTACAATTCGCGCAAAATTATGGGGCAAAGGAGCTTTGGTATGTCCAAAAAATACCGCCCAAATGTCGCCGCTGTAATTCTATCGTGCAACTATCCGAACGAATGCGAACTGTTGATCGCGGAGCGAAACGATGTCAAAGGCGCGTGGCAATTTCCTCAAGGCGGCATCGACAATGACGAAGATGTCAGAACCGCTCTCTTCCGCGAACTCGAAGAGGAGATCGGCACGAACGCCGTTGAGATCATCGCCGAACACCCCGGCTGGATCAGCTACGATTTTCCCGCCGCGATCGCAAACAAACGCTATCCATACGATGGTCAGAGGCAGAAGTACTTTTTGGTGCGGCTCAAAAACAACGCGGCGATCAATCTTGAAACCAAATCGCCGGAGTTTGTCCAGCACAAGTTTGTTGCGCCCGAAAAGGTGCTCAAAGAGGTTTCATTTTTCAAGCGTCCCATCTACAAACAGGTGTTGGCGCACTTCAAAAAAAGCGGGTATTTATAGATGTTGATCGTTCAAAAATACGGCGGTACAAGCGTTGGAACGCTTGAGCGGATCAGGGCGGTTGCCGAGCGGGTTAAACGGACGGCGGCAGGCGGCAACAGCGTTGTCGTCGTTGTTTCTGCGATGAGCGGCGAGACAAACAAGCTCATCGAAATGGCGCAGAGTTTTAGCAAAATGCCCCCAACGCGCGAGATGGATATGCTGCTTAGTTCGGGCGAGCGCGTAACCTGCGCACTTCTTGCGATCGCGCTGACCGAAATGGGCAACGAGGCGATCGCGCTTACGGGCAGGCAGGCAGGGATTTTGACCGACAGCGTCCATACCAAAGCGCGGATCGAAGCGATCCCGTCCGCGCCCGTGATGGAGCAGATCAATGCGGGTAAAATCGTCGTGATCGCAGGGTTTCAAGGCGTTACGAGAAACGGCGAGGTAACAACGCTTGGGCGCGGCGGATCGGATTTGACAGCGGTTGCGATCGCGGGCGCAATCAGAGCCGATCTCTGCGAGATTTATACCGATGTCGATGGCGTTTATACGACCGATCCGCGCATTGAAGATCGGGCGAAAAAGCTTGCAACGATCAGCTACGACGAGATGTTGGAGCTTGCGAGTATGGGAGCGAAGGTGCTGCAAAACCGATCGGTTGAGCTGGCAAAAAAGCTGGGCGTGAAAGTGGTTACGCGCAGCAGTTTTAACGAAAACGAGGGAACAGTGATTACTAGCGAAGAAGGGTGTATGGAAAAACCTGTGGTGAGCGGAATTGCGCTCGATAAAAATCAGGCTCGCGTGAGCTTGATAGGCATTGCGGATCGTCCGGGCATTGCCGCCGAGATATTTGGCGCGCTCTCAAACGCCTCCGTCAATGTCGATATGATCGTTCAAACGGTGGGGCAGGACGGCAAGGCAAATCTCGACTTCACGATCGGCGCAACCGAACTTGATCAGACAAAATACGCTCTGGAGGGCTTTGGCGCAGCGCTTGGCAGGCAGGAGTTTGACGACTCTGTGGCGAAGGTGAGCATTGTGGGCGTTGGTATGAAGTCGCACAGCGGCGTTGCATCGCTGATGTTTGAATCGCTCGCAAAAGAGAACATCAATATCCTAATGATCAGCACTTCGGAGATCAAAATCTCTGTCGTTATCGCCAAGAAGTATGGCGAGCTTGCCGTTCGTACGCTTCACTCGGTTTACGAACTCGACAAGTAAGCCTCGTGGAACAACTGATCGCTTGGACGCTTGAAACAATCCGTGCCGATGGACCTACAATGGGCTGGTTGGAGGAGCGCCGTTTTGACTGGGTACCAGTAACAATGGCGGCGCTTTCACACCTAATGGGCGGCACTCCGTTTATCATCATCACCGATAATGAACGGCAGTGGTTTGCCAAATACTTGGTAACAATGCTCAACTGCGCGGAGCGAAACCGTCCGCATCTGCCGATTTTCAACGCTTTCGACATCACGCCGGGGCTGGAGCAGGCGAGCCGAGCGGACAATATTGACCTTATTGACAATATGCTTTCACTCGCATTTAACGATCGTTATATTTTATGGTATATCGGTCGAAGCGATAATGTTTTGGCGAAACTGCCCAAAAAATTAAGCGATAGTTTTTTGTGGGTGATCGACGAGGATATTCAAAACAGTTTTGCAATGCGATCGCGCGATCAACTGCTAGATATAAAACTTATGCATATGGCGCGGCTGCTGGACAAAACGATTGACGCGGCGATGTTTGGCAAAGTAACGATTTAATGGGCGCGATTTTTGTCTGTCAAGATATAGAATACGCGATCAATTTCATCGTCCAAACATATGTCCAAAAAGCGCCACACAGAGTTTTTACCGCTACTAACGACAAAAATGAACTGACGGTTTCGGGCGATTTTTCGATCTATAACGCCCGTCAGATTATCGAGAGCGCATACATCACAAACGATCAGACGCAGCACATTATAGCTGCCGCAAAAGGCTACACAAGAGAGGCGCAAAACGCGCTTCTGAAAGTGCTAGAAGAGACGCCCAAAAGCGTGATGATCTATCTGATCGCGCCACGAAAGTCGGTATTTTTGCCAACGATCCGATCGCGATTAGCGATCAGTTTTATCGAAAAAGCGCGAGTTGTGCCAGCGCCGCTGATCAATTTTACTCGGCTTGATCTCAAATCGATCTACGATTTTGTCAAAAATAGCAGCAAGATCGATCGCGATCGCGCACGAGTTTTGATCGAGGAGTGTTTTAGCGATTTTTGCACATTAAAAGCCAGCGTAACACAAAAATCGGCGTTTTTACAAGCGGTTACAAGAGGCATAAAACTACTAGGAACAAACTCTGCGCCCATCAACGCAATCTTGCCGATTTTACTGATTTTACTGGAGATCAAAAATGGTGGAAAAATTAGAGCCTAGCCGCGATCTAGCGCATATAATGAACGCGATCGGCTGCCACAAAAACAGCATAGATATTATGCTCTCAAAAGCGCACAAAGATCACTACTATATCAAAAATCTTAGCTGCGGTGCGGCAAATATCCTAAAGCAAGACGCGCTAAGTATCGGCGCGGAACTTGCCGTGCATAGAGGCGCAGCAGACTGCTCCACAAGCAGCACGGACGCACTTTTGTTCGCCACAAAAAGCGAACTAAAACGACTGATCGAAAAGGAAAAAACACAACCGTTTTCGCTTAAAACTCTTGCGGCTGAACTTGAGGAGTTTATTGCCATTTCTACGCCGCGAATTGTGCCTAAAATTATGGGTATTATCAACATCAACAACGATAGTTTTAATGCCGCAAGCCGCACAGCCGCCGAGAGTGTGGCTACAAAGGCGGAAACGATGATAAGAGACGGCGCAGAATACATCGACATAGGCGCAGTAAGCTCACGACCTGGAAGCGATCGAGTAACGCCCGAAGTTGAATTGGATCGGTTAAAACTTGCGATCGATACAATCTACAAAACACGCCTTCACGAAAGAGCAGTTTTTAGCCTTGATAGTTACGAGCCGCTACCCATTAAATACGCGCTCGATCACGGCTTTGGAATGATCAACGATATTACCGGAGCGGCGAATGATGAAGTTGCGATTTTAGCCGCAAAATACGGCGTTGAACTATGCATAATGCATATGGCGGGCGATCCCAAAACCATGCAGCAGCATATCGAATATGACGATGTTGTTCAAACCGTCGATCGCTTCTTTGCCGATCGCATTGCAAAAGCCAAAGATCACGGCGCACAAAAGATCGTCTTAGATGTTGGAGTCGGCTTTGGCAAAACCGCAGAACACAACCTAAAGCTCATCGCCGCACAGACACATTTTTTGCATTTTGGCTATCCGCTTCTGATCGGAGCATCTCGCAAAAGCGTGATCGATCATATCTCGCCAAGCGCGGTTAGCGATCGCTTAGCAGGTACGATCGCGCTTCATCTCAAAGCCGTCGATTGCGGCGCGTCGATCGTGCGCTGCCACGATGTGTTTGAACACGCGCAGGCGATCAAAATCTGGAGCGCTTTTAATTCGCTCTAAGCGACTACATTAAATGCGCTGTTTTGCAGCGTTTTGAGAAAATTATCGAGATAGTTTGTCTGCTCTTTTGCGATCGCGCTTATTCGGTTCATTAGCCGCTGTTCTTCGCTCGCTTTCATCGGTTCATCACCGCGAGAGATGAGCAGTGCATTGCGCGCTCCGATCGCCTGCTCCAAGTTTTGCGGCGTATATGAAAGCGTACTCTGTTCGCGCAAAATCATCGCCCGTTCGATCAATTTCATCGGCTCATACGCCCTCTCGTCCGCGCTATCAACCAGCCGAATCTGCATATCTGAGGCAACGAAACCGCTCACACTCCGCGCGGCGACATCAAATGCCTGCGTTACCGCGTCCGTTTCACCGCCGCTCGTGCTCAAAAGCGGGTTATTGCTTTTGGCGGCGGCGATCTGCTTGTCGTGCTGCAAACCGATGGTCTCAAAACCGCTGCCAAGCGAGTTGATCGTCATTGCCATGTCCGCCTCCGTTTCAAGGCATAAAGCAAAAATCGATCCGATCGCGTGGTTTTTTGTGCGGCTCGGCGGTGGCTGGGCAGAGGCAGGCAGCGGTTACGCCGCCGCTTTTAGCCCATTCGCATACTCTTTGAAGCAGTCCAAAATCTCTTGCATCGCCATTTTGTCAAGGTCGGTGAGCTTGTCAAGCTGTTTGATCAGCGTTTCGCACTCTTTGGCGCGCGAGGCGATAATGTCCTTGTATTTCGTCTCCTTTAACAGCGAAAGCGAGTGCTTGATCAGCCCCATTAGCCGCCCCACATCGTCCTCTTCTTCGCGCTTGAAGCTAAACTCAAAACGGCGATTGTTGATCACCAAAAGCCCGTTTTTGCGGTTGCTTTTGGCTTTTGGGGCGGCTTTTGGCGCTACCGTCGTCGCCTTTGCCAGCTCTGCCAGCTCCTCGTTTTCCTGCGCTTTTCGCTTCACATGGAGCAAAATGACAACCACGCTGGCAATGAGCAACCCTCCCAGCGCCAGCAACGCAACTGCGACTACACCATCGTTCATTAGTTTTTCCTTTGTATGCTCTTTAGCGCCTCTGCCACCATTTGCGGCGTGATCAGTTCCATACATTTCATATCGTTCGGACAGCGGGTTTTATAAGTGCCGCACGGGCTGCATTCGATCGCGCTTCGCAGGTTGATAGCGGTGGGATAGCCCGCGTGTTCTGCGCTAGTCGCGCCGCTCCAGATAACGACCGATCGCGTATCGACGGCGTTTGCGAGGTGCATTAGCCCACAGTCATTGAACACGCCCGCGCTTGCGAGTTTGCACACCGCCGCGCTACCCAAGATCGGCAACCCTCGCAGATCGACAACGCCCTCTAGCAGCCGTTCCTCCGTCAGCCCAATCTGCACAAACTGCGTATCGCTCATCAAGCGAACAAGCTCGTCAAACCGTTCAAAGCCCCAATTTCGCCGATCGTCAGGGTACATGCTATTGCTGTTTGGCTGGATCACAATAAATGACGCGGGAAGTTTGCTCTGTACAGCCGCAATCTCTGCCTCTTGCAAAAACAGCTCCAACTTTGGCGGATTATATGGCGGCTTGATCCCGATTGCGTCCAAATAGTTATCAAGTAGGTGGCAGTTACTACCTGTCTTGGTTACAAGGTTGGCTGGAAAAATAAATAATCTGCGGCTATTACGAGGAATAGTTGCAAATACATTTGGATTGTTGCGAAATAGCGCCTCCCATTTTGTCGCGATCGTAATGCGGATTTTTGGATAGCGTAGTCGTAACTCTCTGGCAATATGCGTTAATCGCAACGCATCGCCAAGCGCGGAATAATCGCGCAGCGTAATGCGGCTGTAACGAAAAATGTGTTGCAACAAAAACAGATTGATCTTGTAGGTCAGCCACAATCGCGGCTTATGCCAAAACCGCCCCCGCACCTGCCGAAACTTCGTATAAAACTTACCGTATTGCTTTGCCATTCGCGGATTTTATCGCAATGTATATCTTGTCATTCTGAACGGAGGGAGAATCTAACACAGATGTTTCGCTTCGCTCAACATGACAGGGATTACCTTGTCATTCTGAGGCGTAGCCGAAGAATCTCTGTCTTATGAGATTCTTCACTATCGTTCAGAATGACAATGCAGCACTTGTCGTTGAAAACTTTGAGGGCTAGAAACCTCCGTGCCACTACGATTCCTGAAACTTTCTGTCGCAAACTGCTTTATGAATCATATGCGAGATATAGGTCTGGTATGGCACACCTTCGCTAAGCGCCTTTGCTTTGATTCGTGCAATATCGTTTTCTAGCAGGCGAATGCTGATCGCCTTGCGTTTAGATAGTTGTTTGATCGTGTTATGGGCGGCGTTTTCTAGCGTCGCTTTGAGCGCGTGAAACTCCGCCTGTTCCGTCGACGCATACTTGTCATTTTCCACAGCTTTGATGATCGCCATCTCTTCTGCGCTTTCGATTTTTTGCTTAGTCATTGTTGCTCCTTTATGTATCTTTTGGTCTGCTTGCGGCTTGGATATACCGTTTTCAAGAAAATGCGCTCCTCGCTTTGCGCAAACGGCACAATATAGGCATATGCGGCAATTTCCACGATAAGACATAGTTGATCGCCATGATTTGCGCTTGGGTTTTTCACGATGTCCAGCAGCTTGCCGTCCGCGATCGCCGCGACTACATCTTCAAAACAGACATTTCGCTGTGATTTTAGCAGTCGGTTTTTTGCTTCACTCCACTCAAAGATCGTCATATCAGCACCGCTCCATAAAGCTGATATTGTATATGGATTGTATTTAATGCAATGTAAAAACTGCTCGTTTCGTGGAAAGACGAGGGGTTATTCTGAGCAAAGCGAAGAATCTAAAGCTCAACATGACAGGGATTATCTTGTCATTCTGAACGAAGTGAAGAATCTAAAGCCTAACACAGATGTTTCGCTTCGCTCAACATGACAGGGAATGTCATTCTGAACGAAGTGAAGAATCTAAAAGCAAACACAGATTCTTCGGCTTCGCCTCAGAATGACAGGGATTGCGGATCAAGTCCGCAATGACAAAGGGCTTCGCTCAACAAACAAAGGGCGCAACAACCTACAACTTAAAGTGTCCGATCTTATCTTCCAGCGTAGCTGCCAGTTGCTGGAGTTTTTCGGCAAGTTTGGCGCTCTGATCCGCCATTTGTGAGTTTTGATCGGCGTGCGAAGAGATATGTTCCACACTTCCAGCTACCTGTTGCAACGCTGTGGATTGCTCACCAAGCGCGTGGCTAATTGCGCCGATCGAATTGCTTACATGCGCCGCGCCTGAACGAATGTCGCGCATACAGGTACCCGCGCCAGCCGCCTGCGTAACGCCCTTTTCGACCTGTTTGACGCTCTCTTCCATTCGTTTCACCGCGTCATTTGTGCCCTCCAAAATCCGCTTGATCAGCCCCGAAATCTCCTGCGCGCTCTCCTGCGTCCGCTCGGCGAGTTTTCGCACCTCGTCTGCCACAACCGCAAATCCGCGTCCTTGATCGCCCGCCCGCGCCGCTTCGATCGCAGCGTTGAGTGCAAGCAAACTCGTCTGATCGGCAATTTCGCCGATCGTATCGACAATCGCGCTGATCGCTTTGCTCTCGCTGCCCAGCGTATCGATCGCAACGCTTGCCGTGCGAACCGTGTCGGCAACCAGCGTCATTGAGCTGCTCACCTGCAAGATCACGCCCTCGCCCGTCGCCGCGTTGTTGTCGGCTTCCTTCGCATTTGCAGTCGCGTCGGTGGCGTTGGTTGAAACCGTCTCAACGCTCGCACTCATCTCCTCAACGCTTGCCGCCATTTTCATCGCTGCGTCGCTCTGCTCCTGCGAGGATTGGGCAACGCTGTGAGACGCGCTTTGCAAGTTTGACGAGTTTTCCATCAGCTCATCAACACCGCTTTTGATCTCCGAAAGCGTCGATCGCAGGCTATTGACCATCTTTCGCATTGAGTCCAAAAGCTGCCCAACTTCGTCTTGTCCGCCAACTGGCACGGCAACATCGAGCTTACCTTCGGCGATCGTGCCCAGCGTTGTGATCGCAACTTGGATCGGCTTGCTTAACCACATTGTCAGCGATCCGCCGATGACATTAAAGAGCAGTACCGCGAGCAGTACCGACCCCACGATCAGCGCAGTTCGCATCGTTTTGGCATCTTTGGTCAGATCATCAACCGAAACATCGGCGACAAGAATCCAGTTCCACGCCTTGTAGAGCGTAAAGATCGCCTCTTTATCCTCGCCGCTTTGGTAGGCAACCGACCCCTCTCCCCCAGCGTTTGCTACTTTCAATATCTCACGAATGTACGGCACACCGTCGTCATCAACAATGTCGTTTCCGTTTTGACCGCCAAGCGTTTTGTGGATCACGAAGTTTCCGTTTGTCGAGTCAAGCACAAAGACCGAACCCGTTTCGCCCAGCGTGATCGCCAGCAGTTTTTCGCGTAGTGCGCCAAGCGATTCGGTAAAATCAAGCCCAACAAAAAGCGAGCCTACAACCGTTCCCGCGCTGTTTGTAACCGGCAGATAGACCGTGATGTAGTCGCGCCCAAAGAGTTTCGCCCTGCCCGTAAATGGCTGATTTGCGAGTAGTTTTGCACGGGCGGGGCTTTCGTAGGTTAGCGGTGTACCGTGCGCCCTCGTGCCGTCTTCTTTTTTAAGGCTGCTGGTTACACGGATAAAGTTATCGCCTTCGCGTGCAAAGACTGTCGCCACAGCGCCGCTTGAGGCGGTGAAGCGATCGACAATATTAGCGTTATTGTTTAAGAGTTCGCCGCCAACCCGCATCGCAGGAGTGGAAGCGCCGGCAACGGTGATCCGTTCGCTCTCATCAAGCGAGTAGCTGTTTGGTAACTGCGCTTTGAAGATGTTGCCAAGCCGATTGATCTGCGAGACCAGATCGTCGTCAAATGTGCCGATCGTGGTGGCAATCTGCTGATTGACCTCCTCGATCGTAGCCATCTGCGAACGCAGCATTACACCTGAAAGCCACGATGTAGCCCAGATGATTGCGATAGCAAACAGGGCAAAGAGAGCCGAGAGGTTTGCAAGGTTGATTTTGACTGGAATGGAGAGGTTGTTAAACTTAGAAAGCATTTCTACGCCTTTGTCCGTAGTTCTATCGATCACGGTTTTAGATCGGCAGAATTATGGAGATCATTAACTTAATTTTTCCTTAATAGGTTTTAATTATTATTTCTAAGTGTAAAATATCTCATAATTTTGCTTTATGCTCATAATAAAGGCAAATATAATAAAAAAGAGTGGTAAAATCAACAATGACCTTAAGGAGGCTGAATATGGTCTTTGGCGATTTCGCAAAAATCCGTACATTGCTGACCGTTATTAACGAAAGCTCTCTCTCGCGCGCTTCCAAAAAACTGGGCATTTCACAGCCAGCGGTAACGCAGCAGATCAAGGCGCTCGAAGCCGCGCTTGGTCGCAAGATCATCGATCGCAAGAAAAACGGCGTCGTAGCGACTGCTGAGGGCAACGAGTTTTTGAAGATCGCCATCAGACTGACCGATATGATCGAACAGTGCGAGAGCGAGGCAAATCAGCTTCTTGGTCGCAATGAGCCGCTCATTTTGGCGGCAAGCCACATCGCCACAAACTACCTGCTGCCGCTTGCGCTGGGCAATATGGAGACGATCAGCGAGATTATCATCAAAACCGAACACAACGAAAATCTTCCGCGAATGCTCAAAACCCGCGAGGCGGATCTGGCGGTTTTTGAGTCCGATCGAACCGATTCGGAGATCAGCGCAAAAGCGTGGCTTTCCGATGAGATCGTCATCTGCTCAAACTACGAACTTCCGCCCACGATCCCGCCGGCTGATTTTGCAAACTACGAGTGGATCGGGCGTTTTAGCAACTCGCACACGAGACAACTGGTTACAGAGAAGCTGCGGCAGATGGGTTTTGGAGTCGATGCGCTGAAACGAAAAGCGGTCTATCCCGATCCAACGGCGGTCAAACAGGCGGCGCTCAAAGCCTCGCGGCAGCTCTGCTGCGTGTTGTCGCACAGCGTTGTCGCCGACGAACTTGCCAGCGGGAAACTGTTTGCCGCGAGGATCGAAGGCGCGGAGGTTTGGCGCACATTTTATATCGGATCGCTCGCCTCTCGCGCAAACGAACTAGCGATCGCTAACACAATGGAAGCGCTACTGCGAAGCCAGCGTACGAGCGAATAGCCGATCCGTTTTTATCAAATGATTCCAACGGCGGTGCGGATCTGCGCCATTCGTTCAGCCGCAACTCTCTCTGCTTTTTTTGCGCCGATCGCAAGCAGCCGCTCAACCTCCGCATCGTCCGTTTTGAGCGTGTCGTATCGTGCGCGGGCGGCGGCAAAGTGAGCGGTGATGAGATCGGCGAGGTAGGCTTTGAAATGCCCGTGCCCTTCGCCGCCCTTTTCGTAGCGAGCCTGAAGCGCCGCTTGCCCCGCTTCGTCCAAAAACAGCGCACAGAGCTGATAGACGGTATCACCGCGCCACTCTTTGGGCGATTCAAGCGCGACGGGAGCGGTTACGATCTGTTTGATCCGTTTATCTAAACTCTTGCGATCGGTGAAAATCTCGATCGTATTGTCGTAGCTTTTGCTCATCTTTGCGCCGTCAATGCCCGGCACGATCGCAACGCTCTCACCGACACGGTAGTTTGGCAGCCGCAATAGATCGCCGCAAGCGTTGTTGAACTTGATCGCAATATCTCTCGCGATCTCAACATGCTGAATCTGATCCTTGCCAACCGGCACAATATCCGTCCCAAAGAGCAGAATATCGGCAGCCATCAAAACGGGGTAACTAAAAAGCCCGTGAGCCGCCGCAAAGCCCCGCGCGAGCTTGTCTTTGTAGCTGTGCGCCCGCTCCAAAAGTCCCATTGGCGTATGCTGGCTTAGTATCCAGTACAGCTCCAGCACCTCTTTGACATGCGACTGCACCCAAAAACAGGCGCGATCGACATCGATGCCAAGACTGATAAACGCGATCGCCGCCTCTTTTGTCTGCGCCGCAAGCCGTGCGCCGTCATAGACGCTGGTCATTGCGTGGTAGTTGGCGATAAAGGCAAACACCTCCTCGCTCTCCTGCGCTTTGACCATCTGATCGATCATTCCAAAATAGTTGCCTATATGGAAGTTGCCGCTGGGCTGAATCCCTGAAAGCGTTCGCGTCATTTTTTAGCCGCGCTTCCAAGCGACCACATCGGCAGGAAGATACCCAGCGCCATTAGCAACACCAGCGCGGCGATAAATCCCATCAGGATCGGTTCTAGCAGAGCCGAGAAGTTATCGACAAGGTTGTTAAACCTCATCTTGTAGTAGTCCGCCACTCTGCCTAGCATTGTGTCGAGTTCGCCGCTTGATTCGCCCGAACGAACCATCTGTACAACCATCGGCTCCAGCAGTCCCATCTCATCAAGCGCGGTTGAAAGCTGCTTGCCCTGTCCAATGCTACGCGCCGCTTCGCTCAGTTTGAGCTTGACATACTCGTTGTCGATCGTGCCGCCAGCCGTACTCATCGCCTCCGTTAGCGGAATACCGGAGCGGATCAATTGGCTAAAGATCATCATAAATCGTTGGTAGAAGCCAAGACTCATCAGACTGCCGATTAGATGAACTTTTAGAATGTAGCGATCGCAGACCAAACGGTAGCTTGGACGGTTTGCCATCGCCCATTTGTGTAGAAAGACGAGAAAGATAATGCCGCCGAGTATCTGTAAGCCGTAGTTTGAGAGCGCGTACTCTGAGGCGATGAGAAATTTCGTAGGTGCAGGCAGATCCGCGCCCATTTTCTTAAACACGGTTTCAAACTTCGGTACAACCATCATGATCAGTACAACAAACGCGATCGCGATCGCGATGAGCGAAATCATCGGCGTTCGAGTCGCTTTTTTGATCTTGGCGCGGTTGTCGCGAAGCTCTTCGAGCATATCGGCGAGCTTGAGCATTGAGTCGGCGAGCGTACCCGTCTTTTCGCCCAGCGTGATCAGCGCCATTGAGATATTGCCGATCGCGTTCTTGTTTTTCTCAAAGCTCTGCGAGAGGCTAAAACCCGCCTCCACATCATCGAGCGCTTTAAGGAGAATGTCGCGCCCCCGTTTATCTTGCGTCGCGCTTGCCGCTTCGCCGAGCGAATCGCTTAGCGACATACCTGCGGCGAGCATAACGCCCATCTGCCGCATTCCCACGATCCACTCCTGCTGCCCCACCGCTGGAGAGATCACCTTCAGAAAGATCTCATCTTTTAGCGAGAGCAAACGCGCCCCGATCGGCATCGATACCTCGCGCACTGAAATCACCATTCCGCCGCTCTGCGCGATACTCATCGCCTCTCGTCGATCGACAGCCATATAGCTATGCACCTCTTTTTTGCCCCGTGCAATTAGGGTCGCTTCAAAGTATTTCATACTCAAAAGCATAGCGCGGATAGAATTATAGAAATTACCGCTGTCAAAATAACGACAAAACTTAGGACTAAATGCGCTCATTTTTAAGCAAACTACTGTTTCTACTTTCGCGCCGCGATCGGCTCTTTTTGGCTGTTTTGTTTGCCTTGAGCATTCTTAGCGCACTGGTTGAGACGATCGGTCTATCGGCGATTATGCCGTTTATCTCGGTGGCGACAAATATGACGCTGGTTGAAACCAACGGCTACTACAAAACGGTTTATGACGCGCTTGGGTTTGCGACTGCGGCGCAGTTTGTCATCGCCTTTGGCTTTGTACTCATCGGCTTTTATATCTTTCGCAGCGGCTTGCAGATCTTTTCGACATGGCTTCTCGTGCGCTTTGCCAACAGTCGATTTCACATCTTCGCCTACCGCCTCTTTTCGCAGTACCTCGCTATGCCATACCAAGAGTTTGCACAGCGAAACAGCGCAAGACTGACCAAAACGATTATGCATGACGCTAACCAAATCACGACAGTTATCAACAATTTTTTGCAGCTGATCAGCGAAGTTTCGATCGTGGTGATTCTCTATACGATGATGATTATGGTTAATTGGAAGGTTACGATCGTTTTATCGCTGTTTTTGGCAACGCAAGTCTTTCTACTGCTCAAGTTTGTCTCCAGCAAAATCGCAAAACACGGACGCAAGAGTCAAGCCTCCTATGCCGCGCTAATGGAGACGATCAACGACTCGTTGGGCAACTTCAAACTCGTTAAGCTGCTTGGCAACCAGAAGCTGCTGCTGGAGCGCTTTGGCAGCGCAAGTCTTGGATACTCGCAGAGCAAGATCGCCAACGAAGTACTGAACGCTCTGCCGCGTATTGTCCTAGAGCTGCTGGGCTTTTCGATTCTGATCGCACTGGTTGTCTATGTGATCTACCAGTATGGCGACGCAAACTTTGTTATTCCGATTGTCTCAATGTTTGCGCTTGCACTCTACCGCCTGCTACCAAGCGCACAGCGGATTATGGGCAACATCAACTCCATTCGCTTCTATCTGCCCTCTTTGCATATCGTTCATCAGGATCTGCTCTACCGCGCAGACGACGAGGGCGGCGAGCCGATCGCGTTTGAGCGGACAATCACGCTCAAGAACATCAACTTTGCCTTTAGCGAGGATAAGCCTGTCATCAACGATCTGACGCTGACGATCCAAAAGGGCGATAAGATCGGTTTTGCGGGCAAGAGCGGCAGCGGAAAATCGACGCTCATCGACATTATCGCTGGGATATACAAGCCCCAAAGCGGCGAGATTGAGATTGACGGCGAAACGCTGAGAAACGACAATATCCGCGCGTGGCGGCAGTTGATCGGCTACATTCCGCAGGAGATCTACCTCTTTGACGGCACAGTCGCAGACAATGTCGCCTTTGGACACGACTATGATGAAGCAGAGATTATCGCGGCGCTGAAACAAGCAAACATCTACGATTTTCTGCTCACCCACGATGGGCTGAAAACCCGCGTCGGCGAGGGCGGGATACTGCTTAGCGGCGGACAGAAACAGCGAATCGGTATCGCCCGCGCCCTCTACGGCAATCCGCAGATTTTGATCCTAGACGAAGCGACAAGTGCGCTTGATAGCGAAACGGAAGCAAAGATTATGGAGGAGATTTACGATGCGGCAAGCGGTAGAACGCTTTTGGCGATCGCCCACCGCCTAACCACGCTCTCCGGCTGTAATAGAATCTATCAGATGGAGAGCGGTAGGCTGGATTAGTGTGTGCCCTGCTAATTGTCATTCTGAACGAAGTGAAGAATCTCATCAAACGCAGATTCTTCAATCGCTCCGCTCCCTCAGAACGACAGGGTTTCTTGTCATTCTGAGCGAAGCGAAGAATCTAGTCCTATTACCCAAGCACATGAGCGATATTGATACCGCTGTAATCGTTGTCGATCTTCGCCGCGTCAAAGACCTGCGAGATCTGTCCGCGATGGTGAATGCCGTGCGAAGCAAGCGCACTCAATAGATAGCCAAACGGCACGGTTGCGGGGTTGCCGCCAAACCATTCGACCTTTACCTGTGCGTCAAAATCGTTTTCGTTCAGCGCTTCTACGAGCTTAACCAGCACCGCGTCGGTTTTGGTTAGCGCCTGCTTAAACTGCTCCCAACCCGTTACATCAAACGGTTTTTCGTCGGGGTGTCCCACACTATCCAACGCAGCAAGGATCGAATCCGCCGCCGAGTTGCCCTTAAGCGCAGCGCGAAACATGCCCAAAAAGTGGAGCGTTCCGCCCAAAATGTGCTTGATCGCACCCTCTAAACTGCCGTAGTAACTGCCGTTTGCCTCCTGCCTTGCGGCTGGGTAGTAGTGTGAATCCAAGATCGCTAAAACCTTCTGATCCGCGTCTCGATTTTGTCTGGCAAATGCCAAAAAGACTGTTTTTGATTGCATCAATTCTCCTTTTTTCGTGGTTGATCGAGCTTTGAAACGAGGTAGAAGGTGTGCATTTTGCCCTTGCCTCGCACCTCAATTTCGCCGCGATCGTCTAGCGCAAAATCCTTGGCGATGAGCCGCGCAAACTCATCGTTGCAGTGTATCTTACCCGGTTCTGAGTGCGTCTGCATTCGGCTGGCGATATTGACCGTATCGCCCCAGAGGTCGTAGGCAAACTTCGTATTGCCGATCACGCCCGCGACAACGGGACCCGTTGCAATACCAATTCGTATGCCAAAATCGATAATCTTTAGCTCTCGCTTGATCTCGTTAAACGCGTTGATCGCACTAAGCGCCATTAGCGCAACGCGGCGCATATGATCGCCATCAAGTCTGTCAAGCCCGCCCACAGCCATATAACTATCGCCAATGGTCTTGATCTTTTCAAGGTTGCAGAGATTGGTCAGTTCATCGAGACTGCCAAAGATTCGGTTGAGTACATCGACAACCTCTCTTGCCGTCAGCGGCAGACTAAAGCTGGTAAAGCCCGCCAGATCGATAAACATCACGGTAACGCGCTCGTAGCTATCGGCGATCACCTTCTCGCCGTTTTTGAGCCGTTTGGCAGCCTCTTTGGGCAAGATGTTTGCCAGCAGCTCCTCGTTTTCTTTGTTTCTTCGTAGAAGCTCGTCCTCCTGCCTGTCGTGCTCCTCACGCGCCAACTCAAGCTGACGCAGGGTTTTTGTCCGCAAAACAGCGATCATCGCCGAGAGCACGCTTGCGAGCGCCGCAAAGAGCAGAAAGCCGTTGAGACAGATATTTCGCACAGCCGCGATCCGCAGATTGTAGTTTTTGAGGTTGAGATCAACGCCGATAGCGCCCGCTAACTCGCCTTGATCGTCAAAGAACGGAGCGAATGCGCTTTTGAACACCCCAAACTCATCGTCCATCAGTTCGCCCACCTCAACTCTGCCATAGGTTAGCGTATCGATCAAAGACGGATCGATGTCGTCTTTGTACTCGTCCATCACGCGGCTGTGCGTCATTAAAACGCCCGGTCGCAGTTCGCGCATATACCGCGCGGTGTCGAGTACAAAGAAGAACCGATCGCCCTGCTTAATGACCGTATATACATAGTAGATATTTGGCAGTGCGCTGTGGAACTTGATCAGCGGGTCGATCAGCCGTTTATAAAGCTCGTCGTCCAACTGATCTTCGCTCTTAAGCTGCTTGTGTGCGCTCACATCGATCAGCGATGCGCCGATCGATGCCGCTTCGATCAGCTCGGTGTTGATCGTCTCGTCTTGGTAGGTGCGTGAAAGATCGTAGATCGTTCCCAAGCTGATAGCGGCGACAACGGTGATCGCCACCCAAACAAAAACCGCTTCTCGCACAGGCTGTACGCCAAATCCATACTGTTTTTTATTATTCATAGTTAGCTATTCTGCCTATTTTTTACTAATAGCTGGTAAGCGTACTTGCCATTTGCTTCATCGATCACCACCTCGCGCCAGACAAAGCCGTGCGTATCCTTGCACAATTTGGTGAAACTCTTCGCGCACAAAACCGTTCCCGCTTCGGCGGTTTTGGCAAGGTTAGCGGCTTCATTGACCGTATTTCCCCAGAGATCGTAAGCGTATTTCATTCCGCCGATCACGCCCGCGACAACGGGTCCCGCCGCAATTCCGATCTGCGCATGAAAGCCCGCAAGGTCGATTGTCATCATCGCATCAACCATCATATTTCCAACCGAATGCAGCCGCCCGCTTGCAGGAGTGTTCAGCCCGCCCGCAACCATATATGTTGCCCCGTTGGTTTTGATCCGCTCTAAACCGTAATTTTCCGTCAGCGAATCAAGCAGCTCAAAAATGCTGTTAAGCATCGCAAGCGTTTGCACCGTCTCATGCGTATCGGCGATCGTCTCAAAACCGCTGATCGTGATAAACGCCACAACAACCCGCTCGTGATTATCGGCGATCACCCTCTCGCCGTTTTTGATCCGTTCGATAATCGCGGGCGGCAGCGCATGGGTTAGCAGCGCCGTGTTCTTGCGCGTAAGCGTCTCAATTTCGCGCCGATTGCGCTCTTGCGCCACCTCGTTTTGACGCAGTATGCGTTTGATCTGCGTTCGCTTGGCAAAGATGCCAATGGCAACGATCGTCGTCAAAATCACAAAGAGCGCAAAACCGTAGTGTGTAATCTTCTCAATGTGCGCGATCTGTTCCATATACTCATCAATGCCCAGATCGACCGCCACAACCCCCATCAGTTCGTCGCCTTTTGCGTTATAAAATGGAGCGAAGGCGCTTTTAACAGGCTCGAACTCATCGGTGTAGATGTCGCTGACCGTCGCAAGCCCACGATCCAGCGTTTCGATCATCGTTGCGTCCGGTTCAAGGTAGATTTCGCGCACCCTTGAGGCTTGAAGCGGCGTCTCTTGGCGCATCTTCATAACCAGCTCGGTCGTATCGAGGACAAAGTAGTAGTCACACTCGTCGTACTGCGTAACCGTCTGATTTTCGTCCGCTTCGACATAAAAGCACGGATCGCCGCTCTGGTTTTTGGAGA
>BNUO01000004.1 GCA_025997415.1 Campylobacterota bacterium
ACCTGTTAGGCTAAAAAGCGCTAGTAACAGCGCACCGAGAGAGAGAGAGAGAGAGAGAGAGAGAGAGAAGAACTTCGTCCGCTCATACTCATTTGAAACTCCTTTTGGGGTGATTTTGTCAAAACCTGCAATCGTATTTTAAGTTGGCTGAAACTTGCTAATAAGCTATGTTTATTATTTGATAAGATTCTTCAGCTTCGCTTCAGAAGTACCGCAGGACGAGGCGTTAAAAATTATTGAATCGCTGTTTTAACCGCCTGCTTTTCGCCGATCGTAAGAAGTGCGATCGCAAGTTGCCCCAGCGCGGTTACAAACAGATCGCTATCGTTCGGACAGCGAGCGATCGCCACTTCCAGCCCCAGCTTTTTGGCGCGTTTGCGGTAGTCGATCGAAAGCTCATAGTCGGTCTCAAGGTTGTCGATCGTAAAGCTAATGGGCACAATCAGCGCCTTTTTACAGCCGCTTGCCGCAACCTCGCCCAGTGCTGATTCCAGCGGCGGCTCCAGCCACTTCATCGATCCGAGCTTTGACTGATACGCCAGATGTACCGAAGCAAACGACAGATTTTCCAGCGTCAGCAGTTTGGTCAAGATCGCTGCGTGCGCCTTGCACTCCGCCTGATACGGATCGCCGCGATCGATAACGCTCTGCGGCAACGAATGCGCCGAAAAAATCAGCGCGTATTCGTCCGCTTTTTCCCTGCCAAGCGCCTCTTTGACCGCTTCGATCACGCAGCTATTGTAGGTTGGGTGATCGTAAAACCTTTCGATTGCAAAATGCTCCTGCGCAAAATGCTCCTGATGGCATTTCGCCTCTTGCAACGCCTCGTAAAAACAGGTCAGCGATGAGAGTGTCGTCGTCGTTGAGTACTGCGGATAGAGCGGAATAATCGCAAGCCGTTTCACGCCCAGAGCCTTGATCTCACGCACCGCTTCGGCGCTAAATGGCGGCGTATAGCGCATTGCGATCACGACCGGCATATCAAGCTGTTTTTGCAGTTTTGCCGCAAGCGAGCGGGTGTGTCCGAGCAGAGGCGATCGCCCGCCGATCAAGCGGTAGTGCGACTGCGACAGAGCACTACGGCGAATGGTGATCCATTTGGCAAGCGCGTAGCGAAGCGGCGCAAACGCGATCGGCAAAATGCGCTTGTCGCGGAACATATTGTTCAAAAACAGCGGTACTTCGCCTAGACTGGACGCGCCGCCCATATTGAGTAAAACAACGGCGCTATCTTGCAAAGGCTAAAGAACCTCAGCCGCTGTCAAAATCTGCTCGATCTGCTGCGCCAACGCCGCCGCATCAACTGTGCCGCCGTCGCGGATCGTCGTCTCGCCCGCCCTTGCGATCGTATTGACCTCGCCAATCCCAAAGAGCGGCGCACTCGAACCTGCGATCTTATGCAGCGCAAATCTCGCGCCTTCCATGTCGTTTGCCGCCGCTGCCGCTTTGAGCTTGCCCAGCGCGTCCGTTACCGACGGTTTGAAAACCGCAAGCAACATCTCAAGATCCTCCACATCCATACCGCCTGACTCTGCTAACGCTTCTAGATTCATCTGCTCACCTTCTGTTTTTGATAATCAGCGCTCAACTTCGCCTCCATGTAATCGTACACGCTTCCGCCACCGTAGAGTATCCGTTGCAGGAGGAATAGTTGATAGAAAATATAGCATACTCCAGCGTAAGGAATAAACCAAAGAGCGATGAGTTTATAGAGTTTTGTTTTGACAGGATAGCGATCCATTAGGTAGATCATCTCATCAATGTTCATGCGTAACGATTTGTACAACCCAAACGCAAATGTCATTACGATATTCAGAACAATTCCTAAAATATCAAACGACTGTAATGAGAAGATCGCCTCCATAATCACGCCTCTTGAAAGACAAATCCGCACGCTTTGAGCTTGGCGCGGATCTGTACTTGGTGTTCTGTGCCTTTGGTTTCCAGCGACACAGACACATTTGCGTCGCCGTAATCAAGCGATCTTGCCGTGCGATCGTAGTCGATATGAACGATGTTTGCGCTAACCTCCGAAAGCGCCGCAGAGAGCATTTGCAGGCTGCCGGGCTTGTCAATAAGCGTAACGGTTAGTTCCATTTTGCGGCTTGATTTGATCAGACCCTTTTCGATGATCACCGCGAGCATTGTTACATCGATATTTCCGCCGCTAAGCAGCACGCCAACCTTTGCGCCCTTTGGCAGATCGGTACGGTTGTGCAAAAGCGCCGCAACGCCCACCGCGCCCGCACCCTCCACAACGAGCTTCTGTTTTTCGATCAGAAACAAGATAGCGTTTGCGATCTCCTCGTCATCGACCTCCAGCAGATCATCAACATATTTGAGCAGATATTCAAGCGTGATCGGCGATGTATCGCGCACCGCGATCCCGTCTGCGATCGTGCGAACCGAGAGGCTGTCGATCGCCCGTTTTTCGTGAAACGAGGTACGCATGGCAGGCGCGCCCGCTGCGCTAACGCCAATAACCTTGATCTGCGGATTGATCGCCTTTGCCGCGATCGCCACGCCGCTAATCAGCCCCCCGCCGCCAACGGGAACTAGGATAGCGTCGAGATCGGGAACGGACTCCAACATCTCAATGGCAAGCGTCCCCTGCCCTGCGATCACGCCCGCGTCGGCAAACGGGTGGATAAAAGTGAGGTTGTGTTCGCCTCCATAGCGGGTTGCATAGGCAAACGCATCGTCATAGTTCGCACCGTGCAAAATCACCTGTGCGCCCAAGTTTTTCGTCGCATTGACTTTGAGAAGCGGCGTAGCTTCGGGCATTACGATGTAGCTTTGAACGCCAAAGTGCCGCGCGGCGTACGCAACACCCTGCGCATGGTTGCCTGCGCTTGCGGCGATCACCCCTTTTGCCCGTTCGGCAACGCTTAACATTGCGATACAGTTAAACGCGCCGCGCAGTTTGAAGCTGCCCGTATGCTGGAGATTTTCCTTTTTGAGATAGACGCTAAGCCCTGTCTGATCGCTTAGAAATGGTCCTCGCGCAAACGGCGTTTCCGCCAAGATCGGCAAAAGCCTTGCCCTAGCCTGCAATACATCTTCTATCGTGATCACTGTGCCGCCCTAGCCGCTTGATGGATTTTCATAGCGCACCGATCTTCTACCACGACGATCCGTGCGGCTTCAGCCATTTTTCGCGCGTTTTCATTTGTAATTCCCTCTTGCATCCAAAAAACCTTTATATCACCGCGTTCGATCGCCTCTGCGACAAGCTCTGTGGCGTATTCAGACTTGCGAAACATAATCACCATATCAACCGCCGATACAATCTCGCCGAGTGAGCGATAGACCTTCTCGCCCAGTATCTCATCTTCTTTGGGGTAGATCGGCAAAATCGTGAAACCTTGTTTTTGCAAATACGCCGCCACGCTGTTGCTGGCTTTTGTCGGATCGGGCGAGCAGCCTGCGATCGCAACCGTTTTCACGCCGTCAAAAACCTTGGCGATCCTATGTACATCTGCTTTGGTTGGAAGTTCGCACTGCATTATTGCCCCTTGTTGTCAAAATTGCGGGCTGGAACTATAACAGGGGTTTGCTACACCGCCGCGTTAGAGCGTTTGCATAATGTTTAATAAACTCTGATAGCTATCGACATCGTGATATTTCACTTTACTTGTAGATAGCTCATTAAACAACTTCTTGGCGCAATAAATCTTCGCCTGTTCAATAGGCGTTAAATTGAGACTATTCATTGTGCCTTTCGTTTCGGCGATAAAGAAAATGTGTTTTACCGAACCGCGCTTAAATGCGATCGCCCAATCGGGCGAATAGTGTCCGACAGGCGTTGGAATATAAAAGCCTTTTGGACCTCGCGGCAATTTTGCATATGCAACTACCTCTTCGGCGCTATCTAAATCTTCAGCGAAACGCCGCTCAACACTTTTTTCGGCAGTTCCGTCCGTAAAAACATAATCTTGAACTGCCTTTTTCGCCTGAAAAGCCTTTGCATATTCCGAACTGCTACGGCTTATATTGAATATATCTTGCGTGTATGGCTCTTCCGCACTCGGTTGATACGATATATGCTCTACGATCACCGCCGCTTTTTGTTTATTGATCTCCTCTATAACCTTGCGAATATACTCTTCAGGAGCAAGTCTTTGTTTCTACCATCCTCTTTTAGCGATGAAGCAAACGCTTGAATGTTGATGATCATTACATTGATACCAAAGTTTTGCGAAAATTCGTCTAATTGGTGGAGATTTGAGGAATTGTATACAAAAAATCGCGCTTTTTTGCCGTATAACTCCATAAAATGTTCTTGCGTAATTTCAAATGATTTTTTTACTCCCTCACGGATCGCTATTGACGGTACTACAACGATAAACTTACTCCAGCCATATCGCGGCGGTAGGTAACGCGATCTTGCTTCTCTTGACCGTCAAATACGCAAACAACACTATCTACCGCTTCCGTTTGCTCTGGATTTCTAGCTTTAATTCCTCAGCAAGATAGCCATCGCTGCGGCAGTGCATATCCGAGATACCCTCACTCATCTCTATATACAATCGTGATTTGTAAAACACATCCGCAGCGGTGCGCAAATCAATATTTATCAGCTCAGCGTATGCCTCGATCGTGCTTTGATATTTAAACCCCAATAAAATATCATCTGCCAGCATTTAAATCTCCTCACTTTTTACAAATTTTAGATACCGATCTATAACGCTTTGAGTTCTAAAGCAGTATTGAGAATTTGGTTTATCGTACATCAGTCGTTTAAGCGCTTCATCTTTTGATATCATAGTTCTAAAATAGAGCGTCAGAGTGTTGAAAACCTTGTCATTTGCCACGCCGCCGATTACAAGATCAAAATCGGTTTTATCTGCGCCTCGTCTGCAAACAGCAATAAAGTCAAGCCACGCTTCAGAATATGTTTCAAACTCCAATATCTTTATTTGCGAAAATGCCGATTCGTCAAAGTTATAGATCGAGAAAACCCCATGTCCTGTATCTTTTTTGAAACGCTCCGCCCACCATTTCGCTTGCTCTTTGAATGGTGTTGTATAAAAACCTTTACCAAAATCAACTTTATCACGCGAAAATGACAAATCGGGTTTTTCGATCGCTGCATAGGAACCGTGAAATAACATCATTTTATCGCTCCTTTTTTTCGCATGAGTTCGATGATTTCGCGAACGATATACTCCTGACCTTGCGTATGAAGCACATTGTAAAATTCGATCACATAATCATCAAGTACATTCAACCCGGGGCAGCTCATCATTAGTTCGTAAACTTCACTGCCTTTTAGTGCGAGTTCTTTTGCCACACCTTCAATACAGAATATGGCGAATTCAAGTTCATCTTTGTTGATCGTCTTCATTACAAAACCTTTCTAATCATCGTAGGGCTGTATGTCTTGAAAAGTTGCAAGATTGTCTTTACCGAGCAACAGAGTAAAGGGGATGCTGATCGCGGATAAAATTATCGGAATAAGTAGAAGAATTATTCCAGAAATCCAGGATGGCAAAACTGATACACTCCATTCTTTTTTGATACCATATATAACGACCACCAACAGTGTGGAGTTTATGGTTAAAAACAGTTTATAAATCAAGTTCATTAGCCGCGAACCTCCACTTTGACTTCTTCAACAAACTCGCCCTTGCTTCTACTTCTCTCCAATTTTCAAAGCATTAGCACATGCACCAGTATCGATTGTTGCTACTTCGCATACCCTGCCAGCGCAATATGACGATCAAGCATTTCACCGTTAGCGACTTAATAGATCATATTTTAGCAAACAGATCGCTCTGGTTTGACGGCGGCAATCTAAACGCCCCGCGATGCCCCCCCCCCCGCTAAAACGCGGTTTCGATGATATGGCAGAGGGTATGACCGATAAAGATGTGCATCTCTTGAATGCGTGGCGTGTCGTTTGAGGGCGCGATAAGATTGATGTCGCATAGCTCGCGCATTTCGCCGCCGTCCTTGCCGCTAAGTCCGATCGAACGCATACCGATCTTGTGGGCAATTCGCAGCGCGGCGAGGATATTTTTGCTGTTCCCGCTCGTCGAAATGGCGATAAGTATGTCGCCCGTGCGCCCAAGCGCTTCAACTTGACGCGAAAAAATCTGCTCAAAACCGTAGTCGTTACCGATCGCGGTGAGCGCAGATGTGTCTGTCGTCAGCGCGATCGCGGCAAGCGGTTTGCGCTCTTTTTTGTACCGTCCCGTCAGCTCCGCCGCGATATGTTGCGCATCGCCCGCGCTTCCGCCATTGCCGCACAGCAACACTCTGCCGCCGCTCTTGAGCGAGGCTGCGCACATCAGCGCCGCCGTTTCTATCTCGACTTTGAGCGAGTCGATCCGCGCAAAACTCTCCTTGTGCGCCGCAATTTCGGCTTCGATTACGCTGCGCATTAGAAGCTGATCCTCACACCAACATAGAAGGATTGATTAAACTCATACTTGTTGCCGTCCTCTCTGTACTCAATGTCCCGCCAGCCTGCTACAACCATTCCGCCCTCCATCGGTTCGATTGACGCTTCCAGCCTGAACTCGTTATAGCGATCGCAATCGACTAGGCAGAGGCTCGAGGGCGCGATCGCGTAAGAAGCCGAAAGTGTTGTGTGAATTGCGATCGGCAGCGTGTAATAGACCGCCGCTTTGATCGGTAGCGCAACGGGATTGCTCTCGCTTTTGCCGTGATCGATCCACGCGAAATTGCCGCCAAAACCAAGCCCAAAGCCCAGCCCCGGCACAGGGCTATAACCCACAACGGTTACATGTGCCCCAAGCAGCATATTCATATCGTCAAACTCATCTTGTGCGCGCAGAAAATCCACGCCGTAGTGGAGTGCGCTAGAGCTTCCAAGCTGATCGCGCCGCTCGTAGCCCGCTTCAATATCCTTGCTGTTGAGATCCAACCAAAACGAATTTGTCCCCGCGCCAAAAGCGAACGCCGCAAAAAATCCCCATACAATCGCCTTTTTTAACACACCTGATCCTTTGCAATTTTACTAATCGTACTCGTCGTCGATCGCCCATCGACAAAGTCGATCAGCGCCACCCTACCCGCAAACTCTCTGCCAACAACCTCTTTGTTTGCGTAGTCCGCGCCTTTGGTTAGCACATCGGGTCTGATCGCCCGTACAAGCTCGATCGGCGTTAGATCGTCAAAAAGAACAACAAAATCAACAAACCCAAGAGTAGCGAGCATAAAAGCGCGATCTTCTTGGCAGACAATCGGGCGGCTTTCGCCCTTGAGCGCCTTGACGCTTTTGTCACTGTTTAGCCCAACGATCAGCACATCGCCCTCAGCGCGGCTTTTTTGCAGATACTCAATATGCCCGCGATGAAGCAGATCGAAACAGCCGTTTGTAAAGACAATTTTTCGACCGCTTGCGCGAACTCTTTCCGCTTCGTGCGCCATCTCTCGCAGCGATAAAACTTTGTTGGCGCTTTGATTGATCGAATGGCGAAACTCGTATGCGATCGCTTCATCGATCGTCGCTGTTGCGCTGCCGAGTTTGCTCACAACAACCGCTGCGGCGATATTGGCAAAATGTGCCGCTTCATCGATCGTTTTTGAGCAAGCGAGCGCAAAACCTAAACTCGAAAGTACCGTATCGCCCGCGCCCGTTACATCATAAACTTCACGCGCCTGCGTTGGAATATGCGTACTGCCAAATTGATCGCAGATCATCATTCCCGCTTCCGAGAGAGTGATGATCGCATACTCAAGTGCAAGTGTTTTTCGCAGTTTTTCTCCCGCCTCTTTTACAGCTTCGATCGTACCCAGCGTCGCGCCGACCGCCTCGCCCGCCTCTTTACGATTTGGCGTGATCAAGGTAGCGTTTTTGTATTTACTATAATCGCTGCCTTTTGGATCGATCAACACCTTTTTATTGTGCCGTTTTGCCTCGTTAATAATATATTGCGTTAGCGTGGGAGTTAATACCCCTTTACCGTAATCGCTTAATAGGCAAATATCGACGATAGCAAGTAGATCGCTAACCGCCTCTTTAAGTTTTGTTTCGCTCTGGCTTTCGATCGGCTCTCTGCTTTCGCTGTCGAATCTTACGATCTGCTGATGAGAAGCCATCACACGGGTTTTCTTGCTGGTTTTGCGCGATTTTTGCGTGATCAGCGCGGTTGTATTTGCGCCGCTTGCGATGAGCATATCGTTTAGTTCTATTGCGGTTTGATCATCGCCGATCACACCGCCGACAAACACCTGTGATCCAAGCGCTAAAAGGTTGTTGATCACATTTCCTGCGCCGCCCAAAACCGTGTTTGTTTTATCCACATCAACAACCAGCACGGGCGCTTCAGGACTAACGCGCCCAGCGTGTCCCCACAGATATACATCGATCATCAGATCGCCCACAACCAACACTTTGGGCGACTGGTTTTTTAGCGTGATCATCGAATGTGATTTTCGTAAATACTCACGATCTCAGGCGCGTACGATTTGATCCCATCTTCTAGACCAAAACGAGGCTCGTAGCCCAAGAACTCTCGTGTTAAAGCGATGTCCGCTTCCGTATGCTTTTGAAAAAAGCTGTATGGGTTGTCAATGTATTCAACTTCGATATGACACTTTAGCGTCTCTGTCAAATTGCCAAATATCTCATTGTACTCTCGCGCCGTGCCGCTGCCTACATTATAAACGCCGCTTTTTTTTGCGCTTAACGCTCGTATATTTGCCTGTACAACATCTTCGATATAGACAAAATCGCGCTTCTGTTCGCCCCACTTAAACAGCTTTGGTTTTTTGCCGCTTAACATCTGGAGTCCAAGCTGCAAGATCATCGAAGCAATCTTTCCTTTGTACACCTCTCGTTCGCCATAAACATTAAAATACCTTAGTCCAACGATCGTCATTTTGTTTTCATCGGCAAATCGCATTGCTAAATGATCCATCATCAGTTTGCTAAAGCCATAAATATTTTCGGGATTTTCGCCCTCTCCTACGCTATTTGGCGCAGGCGAATTGCCGTAAGTTCCTGCGCTAGAAGCATAGACAATGATCGCATTCTGTTTTTTTGCAAACTCCAAAACATCACGAAATGCGTTGGTATTGACTTTAACGACCAGCTTTTGATCCATCACGGTTGTATCGCTGATCGCCGCTTCGTGGAAAATATAATCAAACTTGTACTTTTCCAGCCTCGCAAGATCCTCTGCGTTTGCTATGTCGCCGCTGATGACTTCACCCTTAAATCCTCGCAGATTTTTGAAATGTCCCAGCACAAAAGCATCGAAGATCACGATGCGGCACAACGGGTAGTTCTCTTGAAGATGAAACGCCAAATTAGAACCGATAAATCCCGCGCCGCCCGTGATCAAAACTGTTTTACTGTTGAAGTTGATCTCGCTGTATGTCATTTACGCCCTCTTTTTGAAAATGTCAATTGTACCGAAGATATTTTGAGCGGTGAACTCCGCCTCGCTCGGTGGCTCGCCCAGCAAAATCGTATGTGGTACGCCTGCGTTTTTCGCCGCCATTATGTCGCTTGGGCGATCGCCAATTAGCCAGCTTGCACCTAGATCGATCTGAAAATCGTGCGCGGCTTGCAGGAGCATTCCGGGCTGCGGTTTGCGACATTCGCACCCATCTTCGGGCGCGTGCGGACAGTAATAGACGCCGGCGATCGGCGCACCGAGCGCTTCGAGTTTTGCGATCATATAACGGGTGAGCGTCAAAAAATCGTTCATTGTGTAGATTTTGCGCGCAATGCCCGACTGGTTTGTTACCACGATCGCCTTGTAGTTTCGCGCCGCCGCAAGCCGCAGCAGATCCACGATCCCATCGGTTAGCACGAACTCCTCTGCGCGGTGTACGAAGTTGTAATCAACATTGATAACACCGTCGCGATCCAAAAACAGCGCTAGATTCACAATCCCTCCACAGCAGTTTGAGCAAAATTATATCTATGTAGCGCGAAATGGTTAAGGGTTGCATAGCTAAAATCGCGCCACAATTTTCCCAAAGGGGGTTACGATGAAAAAAGTTCTGGCGGCGCTTCTGATTCTGGGCGCGACATCGATGTTTGCGGCTGACGGCGAAACGCTTTTCAAAAGTTGTATTGCCTGCCATGGCACTAAGGCTGAAAAATCCGGTATGGGCAAAGGTCGTCCACCCGGCACAATGGGCGCAGATGAGATCGTAACCTCGCTGAACGGTTACAAAGCGGGTACCAACAATGCGTATGGTATGGGCGCTCTTATGAAGGGCAATATGGTTCCATTTAGCACCGAAGATATCGCAACGGTTGCTGCGTATATCAAGACTCTCTAGTTTTCACAGCGCCATAGATTGCTGTGGCGCTCCCTCGTTTTCCAACTCCTTTTTTGCCCTGCCGTTTCAACTCACACCGCTTTGATCGCGCCTCTGCGCTCGTTTGTCCATTTTTTGCCAAAAATCCTCGTGGTTTAAGCTTGGATTCAGTTTGCTTTCGTATGATGTCGAGTAATTTGATCAACTTACTTGGTTTTACCACCAAGCGTTTTTCAGATGAACATTCAGGAGGTGCAGTGTGAGCGCAATTTGGCTATTGCCGACAGGAATCGCGGGCGGTCGTTTTCAAGAGCCGCCGTCAAATGGAGCTTATCTGGCGGATAGAGCCTATCCAAAGCAGATCGTCTCATCGCTCGATCGTATGGGTTACAAAGGGCTTATACTGCCCGCAGGCAGCTTCATCATCGTCAGCGAAAAAAGCGCCGCAAAAGAGAAAACTCAGCCGCAAAATTGTTGCCGCTTCAACCACAAACTCGAAAAAGCCGCCTGATCCAGAGATTTAGGCGCACAAACCAAACCGTTACTAGTTTGCAAAAGCATTTTGCTTTAGCTATGCCGCGCTCTATGCGAAAAACACAATAGGAGTTTCTATGGCACAAGATGTGCATTTTGAGATCAAAAAGAGGAGTCCCGTCCGCTATGCCATAACCGCTGTTGCGACACTAGCGCTGATTGTAGGTGCGTTTTATATCGCAAGGTTTGAAACCAGCGGTGAGGTCGTCTTCGGCAAAACACTCAAAGTGCATTACTCGCCATCGTATGCGGGCGAAGAGCGGATCATCAAGTTCATCAACGATCATGTTGCGCCCGATTACGGTATCGCGCTGGAAGCCGTACCGCTTACTGACGGCACGCAAGCCGATCGAGCCGTTGCGGAAGGCGCGCTGGCTGCTTCGATCTATCAGCACCAGTGGTGGCTCAAACAAGTGATCGAAGCAAATGGCTTTGAACTGACTCCTACGCAAACTGTCTTTCAATGGGGCTTTGGTCTCTACTCCGATAAGTACGAGAGCATTGCCGCTGTGCCAAATGGCGCTCTGGTTGCTCTGCCTAGCGACGGAGCAAATCAGGGACAAGCGTTGTGGCTTTTGGAACGCGCGGGTCTGTTGGGGCTTGACAAAAACATCGAAGCCAGAACCGCGAAGCTCAAAGACATTGCCGAAAATCCGCACAACTTTCAGTTCAAAGAGTTTGAACTTGAGACGCTTCCTAGGGTGCTTGAGTCTGTTGATGTCTCGATCGGCTACATCTCAAACTTCGATGCGGGAAAAGTGCCGAGAAGCAAGGGGATTTTGTTTCCAAAAGCGCCCGCAACATTTGCGTGCCAACTTGTGATCGGTACGAAATTCCTAAACGACCCAAACATCATCAAACTGCGCCAAGCGTTTGCCGACAAGCGGGTTGAAAACTATCTGCGAACCACAGACGATCCGTTGGTAGCGGGCGTTTTAACTGCTGTTTCAGAAGACTAAAAATACAAAAAAACAGGAGCAAGCCATGAGCAAGAAGTTCTACTTCAACGCATTTGAGATGAACTGCGTAGGACATCAGTCGCCCGGACTTTGGGCGCACCCGCGCGATCGATCGTGGCAGTATAAAGACCTTGAGTACTGGGTTGAACTAGCGCAAAAGCTCGAAAAAGGCTTTTTCACGGCGTTTTTTATCGCCGATGTGATCGGCTACTACGATGTGTACAACAACAACGCAAAAGCGGCAGTCAGAAGCGGAGCGCAGATTCCGGTCAATGATCCGCTCCAGATCGCCGCACCCGTAGCGTACGCAACAAAGCATATCGGTATCGGCGTAACCTCATCGACGACATTTGAGCACCCATACACATTCGCTCGCCGAATCGCAACCGCCGATCACTACACAAAAGGGCGCGTTGGTTGGAATATCGTTACATCGTACCTAGAAAGCGGCGCACACAATATCGGCGCAAAAAACTTGGGCGAACACGACAGTCGCTACGAGATCGCCGATGAGTACGCGCGAGTGATCTACAAACTGCTCGAAGGAAGCTGGGAAGATGACGCGGTTGTGCGCGATCGTGAAAAACGGATTTTTGCCGATCCGGACAAAGTTCACGAGATCGGACACAAGGGCAAGTACTTTGATGTTCCTGGCATTGGTCTAACAGAGCCTTCGCCGCAGCGAACGCCTGTACTTTTTCAAGCGGGCGTTTCGGAAGCGGGGCAGGATTTTGCCGCCAAGCACGCTGAAGCGGCGTTTATTTCGGGTCCCGAAAAATCGGGTATCAAAAATCTCGTTACTTCGATCCGCGCAAAACGAGCGGCTTTGGGCAGAGATCCGCATAGCATTTTGATCTTCAACATCATCACGATCGTGGTTGATGAGACGGACGAAAAAGCGCAGGCAAAGTTCAAAGAGTACCAGCAGTACATCTCGCAAGAGGGTGCGCTGGCTCTGCTTTCGGGCTGGACGGGCGAGGATTTCGGCAAGTATAAACCAACCGATCTGGCAAAAAATGTGGATTTGGGCGCTGGATCGTCATTTGTTGATTATCTGACGCACGGACAGGATAAAGACTGGACGATCGAAGATGTGGCTCGTTGGGTTGGCATTGGAGGACCGGGACCGGTTTTTGTCGGATCGCCAACAACCGTCGCAGACGCGCTGGAAGATTGGGTCGATACAACAGATGTCGATGGCTTCAATGTCGCTTATGCCGTTTCGCACGAGACATTTGAAGATGTGATCAAATACCTCGTTCCTGAACTGCAAAAACGGGGCGTGTATCCGACATCGTACAAAGACGGCACGCTGCGCGAAAAGCTCTTTGGCTACAAAAAACTGCCAAACGATCACCCGGCAGCGCAGTATCGTGATATTGAAAAAGTCAAGCGAGAAGAGGCGAAACAACGCTAATTAATTGATACAAACAGCCCATAGCGGTTATTTGTATCCACAAAAAACCTTTGAGGAGTTTCTATGGCACAAGATGTGCATTTTGAGATCAAAAAGAGGAGTCCGCTGCCGCTGATCATTGCGGTGGTTGCGGTTGTTGCGATCGCGGTTGGCGCGTATTATCTTGCGCTAAACCCCAAAAGCGATACGGTCGTTTTCGGCGAAACTTTGAAGGTTCATTTTGAGCCTACGATGGCGGGCGAGGAGCATATTATCAAGTTCGTATCCGAGCATATTGCTCCCGATTACGGTATCAAACTTGAGGCTGTGGGGCTACAAGATCCCGTGCAGTCAAACCGCGCCGTTGCCGACGGAGATTACGCCGCCACGATCTACCAACATCAGTGGTGGTTAAAGCAGGTTGTCGATGCAAACGGGTTTGAACTCACCTCGACATTTCCCATTTATCAGTGGGGATTTGGCATCTATTCCGAGCGGTACAAGAGCATTGACGATCTGCCCGAAGGCGCGGTGATCGCAGTGCCAAACGACGGCGCAAATCAAGGGCAGGCGTTGTGGCTATTGGAGCGGCAGGGGCTGATCGGATTAAACAAACAGGTCGAACCGCGCACGGCGAAACTGCGCGATATTGCCGAAAATCCGCGCAAGTTTGAGTTCAAGGAGCTAGAGCTGATGACTCTGCCGCGCGTGCTAGATTCTGTCGATGCCGCGATCGGTTACATTTCAGAGTTTGACTCGGGCAAAGTTGCGCGAGAAAAGGGGATTTTGTTCCCGCAAGCTCCCAGAACTTTCGCTTCGCAGCTTGTGATCGGCACAAAGTTTTTGAACGATCCGCAGATCAAAAAGCTGCAACAGGCGTTTGCCGATCCAAGACTAGATGAGTACCTCAAAACAACGGACGATCCGTTGGTAGCGGGCGTTTTCACAGCCGTTTCAGAAAATTAAAAAAACAGGAGCAAACCATGAGCAAGAAATTCTTTTTTAACGCATTCGAAATGAACTGCGTAGGACACCAATCGCCCGGACTTTGGGCGCACCCGCGCGATCGATCGTGGCAGTATAAAGACCTAGAATACTGGGTCGATCTGGCAAAAACGCTGGAAAAGGGCTACTTCGCCGCGATCTTTATCGCCGATGTCGTGGGCTATTACGATGTCTATAACGACAGCGCCCGCGCCGCAGTTCAAAACGGTGTGCAGATCCCCGTCAATGATCCGCTCCAGATCGCAGGACCCGTTGCGCAAGCGACAAAGCATATCGGCATTGGGATCACCTCGTCGACTTCGTTTGAGCACCCATACACTTGGGCGCGGCGCATTGCCACAGCCGATCACTACACAAAGGGGCGCGTTGGTTGGAATATCGTAACCTCGTACCTAGAAAGCGGCGCGAAAAATGTGGGCGACAACAGCCTCAACCGCCACGACAACCGCTACGAGATCGCCGAGGAGTATCTGGAAGTGATCTACAAACTGCTCGAAGGAAGCTGGGAAGATGACGCGGTTGTGCGCGATCGTGAAAAGCGAATCTTCGCCAATCCCGACAAAGTTCACGAGATCGGACACAAAGGCAAGTACTTTGATGTTCCGGGCATTGGTCTGACCGAGCCTTCGCCGCAGCGAACCCCCGTACTCTTTCAAGCGGGATCGTCCGAAGCGGGCAAAAAATTCGCCGCTCAAAACGCCGAACTTGTCTTCGTCTCAACGCCGAGCAAAAAGGTCGTCAAAGAGTATGTAGCCGATGTGCGCAAACAGGCAAAAGAAGCAGGGCGCGATCCCTCCAAAGTACTGGTACTCGCCCTCGTCAATATCGTTGTCGCCGAAACTGACGAAAAAGCGCAGGCCAGATACGATGAGTACAAAAAGTACATCTCTTACGAAGGCACGCTCTCGCTGATCTCTGGCTGGAGCGGCGTAGATTTGAGCAAATACGGACCTGACGAACCGCTCAAACACGAAGAAACCAACGCCATCATCTCCGTCATCGACCACCTGACCAACGGCGAGGAGGATTGGACGCCGCGCAAACTCGCCGAATGGGTAGGCGTGGGCGGACTCGGACCCGTATTCATCGGCAGCGCGACCACCGTTGCGGACGCTCTGCAAGCATGGGTGGCGGAAACCGATGTCGACGGCTTCAATATCTCCTACGGCGTTTCGCACGAAACTTTTGCCGATGTTGTCGAACACCTTGTGCCAGAGCTGCAACGGCGCGGCGTCTATCCGACCGAATACAAGGAAGGCACTCTGCGCGAAAAGATCTTCGGCTACTCAAAACTGCCCAGCAATCACCCTGCGGCAAAATACCGCGATATTGAGAAGGTCAAGCGAGAAGATGCCCAAAAGCGCGGCGGCAAAAACGCATGATTGAGATTAAAAATCTCTACAAAAGCTACCCCCGATCAGGGGGCGGCGAGATCGCGGTGCTAAAAGACATCAATCTCGCCGTCGCCGATCGCTCCATAACGGCGATCGTAGGTGCAAGCGGCGCGGGGAAATCGACACTCTCAAAGCTGATCAGTCTATTGGAGCAGCCTACGAGCGGATCGATCCTCGTTAATGGCAAGGATCTCTCGCGGCTTCGGGGGGAAAGTTTGCGGCACGAACGGCGGGCGATCGGAACGATCTTTCAATCCTCCGCGCTGCTAAGCCGCAAAACGGCGGCGGAGAATATCGCCCTGCCGCTAGAGTATCTGGGCGTTGTCAAGAGCGACATCAAAAAGCGGGTCGCCGAACTCTTGGAAGCTGTCGGCTTGACCTCCCGCCGCGACTACTACCCTTCGCAGCTTTCAGGCGGTCAAAAGCAGCGGGTTGGGATCGCCCGCGCCCTTGCCCTTCACCCGCAGGTGCTGCTCTCTGACGAGGCGACTTCAGGGCTTGATCCTGAAACGACCGAAACCATTTTGTCGCTGCTGACTCGGCTGCGCGATGAGTTTGATCTTTCCATCGTCTTGATCACGCACGAGATGGACGCGGTGCGCCACGCCGCAAACTATATCGCCGCGATCAAAGATGGCGAGATTGTCGAACAGGGCAAGGTGAGCGATCTGCTCTCAAACCCGCATTCTAGCGTGGGCAGGCAGCTTATTTCGCTCAATGTCGCCGATGCGTTTAACGATCGCCACCTCGTTGCCGAGCTGATCTACGGCGCGGGCGTGCCATCGGATTGGGTGCAGATCGCCAGCGAAAAACTGGGCGCGGCGGTGCATATTTTGGGCGCAAAGATCGAGCAGATCGGCAACGACGGCATCTACGGACGCACGCTGGTCGGCTTGGAGTTTGCCAAACCTTTGGGCGTTGAGATCGAGAGCGTCAAAGAGCAGCTTCGCGCGATCGGTTTTCACGCTGAATTTAGAAATGAGCTAGAAAGGATCGCGGCATGAGCGCAGCGGTACTGGGCAACGACACGCCGTGGTCAGAGGTGCATACCCTGCTGATCCCCGCGTATCTTGAGACGCTGACGATGGTTGGCGTTGTGATGGTTTTGGTTGTACTTATCGGCGGCGCGTCGGGCGTACTTCTGTTTAACACCTCCGAGTTTGGGCTATTTCCGCACAGGCGGCTTAACCGTGCGCTAGGTTGGACGGCGAATATGGGGCGATCGCTGCCGTTTCTCGTGCTAATGGCGGCGATCATTCCATTTACCAAATACATCACGGGAACGACGATCGGCATTAAAGCTGCGATCGTGCCGATGGTGATCGCGGGCACGCCGTTTTTTGCCCGCTTGGTCGAAAACGCTCTGCGCGATCTGCCGCGCGAGGTCAATTCTGTGGGGCTGGTTTCGTGCGGATCGCCGTGGCAGATCATCATTCACGCGCAGCTTAGCGAGGCGCTTCCGGGCATTGTCGCGGGGATCACGCTCAACACAATTTCGATGATCGAATACTCTGCGATCGCAGGCACGATCGGCGCGGGCGGTATCGGCTATCTGGCGGTTTTGTACGGCTATCAGAGGTTTGATCACAACATTATGATTTCTACGATCGTCGTGCTGATCGCAACGATCCAGCTTATCCAGTTTATCGGCGATCGCGTAACACGCCGTTTGATCAAGTAGGGCGAACGCTGGTTTCAACATTTTGGAGTAGAGTTGCAACCCAAAAACTAGCAAGGCGTTGGGTTGTCAATTAGCAAAATCTTGAGAAAACTACACAGAGGCTACGGCGCACAGAGCGCAATGTCGCTTGCGGACTACACTCCAAAGGAGTTTTCGGCGGACGCGATCGCGGGGCTTTCCGTTGCGGTCATCGCCCTGCCGCTTGCCATGGCGATTGCGATCGCCAGCGGTCTGCCGCCCTCGCACGGCATTTTCACCGCGATCGTGGCGGGGTTTTTCATCTCCGCTTTTGGCGGCAGCAAACACCAGATCGGCGGACCAACGGCAGCCTTTGCCGTTACGGTTGCAACCGTCGCGGCGCAGCACGGTTTTGCGGGGCTTGCGCTGGCTACGATGATGGCGGGCATAATGCTGATCGTTTTGGGCTTCTGCCGCGCGGGAGTGCTTATCAGCTTTATCCCCTACCCCGTGATCACGGGCTTTACCAGCGGCATTGCGCTGCTTATCGCCTTTTCGCAGATCAAAGACTTTTTGGGGCTTGAGATCGCCGAACTGCCCGCCGACTTTCTACACCGCGCTCTGGTCTATGCCGAAAACCTCGATTCAATGAGCGCCGTCGCCTGTGCCGTTGCAGTCGCTTCGGTGGTGATCATCGTGCTGTGCAAACGGTTTATTCCCAAGATTCCCGGTCCTGTTGTGGTTGTTGTCGTTATGGCTGTAGTAATGCTCATCTTCGATCTGCCGATCGAAACGATCGAAAGCAAATTTGGCGAGCTGCCGCGAACGCTGCCTATGCCCTCAATGCCTGCGATCGACATCAGTTTTGCCACGATCCGCGAGCTATTTCCAAGTGCGCTGACAATCACGCTTCTTGCGGGGATCGAATCGCTTCTTAGCGCAATGGTTGCCGACGGTATGGCGGGTACGCGCCACAACTCAAACGCCGAACTGATTGGTCAAGGCACGGCAAACATCGCCTCCGCGCTCTTTGGCGGTATCTGCGCTACGGGAGCGATCGCTCGTACGGCGGCAAATATCCAAAACGGCGCGCGATCGCCCGTTTCGGGAATGATGCACGCGCTCTGGCTAATGCTGATTATCTTCCTGCTTGCCCCTTGGATTGTCAAAGTTCCGCTTGCGGCATTGAGCGGGATTTTGATGGTTATCGCGTGGAATATGAGCGAGATCAAGAATGTCAAATCGATCCTTCGCGCCCCAAAAAGCGACGCGGCGGTTCTCTTTATCACGCTGATTTTGACCGTTACCGTCGATCTCAACATCGCAATTTTGAGCGGCATTTCTCTGGCAAGCCTCGTCTTTATCCAAAAGATGATGGAAAGTACGCAGATACGATCGTTCAAAGAGGCAATGGCAAACCAAGTCGGCGACGAGGCGGGCGACCCAGACGCAATTAGTAAAAAGATTGTGCCGGAGGAGACGGAGGTCTATGAGCTTTTTGGACCTCTGTTTTTCGGGATCGCCGAGAAGCTAAGCGACACGATGCGGCTTTTCAAAAGCCCACCCAAAGTCTTTATTTTGCGTATGCGGCATGTGCCAATGGCGGATGCGGCGGGGCTTCACGCGCTTGAAATGCTATACAACAACGCGATCAAGCAGAACACCGCGCTGGTACTTTCGGGCGTGAATGGCGATGTCAAGCAGAGCATTCACCGCGCCGGACTTCACAAACTAATCGGCGAAGCGAATATCTGCGATCACATTGATAAGGCGATCGCCCGCGCGGAAGAGATTGTGAGTAAGCAGGCTTGAGCGACGGCAAAAAAGCGATCGTATGCGTACTGTCATTCTGAACGAAGTGAAGAATCTAAAAGCAAAAACAGATACTTCGGCTTCGCCTCAGTATGACAAGAGGTTGCATTGTCATTCTGAGCGAAGCGAAGAATCCCTATTCCCACGCTTTGCACTGCCGAAGCATTTTGCTTTGTCAAGGATAAGACGCGAGATCCCCAAAGTCGAAGCGTCCCGAAGACAAAGCAAAATGCAAGGGTATCCGTTAGGACAGTGCAACCGCGTGGTAATTTCTTTGCCTACTTTCTTGTTTACACAAGAAAGTATGGTCGCGTGCGCCAAAGGCGTATGCGAAAGATCTCTGTATTTGTTTTTAGATTCTTCAGTCGCTCTCCGCAGTAACGCTTCCTTCGGAAGCTACTGCTCCGCGCACAAAATCCCTGCGCGATCAACGGCAAAAAGCGGTGTGCGTACTGTGATTGTGTGGCGGTTTGCTGTCATTGCGTGCCTCCGCAGTTACGCCCCCCTGCGGGGCTACTGCTCCGCGACCCGCAATCTATTACTCCCAGCCGCCGCTACTGCCGTCGATGCTGCTATTCATGTCGTTCCCCGTATCGGCGGTGGTGTTGCGTTTTTTGGCAGGGCTGCTATCGACATACACCGCATGACCATTGCCGCTGGACGCGGTGTTTTCGGGAGGGGAGTTTGTGGTGTCAGTATCGCCATAGATCGTGCCGCCCGTTTTGTTGAATGTTCCGCCAGTGGTAGCATCGACAAGCACCCCGCCGCCGTAAGTGGCTTCATTACCGCTGATCGTTCCGCCGTACATAGTGAAATTGCCGCCGTCGACAAACACCCCGCCACCGTAATTGGCTTCATTACCACTGATCGTTCCGCCGTACATAATGAAAGCGCCATCGCCGACATGCACCCCGCCGCCGTCGACGAGGCTGGCACTATTACCACTGATCTCTCCGCCGAGCATCACAAACAATGCCGAGCTACTGCCCACATACACCAACGGCATGCTGTTGCTACTGTACCCTTTAAGCGTAGCGTCGCGCAGTATTAGCTTGCTGCCTGAATAAGCAAGGAAGAATAAAGGGTAGGTCGCGTCTGATGATTTATGGATCGTTCCGCCGCCACGAAGGGAGATATTGGCGTCTGCCGCAGGTCGTATCCATGCGCTCCCAACATCTATGTCGTCGTTGATATTAAGCACATAGTTGCCTGCGGTTGCTCCTATTGTGTCTCTGGTGGTGTTAAACTCGGTTGGAGTGCTGATAGTTTTTATTGTAATAGAGGAAGCGCCTACACCCGGAAAATCCTCTGCATTGGCTGCTGCTTCAACGGAGGAGTACTGCCATTTGGCGTAGAGTGTGGTATCGGCGGTGATCGTAAGGGGGAAAGTATATTTGGTTGTTAAGCTACTGTTATACCAGCCCAGAAATTCGTTGCCTGTCCAGCCAAAAGCGGGAGCGTAGATGACAGTACCGTAGGTTATATCGCTAATGGGAGCGGGTGTTGTGGGTGCGCCATTACTGTTAAATGTTACGGTGTAGGTATTGGGTGTTGTACTGTTTCCATCGCCTCCTCCTCCGCCATAGAGATCGCAACCTGTAAGGCTAATAAACGCTAGTAGGAGCGCACCGAGAGAGAGAGAGAGAGAGAGAGAGAGAGAAGCTTGACTCCACCCACACTCTGTCTAAACCGTGTAATTTGCACCGTAAATCCTTTTGAATGTGAAATTGACCGCATTATGAGACGATTGGGATTAAAAACTTGTCATTCTGAGCGAAGTGAAGAATCTAAAGACTAACGCAGATTCTTCGGCTTCGCCTCAGAGTGACAGGGATTGGACGAGATTGCGGAGCAGTAGCGCCGAAGGCGCGTTACTGCGGAGGATTGCGGAGCAGCCTCGCAGAGGCGACACTTTATTAACCAATCCCTGCGAAGGCAGGGAGACCTTTCAGCCTACGGCACGAGCGACAACAATAGCGTAAGTCCCGCAGCGGAGCAGTAGGACGCGTCCACGCGTCCGTAACTGCGGAGAGCGACGACACTAGCTTGGGCGGTATGCAGGGTTAATAAAGTGTCGTCCCTGCGGGACTTGGGAGGGGGTGGGTGGTGTATTGCCTGTCCGTAAGCTAAAGCATACGGTTAATAAAGTGCTGTCCCTGCGGGACAATCAATCAGACGAAAAACAAACGAGTTAGGAATTACCAAAGACTGTGATCAACTATGCTTTTTGCCGTTGATCGCGCAGGGATTTTGCGGCGGAGCAGTAGCTTCCGAAGGAAGCGTTACTGCGGAGGAATACTAGGAAGCCGAATGCCCCGCGACGGGAGCATATGCCATTGTTCGCAGGAGCAAAGCTCCTGCTTCACGGCACGCGGGAGTTACCACTCCCTGCGCCCTCCGTAGGTATGTAACAACGCCGCGAATGAGCCTGACAACGAAATTGCGCAAAAGCACAAGCGAGGGCGGCAAAAAGGCTACAAAATTGCCACAGAACTATCTCGCGTAGTCATCATCAATTCGCACAATATCATCTTCGCCCAAGTAGTCTCCAACCTGCGCTTCGATCATCACCAGATCGAGTTTGCCGGGGTTTTCAAGCCTGTGCGCTTTGCCCGCGTGAATGTAGGTTGATTCATTGGGGCAGACGAGAAACTGCTGATCCTCGATCGTAACCTTCGCCATTCCGCTAAGCACGATCCAGTGCTCGTTTCTATGAAAGTGCTTTTGCAGACTGAGCCGTTTGCCCGCCTTGACCACAAGCCGCTTGATCTTAAAACGGCTGCCCGTATCCAAAATCTCAAAGCTCCCCCACGGGCGGTTTGATTCACGATGAGCGCGAAAGAGTTCGTTACCGCTCGCCTTGAGCGCCGCAACCACTTCGCGCACCTTCTGTCCGCTGCCCCGCTTGGCAACCAAAAGCGCGTCGGCGGTATCGACAATCATCAGATCGTTTGCGTCGATAATCGCAATCAAACGATCGCCACCAACGATCAAATTGCCCGTTGAGCCAACCAAGATCGCCTCTGCGTCGGTGTTGCCGTTTGCGTCCTTTGGCAGCTCGCTGTAGAGGCTCTCAAAGCTGCCCATATCCGACCAGCCCGCGTCGATCGCAACCATTCGCACGCCGTCCGCTTTTTCCATCACCGCGTTGTCGATCGAGATTGAGTCGATCGCGCTCATCGCCTCGTGTGTGATCCGCAGCGCACGATCGGCTGTTTTTGCATGCGCAAGCGCCGCTTCGCACGCGGCAAGCAGTTTGGGCGCGTGGGTTTTGAGCGCCTGCAAAATCGCGCCCGCACTGAAGCAGAACATTCCGGAGTTCCAATAGACACCGCCCTGCGCGATCAGCTTTTCCGCCAGAGCGCGATCGGGCTTTTCAAGAAAGCGCGACACAACGCGATCGCTCGCCTCAATGTAACCGTAACCCGTTTCAGGATAGGTCGGCTTGATCCCAAAGAGCGTCAAAAAGCCCTGCTCTGCCAGATCGCCCGCCTCGTTTAACGCAGTCAGATACGCCGCTTCGTCGGCGATGATGTGATCGCTCGGCAGCACAAGCATAATTTCATCTTGCGGTAGAGTGAGCGCGGCAAGTGCGATCGCGCCTGCGGTGTTGCGCCCAACGGGTTCAATGATAAAACGGTCGTTCGCGCCGCCAAGCCCCACCGTATCAAGCTGATCCTGCGCTAAAAAGTAGTGCTCGCCGTTTAAGATGTGCAGCATTTGCCGACTAACCTGTCGGTTGCGCCGCACTGTTCGCATAAAGAGCGATTCGCCTTCAAACATTGGTGCAAACTGCTTTGGCATCAACTCGCGGCTAAGAGGCCAGAGCCGCTGTCCATTGCCGCCACACAAAATTACCGCCGTCATCAAACTCCCTTCCAAGCTCTGTTTGCGCGATTATGGCGAAAGCTATATTTGGAGCGTTTTGGCAAGTTCGCTAAGCTGATACTCAAAGCCCGAACGCTTTGCGCGGCTCGGCGCGGCGATGAGAGTACGGCAAAAACGGTGCGTCTCCTCGATCATCGTGATCTCTTGCAAAAGGCTCTTTAACTCCTGGGCGCTTAACTGCTGCATTAACCGCCTTTCGATCATCTGCTCGCACAGACGAGTCTCCTCGCGCAGTTGTGCGATCGCGCTTTGGATGCTCACCTGCAGTAACCTTGCCAGAGCGCCGCAACCTCGCTTGCCGCCTCATGTACAGCGTCGCGTCCGATCGACTCCGCTTCGCTCCTGACATAGCTCATCATATTTTCAAGCCCTTCTAGCTCGTTTTTGATCGCCCTTGCGTCGATCGTGCATGTCTGCGCGTTTTCCAGCCGTTCGTAAAGCGAAAAATAGCCCCGATTTAACTCTTCGGCAATGGATTTGAGAATGATCTTGCGCGAATCTAACAGCGTCATAGAAACTCCTTTCTTGGGCAAAAGCAAAAGGAGTTCCAAAACTGTTTTAGGCGTTTTTGGGCGATCGTTTAGACGATCGTTGGAGGCAATTTAGACGAAAGTTGGCGCGTCGTTTGCAAACAAGATCAGATCGCCCGTGCGTGTGTTCGCCCCAAGCATCGTCTGCATATCGCGCTTGTCGAAAATCCGTTTGCGCTTGGCGCGGTCGATTTTGGACGATAGAATATCGGCGTTCATCGCGCCCGTGATCAACACTAGATCAAACACCTCGTTGATCCTCGCTGCAAGAGTGATATTGCTCGCCTCGTCGCTTTCTACAATGCCGGGCGTTACGATCACCTTGCGCCCCTCGTAGGTTGCCGCAAGTTCAATGGCAGAAAGCATTCCTTCGAGATTTCCGTTGTAGCTGTCGTCCAAAATCAGCTTGTGCGTCGTGCGGATCGGCTGGAGGCGGTGGTCGAAGTTTTTGAGCGAGGCAACCGTCTGCACAATAGCGTCGTCCGCGATCCCCAGCGTGCGGGCGAGCAGAAACGCCAGCGAGATGTTCAGAGCGTTGAAGCTGCCCAAAACGGGCGTTTTGAAGTGGATCGTCTTCTCTTCGAGCGCCAGATCCCACTCCGTGCCATCTAGTGTCGCTTTGGTGTTTTGTATCTGCTCATCGCGCACGATCAGTACTTCGTTATTGGGTTTTACGCCCGCGCTTTCGTGCACAACTCCCAGCTTCATTCTCGGCGAAACCAATAACTCCCGTTTTGTCGATTGTATATTTTCGATCGTCTTAAAATACTCGATATGTTGCGCTCCAACTTTGCCAATGATTGAGTAGTGCGGTTCGGTCAAAAGTGCGATCGATAAAATATCACCCTTCTGTCTTGCACCCGCCTCAACGATATAGATTTCCGCGTCATCGGGTAGATGATTGTTTATATCCGCGCAGATTCCCAGATCGGTATTGACATTGCCGGGTGTGGCGTAGGTTTTGAAGCGCTGCGAAAGAATCTGCGTCAAAAAGTGCTTGGCGCTTGTCTTGCCGTAGCTTGCCGTCAATGCAATAACCGTAAGATTTTCGCGTTTAAGCAGTTTTTGATGTGCCAAAACTCTAAAGCGATACCGAAAAACCGTTTCGATCGCATGCGAAATAATCAGCGCAGCCAAGAGGATAAAAACCACACCTTTATCACCGTCAAATCTATAATAATAGTAACTCGCTTCACTCAGGCATTCTATCGCAATCAAGATCGCAAAAAACCGCTTAATTCGCGCAGTGAGTACCAGCTTTTTATCTAACTTGCGATGCCACATATATAAAACTGGCAGATATACGATATATAGAAATATCCAGTAGAATTGTCCGCCCACATAATAGAGCAAAATCGGCACGATCAGATAGAAAATCGTCCATAACGGTTTTGTGTGGTGAAAGAGCAGCCGATCGTAGCGGTAACTGAAGTATTGCAGATTGGTCATCACAAACCACGCAAGCGCCAAAAGGAGGAGCAGCCGCGAAAACGACTCGAAGATCATCATATAGGTTGTCAAAATTATTCGCCTTTTTGTAAAATGTCCGCTCTTATACAAAAACGACGATTAAAGGTTACGCATTGGGTCTTAAAGAAGCCGTCGAAGGCGCACTACAAGAGACGGTCAAATACGAGCCGCCGCGCCGCTATCAGGTGATATTGCTCAACGATCACTACTCAACATGGGAGTTTGTCATCTTGGTATTGAAAACGATTTTTCACAAAAACGAGGAAGAGGCGGTCAAAATCACCAGCTATGTCCATAACAACGGAATGGGTATCTGCGGCGAGTATGTCTATGAGGTTGCGGAGACTAAAGTAGCACAGGTTAGAGCGTGCGCCAAAGAGCACCAATATCCGCTCAAATGCACAATGCGGGAGATTTTATGATCGGCAAAGAACTCAACCAACTACTTATCGGCGCAATCCGCGAGGTCAAAAAACGGCGGCACGAGTACATCACGGTCGATCACCTCGTTTTCGCGCTGCTGTTCGATCGCACAGCCTCGTCAATCCTTCGATCGTGCGGCGCAGACATTGCAAAGCTCAAGATCGATCTGGACATCTACCTAACGCGCGAGATCGAAACACAGCCGCTTGAACGACTGGGCGAGCCGTCGCAAACGCTCTCGTTTCAGCGCGTGATCCAGTCGATGTTAATGCACACCGAATCAGCCGGCAAAACGCAAGCCGATCAGGGCGATCTGCTGGCAAGTATTTTTGAAGATGAGCGCTGCTACGGCGTCTATCTAATGCGATCGCAGGGCATTGAACGGCTCACCGTTTTGGAGGTCATCAGCCACGCAATGGACAAGATCGACGAAAATGACGCAGCTTCCGCCGCAACCACCGCGCCAAAGCAGGAGAACGCGCCGCGAACCTATCTGGAGCAGTTTTCCTCGCCGCTAGTTGCGGAGGCAAAGGCGGGCAAACTTGACCGCGTGATCGGACGCGAAAACGAACTAAACCGCGTTATGCAGGTACTCTGCCGCCGCAAGAAAAACAACCCAATTCTTGTCGGCGATCCGGGCGTGGGCAAAACGGCGGTTGCGGAGGGGCTTGCGCTCCTTATCGCCGCCGATCGCGTTCCTGAATTGCTCAAAAACAGAGAGATCTACGCGCTGGATATGGGCGCGTTGGTTGCGGGCACAAAGTATCGCGGCGACTTTGAAAAACGGCTAAAAGGTGTCATTGACGAACTCCTAGCGCAGCCGGGCGCAATTTTGCTGATCGACGAAATCCACACGATCGTAGGCGCGGGCGCAGTCGGCGGCGGATCGCTTGACGCTGGCAATATCTTAAAACCCGCGCTCGCGAGCGGCAAATTGCGCTGTATTGGCGCGACGACACACGCCGAATATCGCAGCCATTTTGAAAAAGATCGCGCGCTTAGCCGCCGTTTTCAAAAGATCGATGTGCCAGAGCCTAGCGTTGAGGACACAACGAAGATTTTGCGCGGTTTGAAGGCAAAGTACGAAGATCACCACGGCGTGAAGTATCCCGATTCCGTGCTCAAAGCGATCTCGGAACTGAGCGCAAAGCATATCAACGACCGCTTTCTGCCCGACAAGGCGATCGATGTTGTCGATGAGATCGGCGCGTCGTTTCACCTGCTGGGCAAAAAACGGCGGCAAGCGTCGATCGAAGATGCGGAGGCGATCGTCTCCAAGATCGCGGGCGTTCCGCTGAAGCCATCGAGCAAGGACGAGCGATCGCGCCTAAAATCGCTGGAACTTGACCTCAAAAATGTGGTTTTCGGACAGGACAAGGCGATCGAAGCGCTGGCGCGGGCGATCAAACGATCGTACGCGGGGCTGTCGCACCCCAATCGTCCGTCGGGCGCGTTTTTGTTTACGGGACCAACGGGCGTAGGCAAAACGGAGGTTTCCAAGCAGCTTGCGTCGGTTTTGGGGGTTCATTTTGAGCGGTTTGATATGAGCGAATATATGGAAAAACATGCGGTCAGCCGCCTCGTTGGAGCGCCGCCGGGCTATGTGGGCTTTGAGCAGGGCGGGCTTTTGACCGAGACGATCCGAAAACACCCGCACACCGTTTTGCTGCTCGATGAGATCGAAAAGGCGCACCCCGACCTGCTCAACATTTTATTGCAGGTGATGGACAACGCAAGCCTCACCGACAACAACGGCGCAAAAGCCGATTTTCGGCATACGATCATCGTAATGACCAGCAATCTAGGCGCGACTGAAGCGGGTGTTGTGGGCTTTGGAAGCGGCAGCGCAGACCGTGTGAGCGAGGCGGTGAACGGCTTTTTTGCGCCTGAGTTTCGCAACCGCCTTGACGCGATCGTCAGTTTCGCGCCGCTTAGCCACGAAACGATGCTATTTGTCGTCGAAAAGTTTATCGGCGAACTATCAGTGCAGCTCGATGAACGCAAAGTTGCGCTGGAGGTAGGCGTAGAGGCGAAACAGTACCTCGCTGAAAACGGTTACGATAAGAAAATGGGCGCACGACCGCTGGGGCTTTTGATCCAGACGGCGATCAAAGACAAGATCGCAGACGAACTGCTATTTGGGCAGCTTGCAAACGGCGGAAAAGTGGTTGTGGGGCTTGATAACGGCGAGCTAAGTTTTGCATTTAATTCGTAAAAAACCGCCTGTTTTTTTCATAGAAAATAGCGACGATTTTCCCGATCAGACGAATTATGATTTTGACGATCTCATCTGCGTTGGAGGAGATCTTTCGCCCGATCGATTGGTCGCGGCATACACTAACGGCATTTTTCCTTGGTTTATCGAAGACGGATTTCCATACTGGTTTAGTCCAAAAATACGAATGATTTTAGAGGAGTTTCGGCTCTCAAAAAGTCAAGCAAAAACCATTCGCAACAGCGGATTTAGAGTAGAGGTTGATCGCGATTTTTTGGGCGTGATGAACGGTTGTGCAACGCCTAGAAAAACCGAAAAAACATCGTGGATCACGGACGAGTATTTTACGGGTTACTGTGCGCTTCATAAAGTAGGAGTTGCGCATTCGGTTGAAACATATTTAGAGGATCAACTCGTAGGCGGTTTATACGGAGTTGCAATTGGTCGAGCGTTTTTTGGCGAATCGATGTTTGCGTTAGAGCGCGACTCCTCAAAAGTAGCACTGCACGCTTTAAGCAAAATGGGGTTTGATTTTATCGACTGTCAAGTGCCCTCTGCGCACCTCGCTTCGTTGGGCGGGTATGAAATATCGCGCAATCAGTTTCTGGCAAAGTTGCGAAATGCGCTAAACAAAACGCACGCTACAATTTCGTTCGATCGTATGGACTATATTTCGAGCAATACTAAGAGGGGTGGCAGCTAAATGGATACGCTAGAGATTATTGAGTACGCAACATCAAAACCTAACGCTATGCGCGAGTATAAACCCGCGTGGCAAGCGGAAGTCATCAAAGTTGGCGACAAGATGTTTGCTTTTATGAGCAGAAACAAAGAGGGTGAAAAGATCGTTAATCTCAAAAACGATCCCGAAACTAACGCCTCGCTACGCGAGCAGTATCCGGAGTTTGTAGAAGCGGGTTATTACTCCAATAAAGAGCATTGGAACTCATGGTATTATGATCAACCAAACTTCGATAACGAGTTATTAAAAGAGCAGATCGACCGATCGTATGAACTCGTTGCTAAAAATATAACGAAAAAGAGAAAATAAGATGTCATTTTCAAAAATAGTACAAAAGGAGTGTTTATGAGGTTTATCTGTGCGTTATTGGCACTTTTGGCGATGCCGGTAATGTGATCGATCCCTACGATCGCGGGATACAAGACGGTATATTATGAGTTCAAAGACGGCAAGTTTAATGAGATAAAAAGAGCGTTTATTTACCCAAATGATGTGATCGAATATATGGATCAAAGAGCCTTGTGCAATCACTTTCGCGGCGAGATCGACGGCGAGAGCGATGATATATACAAAGACGAACTTGTAAAACATTGCAGTGCTTCAGAAAAATCCTTAACAATCTTAAAAGACAAATACGCCAAAAAACGCGAAATTATGAAACTCTTAAATGGCTACGGCTACTCCAACCGCTAGAAGAAGCCTCTCTGTCATTCTGAGGAGCGGAGCGACGAAGAATCTAAAAACAAACACAGATACTTCGCTATCGCTCAGTATGACAAGAGGTTTCCCTGTCATTCTGAGCGAAGCGAAGAATCCCTATTCCCACGCTTTGCACTGCCGAAGCATTTTGCTTTGTCAAGGATAAGACGCGAGATCCCCAAAGTCGAAGCGTCCCGCAGACAAAGCAAAATGCAAGGGCATATGCGAAGCATACAGTGCAACCGCGTGGCGGTTTCTTTGCCTACATTCACACCCTACAAAGTCTGCGACTTTGTAGGGAACCCGTGTTTCTTGCCCGCGCAAGAAAGAATGGTCGCGTGCGCCGAAGGCGTATGCGAAAGAGCGTTTGTCATTCTGAGCAAAGCGAAGAATCTCAAGACAAACGCAGATACTTCGCTAACGCTCGGTATGACAAGAGGTTTCCCTGTCATTCTGAGCGAAGTGAAGAATCTAGGTCTAATGTTTTTCTCCTTCGCATACAAAAATCCTTTCAATTACATTAGACCAGTAAAATAAAAGTTTCGTCCGTTTCAGCTTCGTTTAAGTTATATTATCATATAAACACATATTCATATGTTCAAAGAGGAAGAGGAGGCTACGGAAATGACTGTGAAACTAACCAGTCCGACCAACCAAGAGTTGCAAGGAGTGATCGAACCAGCGAAAAAAATCGAAGCTCGCAACGCGAGTGAGAGTGCGCAGACAGAGATCGCGGAAGCTGTCGAAGCGTGTGATAGAGCGCATCCGCACCCCATCGCACAGGTAAAAGGCGCTCTTGCCAGCGATGACGATCTACAAAAAACCGCTGAGCTTTTCAAAACGCTGGGCGATCCAAGCCGCCTGAAGATCATCAACGCGTTGCTGCTTTCTGAAATGTGCGTCTGCGACCTCGCCGAGCTGCTTGAAATGGGTCAAAGCTCCATCTCGCACCACCTCAAAGTCCTGCGCCTAACCCGCCTCGTGAAATATCGCCGCGAGGGAAAAAGCGTCTATTACGAACTTGACGACATTCATGTCAGCAACATCTTCTATCAAGGGCTGCTACACGCAAAAGAGCAACGCGAAGGAGGCGAATAATGCAAGCTAGATACCCTATCAAAGGCGTTGGTTGCGCGGTTTGCGCGTCAAAAATTGAAGCGGCAGTCAGCAAGCTTGACGGCGTAGAGAGCGCGGTGATCGACATTGCGACAAACACGCTTAGCCTAACGGCAAACGGCGATCGGCTTGACGATCTCATCGCCAAAATCAACACGCTAATGAAGCGGATTGAGCCGCGCTCCTCGATCGTCAAAGCGGCGCACAAAGGGGCAAACGCAGCGGCAAACACGGACGACGAAGGCGAAAGCGCACTGGAAAAAATCAACAAAATCGCGCTCTGGATCGGCGGTGTGCTCTTTGCACTCGCTATGCTCGGCACGGCGTTTGTTGAGCTGCCCAGCTACTACGAGTTTGCGCTCTTTTTCGTCTGCTACCTGCTTGTCGGCGGCGAGGTGATCGGCTCGGCTGTGCGCAACATCTTTCACGGGCGGGTTTTTGACGAAAACTTTCTAATGAGCGTCGCCTCGATCGGCGCGTTTTGTATCGGCGAGTATCCCGAAGGCGTCGCGGTTATGCTCTTTTACCGAATCGGCGAGGCGTTTCAAGACCGCGCCGTTGCCAAATCGCGCCGATCGATCACCGCGCTAATGGACATTCGCCCCGATTTTGCCAATCTGCAAACTCCGGAGGGTCTGCGGCAGGTCGCGCCCGCCGATATTGCCGTTGGCGAGACGATCGTGATTCGCGTGGGCGAAAAAGTACCGCTTGACTGCGTGGTTACGAGCGGGATTTCGGCGCTCGACACCTCCGCGCTCACCGGCGAATCGCTGCCGCGCGAGATAGAAAACGGCAGCGAAGTGCTGTCGGGTTCGATCAACCTTAGCGGCGTGATCACCGCGCGGGTTACAAAACCCTTTGGCGAATCGACCGTTTCCAAGATCTTGGAACTCGTGCAAAACGCCTCGTCGCGTAAATCGCCGACCGAGCAGTTCATCACGCGCTTTGCCCGCTACTACACGCCCGCTGTGGTTTTCGGCGCGATCGCACTTGCCGCGCTGCCGCCTTTGCTGATCGAGGGCGCACTCTTTGACGATTGGCTACACCGTGCGCTGGTTTTCCTCGTCATCTCCTGCCCGTGCGCACTGGTCATCTCCGTTCCGTTGAGCTACTTCGGCGGTATCGGCGGCGCGTCGAAAAACGGCATTCTCATCAAAGGAAGCAACTACCTAGAGGCGCTTTCGCGGGTCGATACAATCGTTTTTGACAAAACGGGCACGCTGACAATGGGCGCGTTTGCGCTGCAAGAGATCCGCGCTGCGAGCGGATTTGACGGTGCAACACTACTGCGTTTTGCCGCATACGCCGAAAGCTATTCGACACACCCAATCGCACAGTCGATCGTGCGGGCTTACACGGAGACGATCGACGACGAAAGCGTGTTTGAACGAGAGGAGTTTGCGGGGCTTGGCACACGCGGAGTTATCGACGGCAAAGAGACGCTGGTAGGAAATATCGCGCTGATGAAACGGTTTAACATAGCGTGCGAGCCGCTTGACGACACGGATGGTTCGGTTGTCTATATCGCCATCGGCGGCGTTTATGCGGGTGCGCTGATCATCGCCGATCAGATCAAACCGCAGAGCGCGGGGGCGATCGCGGCGTTAAAACGGCTGGGCGTACGGCAGATTGCAATGCTAACGGGCGATAGTCAAACGGTTGCGAAACGGATCGCCGCGACGCTCGGAATCGACCGCGTCTATGCCAAACTGCTGCCGCACGAAAAGGTTGAGCGGATCGAGGAGCTGCAACTAGCCGTTCCGCGCGGCAAAAAACTGGTCTTTGTAGGCGACGGGATCAACGACGCGCCCGCGCTCTCACGCGCCGACATCGGTATTGCGATCGGCGGCGTAGGCGGAAGTGGAAGCGACGCGGCGCTGGAGGCGGCGGATGTGGTACTGATTGATGGCGATCCGCACAAGGCGGCGACAGCGATTATGGTTGCCAAAAAGACACAGCGGATCGTCTGGCAAAACATCGTCTTAGCGCTTTCTGTCAAAGGGATTATTTTGGTTTTGGGTGCGCTGGGAATTGCGTCAATGTGGGCGGCAGTCTTTGGCGATGTGGGCGTTGCACTTTTGGCGATCCTTAACGCAATGCGTGCGCTGCGGATATGAACTAAACGATGAACAAAGTTGCGATCCAAAATGCAGAAGATAGCCGTTTTTCTGCGTTTTGGAAGATATACAATTCATCATTTCCGCTAAATGAAAGACGATCGTTAGATGATCAGATAAGAGTGCTATTAAACTCGGATTATTGTTTGGAAGTTTGGATAGATAATAGTGAAACGATCGCGGGGCTGATCGGCTGGTGGAACTGCGGCGATCTGCGCTTTGTAGAACACTTTGCGATCAGTCCCGACTTTAGATCGGCGGGTTTTGGAAGTCGGTTTTTATCTGCGTGGATCGCCGAAAGCAAAACGACTGTTCTACTAGAAATTGAGCCGATCACAGATGAAACTACAAAACGCAGACAAAACTTTTACAAACGGCTTGGATTTGTCGATAACAATATTGTCTATTTTCAACCGCCATATCACAAAACAACGCAAGAGATCAAACTGCTTTTAATGTCCTATCCAAAGCCAATTTCTAACGATTGCTACGAACGCTTTAAGCTAAAACAACAAACAGAGATAATGGCTATTTTCGATTGATGAACTACGGTACAACTATTGCGTGTCCATTGTCATTCTGAGCGAAGCGAAGAATCCCTATTTCCACGCTTTGCACTGCCGAAACATTTTGCTTTGTCAAGGATAAGACGCGAGATCCCCAAAGTCGAAGCGTCCCGAAGACAAAGCAAAATGCAAGGGTATATGCGAAGCATACAGTGCAACCGCGTGGCGGTTTCTTTGCCTTCTTTCTTGCCCGCGCAAGAAAGAATGGTCGCATGCGCCGAAGGCGTATGCGAAAGATCTCTGTATTTGTTTTTAGATTCTTCGGCTGGGAAGCAGCCTCAGAATGACAATGAGATTGCGGGGCGGAGCAGTAGGGTGTGTACCCGCACCCGTTACTGCGAAGAAATCCGCAATGACAACGGAATAACAAAATGGGCATATTCCCTTCACTCAACCTCGCCCCCATAACCCTTAAACCAACAACCCGATCCATAGTTTCCCGTAAGGGCTGAACAGATGATTTTCAAAGGAGAAACAATGCGTAACATAGTTAAAACAGTTTTGCTAACCATACTGGTTAGCTTATTTGTAGGCTGCGGCGGTGGAGGCGGTGGCAGTAGTTCAAGTGGTGGTGGTGAATCTATCACGATCAAAGGCAAAGTAGGTGCGGCAGAGTTTATCGCTTCAACAGATGGCGCAAGCTCTAGCTCAGCCTCAACACTATCCGCAGATGCAACCACAAGTGAAGCAGTTATTCAAGCAGCTTCAACTTCTACCCTTACAGGCAGGATCAACACAGGTACCGAAGTATTGGCACTAAGTGGTTTCTACGATAGCGTTACCAAAACCTTTTCGATCGCGGCAACCGCAGAAGGCATTCAGATCGAAATCAGCGGATCGTATAGTGGAAGTGGAACAATCACATCGGCTACTGCAGAAGGTGCGATCAGTGGAAGCGTCAGTAATGCTGAAAGCGTAACCGTCAAGATCGACGCACCCGCCACCAAACCACCGCTAACAGGTGATAAGGCAGGGATTCCGATCTGACTCGTGCAGTAGTGGACATAAGTATGACTTTGTTGATTACTCTTTGAAATCTCCGACAGAGTTGTTAATACGAAGTTATGAAGCAAATCCGAAATGCAGTTTAGATGAGGCAATCAAAGCCCCAATCGCAAAAGACGACTCTTTTGTGATGAAAAAGTAATAATTTCCGCGCTGTTTAATTGTAAGCAATGTGTTGATCGCGGGTGAAAGTTGTGCATTCACCCGCATACAGATTGTCATTCTGCGTTTGATGAGATACTTCGCTAACGCTCAGTATGACAAAGGCGAGATTCTTCAGTCGCTCTGCTCCTTCAGAATGACAGGTTGTTTGTCATTCTGAACGAAGTGAAGAATCTCAAGACTAACACAGATGTTTCGGCTACGCCTCAACATGACAAGAGAGAGATACTTCGCTATCGCTCAGCATGACAAGGAAATGTCATTCTGGGCGAAGTGAAGAATCTAAAAGCGAATGCTGGACTAATAAACCTTCTTGATCACATCGACAGACAACGAATCGATCTTGCCGTCAATCGCTGCGACAAACGCTTTGAAGTGTGCGCTTTCGTTGTGCTCGTCGATCGCAGCTTGCGATTTCCAAACCTCCAAAATCGTGTATTTCAGCGGATTTGTCAGATCTTGATGCAGATCGTACGAGACATTACCCGCCTCTTTGCGCGTTGCATCGACAACGGTTTTAAGCGCCTCTACGATCTCGTTTTGAAACTGCTGTTTTACGGCAATTGCCGCAACAATTTTTAGCTCGCTCACTGGTTTTCCTTTCTAAATACAAACTCGTTGCAACCCATTTTCCAACCGACGGTCGTCATATTCTCCAGCGTGAAATTGCGCGATCGGTAGAAGGCGAAAATCTCGGCTGGCGTCGCGGTTTCAAACGGATAACCACCGATCCAGTCTATCACATCAGTCGTAAAACGCATTCCGCGCGCGCCTTTGTAACGCGCAAGCGGGCTGCGCTGCCTGAGCAGATCCGCAAAAAATAGAGATACGGCAAAATAACCAATCCATACCCCCCCCCCCCCGACTTTTAGCCAATTTGGGGATTTGACATAGCAGCGTTTTACGATCTTCCAAAACGGTGTCGTTAGCTGCGTATTGTAGATGGCGATCGCAAGCGTTCCTCCTGTTTTTACTCGCCCGCCCGCCAGCTCCAACGCCGTTTTCATATCGCCCGTATGGTGCAGCACGCCCCAGCTATAAACTAGATCAAACTCGCCCAATTTTGCGAGATAATCACGATCAAGCGCAGAGCCTTGTTCAACCGTCCATTCATCATTTCCGTAGCGACTTTGCAACGCCTGTGTGCAACGAACGCTATCCATATCATAATCAAAACTATGCACTTTTGCGCCCAGCAAAAACGCCGCTAAACTATGCAAACCGCTACCTGAGCCGATGTCCAAAAAGCTCTTGCCTTTTAGATCGTCAGTACCAATTAACTTGACTAACGCCCGCTTCGCATCTTCGATCTGATCAACTCCCAGCGTTGATAAAAAACGCTCCCAATTCTTGCCAAACGCAAAACGATCGCTCACTATTTCTCCTTCATTTTTTAGACTACGAATGCGCTTTTTTAATCAGCTTTTCAAGCTCGTTGTACCAGTGATTTAACGCCTGTTTATCTGTGCCTTCGAGCAAAATCCGCAGCTTCATCTCCGTGCCCGAATAGCGCACCAGATGGCGAATCCCCGCCGACTCAATCTCGCTTATTAACGCCAAAAATCCGTCGATCGACTCAAGCGGAACTTTGCTTGCGATTTTGATCGCCCCCTGTTTTTGCGGAAAAAGTGCAAACGGATTAAACACCTCGCTCGCCTTTTTGCCGCTAGAGAGCATTAGCGCCAGCGCGTGCAGTGCGCTCACAAGTCCATCGCCCGTGCGCGCATAATCTGAAAAAATGATATGTCCGCTCTGCTCGCCTCCAAAATTGAGGTTGTGTTTTTGCATCAGCTCCAGCACATTTTTATCGCCCACAGCGGATCGGTAGGTTGCAATAGCGTGCTCCGCCAAAAACGCATCAAGCGCACCGTTGCTCATCTGCGTAACCACGCAGGCGTTGCCCACAAGTTGATCGTGTCGTTTAAGAAACAGCGCCAGCGCACCGATCAGCTTGTCTCCATCGATCTGCTCGCCGTTTTCATCGACCACAACCAGCCGATCCGCGTCGCCGTCAAGCGCAAAACCGACATCCGCGCGAAGGTGTTTGACCTCTTTGATCAGCCGCTGCGGATAGACCGCGCCGCACTCCTCGTTGATGTTCGTTCCGTTCGGATCATCGCCAATGACGACAAGTTCCGCGCCCAGCTCGCCAAAGATGATCGGCGCAACCTTGTACGCCGCGCCGTTTGCCGCATCAACAACGATCCTTGAGCCGCTTAGTGTCAGCTCTTTTGGAAAACTGTTTTTGATATGCACGATGTAGCGCCCGATCACATCGTCGATCCGCTTGGACGATCCAATGCTCACGCCCGTTTGCTGCGCCTCGTCGATAGCGCGATCGTCGTAAAAAATCGCCTCGATCGCCTCCTCCTCGCGCGATGAAAGTTTGTTGCCATCGCAGTCAAAAAACTTGATCCCGTTGTCCTCAAATGGGTTGTGCGAAGCGCTGATCATAATCCCCGCATCGCAGCGCATATTTGCCGTCAAAAACGCAACAGCGGGCGTGGGCATCGGTCCAATCTGCACGGCGTTATAGCCAACTGCGGTCAGCCCGGCGACAAGCGCGTTTTCGATCATATACCCGCTTTTTCGCGTGTCCTTGCCAACGAGAATCTTGCTCGTGCGCGATCGCTTGCGAAAGTGTATGCCCGCAGCCATCGCAAGGCGGCTGACCACAAACGGCGTGAGCTTTTCGCCCGCCAATCCGCGCACCCCATCAGTTCCAAAAAGTTGCATTTTTGATCCTTAATCCAATATAAAACTTATTTTCGTTTAAGCATTATCTGCTACGATTTCGCGCTATTTTAACACGCAAGGATTAACCTAATGGCAAACCACAAGTCAGCCGAAAAACGGATTCGTCAGACAGCAACCCGCGAAGAGCGCAACCGCTACTACCGCACACGGATCAAAAACATCGTCAAAGCGGTAACGGGCGCAAAGAGCAAGGACGAAGCGAACGAAGCGTTCAAGAAGGCAAACAGATATTTACACTCTATGGTCAGCAAGGGCATTCTCAAGAAAAATACAGTCGCCCGCAAAGTCGGTCGCCTAGCCGCATTTGTCAACAAAATCCAGTAGGTCTGCCGCGTGCTTAAAACGCGCTTAGTACCGTTTATCACCCGCCGCGACGAGATCGCCCGCGCTCTTGCCGATCCGTTGATCAGCTCTGATGTGGCGCGGCTTCGCGATCTTATGCGCGAACAGGCAACGATCGCCGATATTGCCGAAGCGGGCGAGGCGTACATCAAGACGATCGACGCGATCGACGAAAACGCCTCACTTCTAAGCGATCCCGAACTTGGTGCGCTTGCCAAAGACGAACAGCGGACGCTTGAGGCGCGAAAGATCGCGCTTGAAGATGAGATCAAGCGGCTTTTACTGCCAAAAGACCCCAACGATTCGCGCAATATCTACATTGAAGTTCGCGCGGGAACGGGCGGCGACGAGGCGGGTCTGTTTGCGGCGGATCTCTTCAAAGCCTACTGCCGCTACGCCGATCTGCGCGGTTGGCAGGTGGAGTTGCAGAGCGCGAGCGAAAACGATCACGGCGGCTACAAAGAGGTCATTGCGCTCATTCGCGGCAAGGGCGTGTACAGCCGTCTCAAATTTGAAGGCGGCACGCACCGCGTCCAGCGCGTACCCGAAACGGAAGCGCAGGGGCGCATTCACACCTCCGCCGTTACCGTTGCGGTCATGCCCGAAGTCGATGATGTAGAGGTAGAGATCAACCCTGCCGATCTGCGCGTCGATGTGTTTCGCTCTGGCGGACACGGTGGGCAGTCGGTCAATACCACCGATTCCGCCGTGCGGATTACGCACATTCCAACGGGGATCAGCGTCTCAATGCAGGACGAAAAAAGCCAGCACAAAAACAAAGACAAGGCGCTACGGATTCTCAAGGCGCGGCTATACGAAGCGGAGATCGAAAAGCAGCAGAACGAGGCGAGCGCGAACCGCAAAACGCAGGTTGGCAGCGGCGATCGTAGCGAGCGAATCCGCACCTACAACTATCCGCAAAATCGCCTCACCGATCACCGAATCGGCTTGACGCTCTACCGTTTGGAGGAGATGATGATCGCTGGAACGCTTGATGATGTGATCGATCCGCTTATTGCCCACGCACAAGCCGAAGCGCTGGTTGGCAGCGGCGAATAACTAAAACAGTCTGCCGTAACGCTTCGCCTGCGCCGTGATCTCCTCTGCGCTCCAGAGATCGCCGATGACCGCGATCATATCCGCACCTTGCGCGATTAGATCTGGCGCAGTTTGGATCGTAATACCGCCGATCGCGCAGATTGGAAGCGTGATCGTCTCTCTTGCTCGCGTTAGCAGATCGCAGCTAATCACTTTTGCGTTTGGTTTGGTTTTTGAGGCAAAAAAACTACCGAATGCCACATAATCCGCGCCGTTTTTCTGCATTTGTTCCGCAACGGTTTGATCGCCGTAACACGATACGCCGATCAGAGCTTTTGCGCCTAAAAACTCGCGGGCGGCTTGCAACGATCTGTCATCTTTTCCTATATGCACACCATCGGCATTGCACTGTTTTGCTAACTCTATGCGATCGTTAATAATAAATAGCGCATTATGAAAATTGCACAGCTCTTTCAGGGCGAAGGCGGCTTGCAATAACTCATCGTCAGCCTTGCTTTTGTGTCGCAGTTGAAAGATCGTTGCGCCACCTTTTAGAGCGCATTGAGCCATATCCAACAGGCGATCGTCTGGCGTTAATAACTCATCGCTAATCGCATATAGCCCTCGCAGTTTAGTCATACTCCAAACCCGACAGACTAAGTTCAATATTGTCAATAAATCCATTGTATTTCGCCAACAGATCGCCGATTGTTTTGTCATTTTTGTATCGATCTTTTAACGCAGTATAAAGTTTCGGTAGCGGTTCGCACAGCTTTTCAACTGCGACAATAATTTCGTTCAAACGCTCCTCGTCATACGGCTCTTCGCCCATCCAGTGTTCGCAGTCGTTCGCTTGTTCTACGAAAGCGGTTACATCTTTCGGATACGATTGTTCGCGATCGATCTGGCTAGAATCGGGCGCGGCATATAGACATGCCAAAACTACCGCAAAAGAAAAAACCAATCTCATCTTGTCTCCTTTTTTGTTTAATGGGTGTGCGGGTGCGTATGCGGCGGCAGTTCATCGTGCGAGTGCAAAATCTCGCGTTTTAGATCCGCCGCAAGCGTCAAAACGCCTCGTTCCAACAGGTAGATTTTACCCACGATCCGCTCAATAAACTCTTGATTGTGCGAGACGATGACAATGCTCTGTTCAAGCGCGGACAAAATCTCGGCAAGTCTTAACTGATAGGAGTAATCAAGCGCGTTTGTCGGCTCGTCCAAGAGCAATAAACTCGGCTCTTTGATCAGTACTCCTGCAAGCGCAACCAACTTTTTCTCACCGCCGGATAGGTTATAAACCACTTTTTTTGCCAATGCGTCGATCCCTAGTTCGCGCAAAATCCGCTCGGTTTTTTCGTGCGCTTCATCGCGGCTGATACCATTTGCAAGCAGACTAAACGCCACATCGTCTTCGACGATCGGACACAAAAAATGATCGTCCGCGTCTTGGAGCAGATAACCAATTTGCCTAAGAGCCGCTTCAAAATCCGCACGGCTGATCATCGGTTTATGAAAGAGTTCGATCTGCCCACTTAACGGTTTTGCCAGCCCCGCTATGCACTCCAAAATCGTCGTTTTGCCACAGCCGTTTGCGCCGATGATCGCAACTTTTTCCTTGTGTCCAACGCTCAGATCTACGCCGCTCCACACCTCGCGATCGCCGTAGGCAAACGAAAGCGCTGCGAGTTTTAACGAACAGCTCACACAAACGCTCCGATCGGCGCTAACGCAAAAAGCGCAGTAAATAGAACGACAAAATCGGTACAAACAAATGGCGAACGAGAACCTGTCGTGTAGATTTCGCCGCGAAAACCGCGCAGCCGCATACTCTTACCCAGCGCCTCCGCGCGCGCCATCGATTTGATCACAAGCATTCCTACAAACCCTGCGATCAGGCGGTAACTTTCCATATCCGCGTGAAGCCGCCAGCCGCGCAGGTAGAGCGCACGGCGAAAATGGGCGAACTCGGCGCGGATCAAAAGCGCGATCTTTGCGGAAAAAAAGAGCTGCGAAACCAGTTTTTTTGGTGCGCCGAGCCGCGCAAAGGCGGAGGCGATCTCGAACGAATCGGCGGCGGCAAAGAGCGAAAGAAGCACGATCAGTACAAGGTTTGAGCGCACAAAAACCACCAGCGCCAAGTGGCGATCGCCTGCGTACAAAAGACTTGCAACGACGATTAAGATAAAAAGATTAAGAGTCAAAAGCCTTCTAAACACCAGCCGCAGATCGGCGAACGCCAAAAGCGCGATCGGCAGCGCAAGCATTGGCAGCGCAAGCGTAGTCGCGGGCGCAACCGCCACGCTGTACGAGGCGATCGCCAGCAGTTTTGCGGCGGGGTTGAGACTAAGCGTTAGCGCCAAAATGATCCTCACGGTTACGACTGTATCGCTTGCTAAATGAAAAACCCCAAAAGAAAAGCGCGATCAGGGCAAGCGCCGAGAGAATCTTAACCAGTCTATGCTCATTTGGCTCTTCAGCTTTTGCGCCGCGATCGCTTAGCGTGTACTCCTGCTTGGCAAAGTGTCCCGATCCGCCATCAACAGAGACGACAACCTCCAACGCGCTCACGGCGATCGAAGCCGCGCCGTTTTCGTCCGTTTTCAGTTCGTGCAGCGTTGCACCATCTACGCTTGCGATCGTTACGGCGCATTCGCGGCAGGGCGCGGAGCGGGTGAAGTAGCTGCGGACAAAGAGCGTACCGTCTTCGTCGGTAACAAAGAGGCTAAGTTTGTGCGCCTCAAGCGCGGATGCGACAAGGACGAGCAGCAGCAAAAACCTCATCGCTCAACCTTTAGGAGTTCAGGTCTAACCCGCTGTAAAAACCCAAACGCAAGCAGGGTGATGACCCCTTCCAAAAACATAATCGGTATATGCGCCACAAACGCCGCCTCAGCCGCCAGCCAAAACCCTTCGCCGTTGATCGCCAGCGCCAAAGCAAGCAGAATCGTCCCAAGCGCGATCGGCAGAAAGCCAATCAAAAACCAGTTAATCCGCGTCAAAACTGCGCTTTTTAGGCGCACCACAAAGAGCGCACGGGCAAGAAGCGCGGGCAGCGCGAGAATGCAGAGATTGATCCCAAGCGTTGTGATCCCGCCAAAACCAAAGAGCAGCCCTTGCAGTAGCAGCGCCGTGCCGATCGCCACAAACGCCCGCACACCCAGAAGCGCTCCAACGATCCCGCTTAAGATCAGATGTACCGAACTAATGCCGATCGAAATATGCACAAAGGACGCGAGAAAAAAGAGCGCACTACACGCCGCCACTTTTGGCAGCTCCTCGTTTTCAACCGTTTTGAACGCATACGCCGCGAACGCGCCGCCGACTACGCCGCCTGCGATCAAAATCTCCGGGCGCAAAAATCCCTCCGCGATATGCATTATCGGTAGCTTACGGTTTTGAGCCAGAGTACCGCTCCAAGCTCAATCGGGTATTTTTTGCCGTCCTTGACGATCGTCTCATCATCGTCGATCAAAGCAGCAAAACCCCACCAACCTTCCAGCGGCAACGCGACATGAAAAACGCCGTTTGAATCGGCTTTAGTAGCCAGCGTAACCGTCATCTCGTTTGGCGCTTTCAGTCCGCGATCGTTGTAGTACTCAATTTCGATCGTCGCGTCCGCCACAGGTTTGCCCTTGTAGAGAACCACGCCGCTAAAAAGTCCGCCCGCGATAATCGAGTATGGGCGCGCCAGCGGCACGATCTCGGCTTTCAAACCCACAGGCTCGTCCCAGCCCTCGCCCGCTCCGAACGCATCGACGATCGTCTTAGTCTGATGGCGGATAAACTTCTGCTCGCTTGGCTCGAAATAGGGCGCGGGATCGACATAGAACTGATAGACGCTCGGCTCTTTGACAGTGTATGCGCCACTATAAACGGTAAATCCCTCCTGTTTTTTCGCCGTTACATCGATCTTGGTGCGCTTGCCGTTTGCAAAAACGCCCACCTCCTGCGGCTTTGCCATCTGCATATAGTTTTTTTCAAACGGGTGCAAAAACTCGTAGCGAATTGCGATCTTCGCGTCGTTTGCCGCCTCGATCACCGTTTTGTCGGTCAGCACGACCTGAAAGTGTGCGTTAAGCGAAGTAGTGGCGATCAGAGTTGCGATCGCGGCTTGTAGCATTGAGGTTTTGAAGCTCATCGTATGTCCTTATGAAGAAATGTTGAGTAGTAATACTGCACGATCAATGCTGAAAAACTGCTTAACTTCCAAAAAATCGTATTACGAAAATTATTAACGCTAATTAGCTACAAAACAGGACGAAGTATGGTAATGTCCGCTTTTGCCCGTGTTTTGGCAAAGTAGTTTTCGATCGACCGCTCTTCAAATTGTGTCCGCAAAATCTGCGCGATCTCGTTTTTGGCGCTCTCGAAACTGACGGGTATTGCGCCACGCTTTTCGCGTACCAGCAGCGCCACAAGCCGATCGCCGGCAGGAAAAATCGGAGTAAAACCGCCGATCGGCGTCTGCGTTAGCACGGCGTAGAGATTTGCGTTTAGCTCCTTTGCCTGCAAAACCTGCGTCGTCGTGGCGATGTTTGGATCGCTGATCATCGGATTTCGCACCGCCTCACGAAGCGACTTTTCGTTGCGCGAAGCGTACTGAATGACCACGATCTCGCTAGGCTGCGTGAATTTCGATCGATTCGCCTTATAGTACCGATCCATCTCCTCCTCGCTAACGGGGATAAACTCGCTGCTCATCACCGCTGACGAGAGTTTTTCGTTCAAAATCGCCTCTTTTGCGTTGCTACGATACGAACTCCACTCCATACCACGCGCCACGATCATCTCGCGTAGCGTTTTGCTCTCAATGTTGTTGCGCTTTGCGATCTGCTCAATGCGCGAATCGATCTCATCTTCGCCAACCGTCAATCCAAGCTCTTTGACCTTCGCCTGCTTGAGCCGATCATCAATCAGCCGTTCAAACGCCTCTTTTTTGCCTATCTTTTGGGCTTGCGCGTAACTCTCAACATCGTAAGTGGTGATCGGCTCGCCCATAACCACAGCGGCGATCGCATTGACCATCTGGGCGTTTGCCGCGATCATCAAAGCTACAAAAACAAACATATACCTCATCGTTACTCCAATCTCTCTCGTGAAACAATTTTGATTTCGCTAGGCTCGGCAAACGCGCCCGCGTGAAACTGCACGACTGCCGCTCGTGCGATCATCGCCGCATTATCGCCGCAGAAACTTAGCGGCGCAAACAGCGGTTCAATACCGTGCCGCGTACAGAGCGAAGCGAAGCGGCTTCGCAGATACTCGTTCGCGCTCACGCCGCCGATTAGCCCCAGCCTCTGCGGTCGCGCACGCATGACAAAACGATCGGTAACGCGCAACAGATGTGCAACCGCCGCCTTTTGAAACGACGCGGCAATATCGGCTCGCGTTTTTTCGTCGATCGCGCCGTCTGTCGCCGCTTTTTCGCAGGCGAGGCGAACGCTGTTTTTCAGCCCCGAATAGCTAAACGCCAAGCGATCGTCGCCGCGCAGAGGGATCGGAAAATCGAAACGGTTTTCATCGCCCTGCCCTGCCAATTTTTCCAACGCCGCGCCGCCCGGATAGCCCAAACCAAGCAGCTTTGCGCACTTGTCAAACGCCTCGCCAAGCGCGTCGTCCAAACTCGCGGCAACCTGCCTTAGCCGCCCGTTTTTGTCCGCGTCGATCAAAAGCGTATGCCCGCCGCTAACCATCAGCGCCGAGAGCGGAAAACGCGCCTCGCTCTCAATAAAAAGCGAATACAGATGACCCGCGATGTGGTGAATGCAGATGATCGGCAGTTTCAGCGCTAACGATAGCGCCTGCGCCATCACAACCCCGCCGGCAAGCGCAACCGTCAGACCCGGACGGTTGGTAACGGCGATCGCTTTTAGCCTGCCAAAGTACGGCGCGGCAAGCTCCAAAAGTTTTGGCAGATTTTCGGCGTGAAGCCGTGCGGCAAGTTCAGGCACAACGCCGCCGTAAGCGTTATGCGCGTCATTTTGCGACTCGCGTGCCTCCAGCGCGATCTTGTAGCTTGCGATCTCGATGATCGCAACCGCGCTATCGTCGCAGCTTGATTCGATCGCTAGTATCACTAAACGACCTGTGCGGAGGGTTTAGCGTACAAAAATCCCTGCGAATAACCGATCTCAAAACGACCCAAAATGGCGCTGATCTGCTCGGAGTGCACATGCTGCGCGATCACTTTGATCCCCAGTTTTTTCGCGTAAAACGCAACCGTTTCGGCAATGACCAGCGAAGCACGATCGCTGTCGATCTTCGAGATGATCGTGCCGTCGATTTTCAGAAAATCGGCTTTGTAACGGTGCAAAAACTCAAAGTTCGATCCGCCCGAACCGAAGTTGTCGATCGAGACTCTGCAACCCAAAAGCCGCATATCTTCAACGAAACTATCGACGGTTGAAAGCTGCTCCGTCATGATCGCATCGATATTGATCAGCTCAATGATAAATCGGTTTGCCGTGTCCGTGCGCTCCAGCTCCTCTTTGAGAAACGCAACCGTTTCGCGGCTTTGAATCTCGCTGATCGTGAAGTTGATACTAAAATCATCGATCCGATCGGCAAAATAATCGCACGATTTTCGGATCATTGCGCGTGTGATCTGCTGGTTGAGCCGCGCTTTGTAGGCGATCTCCAAAAACTCCGCAGGCAAGGCGATTGTGCCATCGTCATTGACGAGACGCATTAGGCATTCGTACTGCACAACCGCGCCCGTTTGACGATCGATAACCGGCTGAAACCAAGGGGTAATGCGGTCGTTTGCGATCGCGCTTCTAATCTGCTTCGTCCAGCTTATATTGTGATCGTAAGCGGATTTGACATTCTCCATCTGTTCGTAGCAAACCACCGTTTGGTTTCTCCGCTTTGCCGCCCGCAGAGCTTGATCGGCTTTGGCAAATGCGTTGTTTTTTGTGGTGGCGTAGCCTGCGGAATAGACCAGCGAAATCTCCACGCCGTCATACGAAAAGGTCTGATCTTCAAGCTGCGCGATCAGCGAAACGACAAACTGCCGCACCCCGTTGTCGCATACGCTCAAATCGTTTAGCAGTACGGCGAAACGATCGCCCGCAATCTTATAGACGCTTGCGCCCATAGCGCGATCTTTTAGTATGCCTCTTAGCAATTTTGTTACCCAGATCAAAATCTCATCGCCGATATGATCGCCGTAAAAATCATTGACATCGCCAAAGCCGATGATGTTGAAGATCGCCAGCAGCGGCTGCGAGGCAAGCTCGACATCGCGAACGGCGGCGAAACGGTTGGGATAGCCCGTGAGCGGATCGGTGTAGATACGATTCATAAGCTGCGTAATATCCTGACGCAGATCGATGACCTCCACAATCGCGCCGCTTTCGTCCAAAATGGGGACAATCGTCAGATCGCAGTAGAGCGAATGGGTGTCTTTGCGCCGATTGCGAATCTGCCCGCGAAAGATCGAACGGTTTTTGAGCGCGTAATCGATCCTCTCTTTGACTTCGCGATCCTCTTTGGGGTGGGCGATGAGCTGGTAGGTTTGACCGATCAGCTCTTTGCGATCGTAACCTGTCGCCATACAAAAGGCGTCATTGACCTCTGTGATCAGCCCGTTGGCATCGCTGCGCGAGACGATCATGCTGATATCCATCGCGGTTTTGTACTCGGCTAGAAATTTGTTGCTTGTGATTAACTCGCTGTTTTTGGCGACAAGCGCGTTTTCTAGCAGCATTGATCGTACGCAGCGAATCAGCGCGGTCATCAGCTTGTCAAACTCGATCGGCTTAAACAGATACTGCGAGACGCCCAGATCGAGCGCGCGGACAAAGTAATCGGTCTCGCTAAAGGAGGAGACAACGACGATCGGCGTATGCGGATTTTCGCGGCGGATCTCCCGCGCCATCTCAAGCCCGTCCATCATCGGCAGACGAATATCGGTAATGACAATATCCGGTTTGTACAGATCGAAAATGTGCAGCCCCTCTTTGCCATTTGTCGCCATATAAAGCTCGGCAACGCGGCGGCTAAGCGGATTTTGAATAGCGTCCAAAATTGTGCGATCGTCATCGACATACAGAACGCGAAGCGATTTGATGATCGAAGCTATGTCTTGATCGCTCATGATTAGATACTCCTTGTTTCAAACATAATCAACGCTTCTTGGATCGGCTATTTCGCCCGCGATCGCACTTGCTGCGGCAACGGCGGTGTTGGCAAGGTAGAGTTCGCTGCTCTTTGCGCCCATTCGTCCAACGAAGTTGCGGTTGCTGGTGCTCACGCACTTTTCGCCATCGCCCAAAATGCCCATATACCCTCCCAAACACGCGCCGCAGGTTGGGTTGCTCACCGTTGCGCCCGCTTCGGCAAAGATCTCGTACAGCCCTTCGCGCTGCGCCGCCAGAGCGATTTTCTGCGTTGCGGGAGTGATGATCAGCCTCGTGCGTTTTGCCACTTTGCGCCCTTTGAGGATCGCGGCGGCAATACGCAGATCGCCCAGTCTGCCGTTGGTGCAACTGCCGATAAAGACCTGATCGATCCCAATCGCCTGCCGCGCGGCATCGCTGATCGTGTGCTTGTTTTCGGGCAGGAACGGAAAGGCGACGATCGGCTCCATCGCCGCCGTGTCGATGATAAGCCATGCGTCGTACTCAGCGTCTGCATCGGAAGCGAAGATACGCGGCTTTCGCTTGGGCGGCGCGTGGCGCAAAAACTCCGCCGTTATCTGATCGTGCGCAACAATCCCGCTCTTTGCGCCCGCCTCGATCGCCATATTGCAAAGGCTAAAGCGATCGTCCATATTCAGGTGTTCTAGCGCGCTGCCGCAGAACTCAAGTGTCTTGTAGGCTGCGCCGCTGACCCCCAGCCGCGAGATCACCTCCAAGATCAGATCCTTGCCGTAGATGTGCTTGGCAGGTTTGCCCGTCAGTTCAACCCTGATCGAACTGGGTATCTTGAACCAGTTTTTGCCCGTCATCATCGTGAAGGCGAGATCGGTCGAACCCATACCTGTCGCAAACGCTCCAAGCGCACCGTGCGTGCAGGTGTGCGAATCCGCGCCGATGATCACATCACCGGGTGAGATCAGCCCCTTTTCGGGCAAAATCGCGTGTTCGATCCCCATCTCTTTTTCGTCGAAAAAATAGGGCAGATTGTGCTTTGCGGCAAAGTTGCGGCTGATTCGCGCTTGGTTGGCGGAACTAATATCTTTGGCGGGGATAAAGTGATCCATGCAGATCGCAAACCCTTCGGGGTTGGCAAGAGCCGTTGCGCCCGCGCCCTCAAAAGCGCGAATACTAAGCGGCGTTGTAATGTCGTTGCCGATCGTCATATCCACGCTGACGCGGACAATCTCGCCCGCCCTCGCCTCGCTTTGGTTATGATCGGAAAATATCTTTTCGGTGATCGTTAAGCCCATTCTTGAGACTCCTTTGACTAGATGGATATTATAGCCGCTCGCACATCAAGCCATTTTCTATAAAATCCGCTCACAAAAAGGATAATCTATGTTTGGGATGGGGCTTAGCGAGGTACTATTGATCGCAGTAATAGCGGTGATTTTCTTGGGTCCCGACAAGCTGCCAAGCGCAATGATCGAGACGGCAAAGTTCTTTCGTACCATCAAAAAACATCTGACTGAAGCGAAAACAACGCTGGATTCGGAGATGAATCTCGCCGAACTCAAAAGCGATGTACTTCAGTACAAAAACAAACTCTCCGACGAGACACAGAGTGCGCTGGAGATGCCAAAATTGGAGGAATCAAGCCGCGAGGTGCGCGATCTCTTCGCCGATCTCTCTGGCAATGCCAAAAAAATTGACGGCGAAATTAAAGGTTCATAATGCTAGAAGATCTGAAGCCGCACATCATCGAACTTCGCAGTCGTCTTATCAAGATCGTTGCCGTCTTGCTTGTCGCCTTTTTCACCTGTTTTGCCTTTTGGGAGCCGATCTTGCACTGGATTTTGCTGCCATTAAACGACGCGCTAGACAACGGCGGACAGGTGATCGCCTACAAAATGGGCGAACAGTTTTTTGTCGCGGTGATCGCCGCTTTTTTCGCTGCGCTCTTCGTAAGCCTGCCCGTCATCTTCTACCAGATCTGGGCATTTGTAGCGCCGGGTTTGTATGCAAACGAAAAGCGCTTTGCTGTGCCGTTTGTACTGGCAACGACAATTATGTTTCTCATTGGAGCGGCGTTTGCCTACTACATCGTTTTTCCCTACGGCTTTGCCTATCTGGTCAATTTCGGCGCGAGCGAAGCGACTGCAATGATCAGCATGGGCGAGTATTTGAGCTTTTTTCTTAAACTCATCTTCGGTTTTGGCGTGAGTTTTGAACTGCCCGTTTTCTGCTTTTTTCTGGCGAAAATTGGACTCATTGACGATCGATCGCTAATCTCGTTTTTTCGCTACGCCGTTGTACTTATCTTTATCTTTGCGGCGATCCTCACGCCGCCGGATGTACTCACGCAGTTTATGATGGCAGTTCCGCTCATTGTTCTCTACGGTCTTTCGATCCTCATTGTGCGGATGATCAACCCCGCCCCAAAAGAGAGCGAAAGCGTCAAAGAGACCGATTCTTGAGTTTTGCGCTCGCCGATTACGACTACGATCTGCCCGCCGATCGCATAGCCTCCCTGCCGTCAAATCCGCGTAGCTCGGCAAAGTTGCTAGTCTTTGATCGCGCAAGCGGGACAATCACACACGGATCAGTCGCCGATCTGCCGCAGTTTCTGCCGCAGCAGATGGCGATCATCATCAACAATACGCGGGTATTCAAAGCGCGGCTGCTCGGCAAGAAAAGAAGCGGCGGCGCGGCTGAACTGTTGATCATTCGTGAGTTTGCGGGCGGTGTTTTGGCGCAGATCAGAGCGAAAGTGCGCGTTGGTACGCAGCTTGTTTTTGCGGAGGATTTAAGCGCGGAGGTGATCGAAACGCACTCAAACGGCGATCGCTTGGTGTGTTTTTACGAGCGCGGCGAGCCGATCGACTTTGCGAGGCTGCTTGAGATTAGCGACAAAATCGGCTTGGTGCCGCTGCCGCCATACATCAAACGGAGCGCAACGAGCGAAGATGTAGCGAGGTATCAGAGCTGTTTTGCGAGCGAGATTGGAAGCGTTGCCGCGCCGACCGCCTCGTTGCACTTTGACAAGCCGCTTTTGCAAGAGCTTGGATCGCGCCACAAAATCGCCGAAGTAACGCTGCATATCGGGCTGGGAACATTCAAGAGCGTTGAGACGGCGGACATTCGCGATCATCATATCCACAGCGAACACTACCAGATCGGCGGCGAGGCGGCGAGGCTGATCGACTCTAAAACGCCGCTATGCGCGATCGGCACAACCGCCTGCCGCGCCGTTGAGTACTACGCAAGAAGCGGGCGGCTTAACGGCGAGTGCGATCTGTTTTTGCACCCTGCAAACTTGCCCTTGCGAGTAGGTGCGCTGCTGACCAACTTTCATCTGCCGCGTTCGACGCTTTTAATGCTTGTCGCCTCGTTCGTGGGCTTGGAACAGACAAAATCTCTCTACAACGAAGCGATCGCAAACAACTATCGCTTTTACAGCTACGGCGACGCAATGCTGATCTTGTGAGCGCTAACCCCGCCCCAAACCCGCTTTTAAGCCTATCTTTGCTCTAATTTCGCCTCCCAATTAAACCGTAGGCATAATCGGCAGTGTTGTGTAAGAGCAGTTTTTCTCGCCTTTCTCTCCCTCTTTCTTCTTGCTTGCGATGCCGAATTAGACGATCAGTTAGACAATCAATCAATAAGGATTGCACTATGAAAATAGCACCTATATTGGAAAAAGCCCATATACTAATCTGTCTATATGCAGGTGTACTAGGATTTATGTTTGCTCTTTTTGAAACAGCTCCTGGTGCTGACGGTGGATTAGGTATCGCATTATTTATGTTAGGTGCTTTTGTCTTTATGGCTTTTGTGTGGAATAGAAAATTATATAACACTTCGGAGCACCCAAGTGAACATGGATATGTGTTGTTTCTATTGTTTGGCTTAATAATGGCAATTATAGGAGCTTTTTGTATGACTTTATTAAATATATGTTATTTCATAACAGGCGATCTTTATCCAAATTGCCGCTTATTTTGCACCACATCGAATTGTTGAATAAATGAAAATAGTTAAAACTCTCAAAACACATAAAAAAGGCTTAATGCAGCAGTTGTTTCCTAAGAAGGAAGGTTTATTATGAATGCTATAGATAGCATAAAATCATCTTGGCAGTCCCGCAGGGACGATACTTTATTAACCGTATGCTTCAGCTTACGGACAAGGCAAACACGCACAAACCAAAGTCCCGCAGGGACGACACTTAATGTGATAAAATTATGAGTTATACCAATATTCTTATACACGCAGTCATTCGCACAAAAGCAAGCGAACAAACTCTACCAACAGACGATAGAGTAAAGTTTCTATATCAGGAAATGTGGGGAATAATAAAAAACAAAGGTGGCTATCTGTATCGTATCAATTCAATGCCTGATCACATTCATTTGCTTTTTACTATGCCAGCCACAATCTCTTTGTCAGATTTTATGCAAACGTTAAAAGGTTCTTCGAGTAAAATCATAAAAATACAAGATGGCTTTGAGCGTTTTGTAGCGTGGGGCGAAGGATATGCGGCATTATCAAAAAGCACGGAAGATACACAAAAGATAATCAACTATATCATCAATCAGCAGGAACACCATACAAAAGTAACATTTAAAGATGAATATATTGCATTTATTAAAGAAATGGGATTGGATTTCGATGAACGCGATTGGAGTAGATAGTCAAGTGTCGTCCCTGCGGGACTTTGGGTTGAGCGGCAATTTGCCATACCGTAAGCTAAAGCATACGGTTAATAAAGTGTTGTCCCTGCGGGACAAGTGCAGTATGTCCCGCAGATGTACTCTATTAACCGTTGTATGCTTTAGCTTACGGACAAGTGATATTAAACGATGAATAAACAAAATAAGAATAACAATAAATTGCAAATTCGCAATAGCACAGCAGAGTTTTTAACTTTTGCATATCAGTCTAAGGGTGATGGCGTAGAGGTGCGTGTACAAGACGGCACTATTTGGCTGTCGCAAAAAAATATGGGTTTGCTGTTTGAAACTTCGATCGACAATATCGGGCTACACTTAAAAAACATTTTTAATGGTGCAGAATTAAATGCCGATTCAGTTACCGAGGATTTCTCGGTAACTGCCACAGACGGAAAAGATTTATTGCAAAATGCGGGCAAAATAACTGCTGAACTTGCCAAACAACACGCTGAAAACGAGTTTGAAAAGTACCGCCCCATTCAAGACCGCCTTTTTGAATCGGATTTTGACAGAGCAATGAAAATAGTTAAAAATGAAAATGCTTGAAATAATAATAAGGGTGTGTGCGGTTTATTGTGCGGTATTGGTATTTTTCGTAGTATATTATGCGGCAGATGAATTTGCGCTTTTGCTTAGTATGATTTTTTCAATGATGTTTTTGAGTATTTGGTTATTTTCCAGCAGGAAAATATATGACGATCTTATGTTACAGTGGAAGCAGAAAGTAAAGCTGTCATATATCGCTTATCTAATCTTTGGCATTGCATTGTCATGCTTTGGCGTTAAGGGAGTGCAGACATACTCCTATGAATACGATCAAACTTGGAATGCTGATAAAAACCAGCAAAAATAGTGTGGTTGTGGAGCAATATCAATACGATGATCAGGTAGCACAAATAGTCAAAATAAGAAGACATAGACCATATAATTGAGGCTAACTATATGAATACAAAACCCACTTTCCCTATTAAGGTTGTTTATCATGAAGATGGTGATGTGCATATTTTTAACAACGAAGATGAAATGGTGTGTGATTTAGAATGGTTTGATACCGAAGATTCAGATGAAAATGCTTCCGTTACCGATGCAAATGGGCAAGCAGTTCGCCTAAAGATTGAAGCACTTGATATTCAGACCTTTGAGCTTTTACATGTTGGCTTTACAAATGATATGGACATTGATCAATCGTGTAATATAGGAAAAATTACTACCACAACCAAACGCGCAAAAAGCCGCAACAACAATAGTGGTTCAAAATTTGTCTCGACAATAGGGAATGGTTTATTGTATATTTGCTGCATAATTTTGTTTATTCCAGCCGCAATTATCGCTTGCGTGCATTTTCTTTCTTGCTCTCTGCTCAATAAAATAAAACATGGTCATCAATGAGTAAAATCCCATATCATTTAATTGCCAGCAACCAGAGAACAGCAAAGCCGATCAATGTAGTAATCGTTGAAAAGTATCTACGGCTTACCTAACCGCATACTAGCTGTCTATGATGAAAATAATAATCTGAAGTATCGGTTTATCTATGGAGCGGATTGAACGCCGATCGCCCTTAGCGATCAGTCTAGTTGTTGGCGGACGAAAGTTGGTACTTCAAAATCGACATCAGCGCCGAAAAAACCGCCGTTTGCCGCGCGAAGCGGACGGACGATCGGCTGCTGTTTGATCGACTGTACTTCAGCGGGTGTTGGCACGGTATTGACCGCTTGGCGTTCAAAGCCAGTTGCGATGATCGTTACATGGGCTTCGTCAGGCTCAAGCGAATCATCGACAGATGTTCCAAAGATCACATCGGCTTCGTCGTCTGCATCCTCTTCGATCTGTTGCATAGCGCGGTTAATCAGGATAAGCGAATAGCTGGAGTGAATCTGGAAGTTGATCAAAACACCCAGCGATCCCTTCATCGACAGATTTTCCACAAGCGGTGATTCGATCGCCTCTTTGAGCGCGTTGTAGGCGGCGTCTGCACCTTTGGCGTGTCCCATACCCATTAGCGCCGTACCTTTGTGCTCCATCACGGTTTTGAGGTCGTTGAAGTCGGTTTTGATCCCCGACAAACCGGTCGGTAGGACGATAGAGCTGATTCCGCGAACTGCGCGAGTAAGCACAGAATCAACCATCAAAAAGCTCTGCGCGATCCCAAGGTCTTTGCCGATCACCGATAGCAACTTTTCATTGTGGATCAGCACAACCGAGTCGCACTCCTGTTTTAGCGCCTCAAAACCAATCTGCGCCAGCTTTGTGCGCTTTCGCATCTCAACCAAAAACGGCATTGTGCAGACAGCGATCGTCAGCGATTCATTCTCTTTTGCCGCTCGCGCAACAACGCTGGACGCGCCTGTACCCGTGCCGCCGCCAAGCCCCGCGACGACAAAAACGATGTTTGCGCCTTTGAGCGCTTCGCGGATCTCCTCGTAGCTCTCCTCCGCCGCCTCTTTGCCCACATCGGGCTTCATACCCGCGCCAAGTCCGCGAGTGAGCTTTTCGCCAAGCTGTAATTTTTTACCCGCGAGCGACAGGGCAAGGTGTTGCGCGTCGGTGTTAGCGGCGATAACATCAATGCCTTTTAGCCCCTCACGAACCATATTATCAACCATATTGCTACCGCCGCCGCCAACGCCAATGACCTTGATATTGACCATACTCTTGTGCATACTCTCTTCAACAGTAAATAGGTTATTCATTGCTTCAGCCTTTGACTAGAAAATCTTGGAAAGCCACTCCCAGAACTGCCTTAGCTTTCCAAATGGGCTGACAGGTTCTGGGTTTGGTATCGAAGTAATATCGGTTAAATTTGGTTTTTCTTTCTCTTGCAAAGGTTCGTTTTCTGCAAAATTACCACCTTTTGTGGCGTTTGCAACAACGCTCGGAGTTTTGACGCGCAGGTTGCAAGCGCTGTCTCGTTCGTAAAGCGTCGCTTCGCCCGCCGCGTATCGTAGCAGCCCAAGCGCCGCCGCATAGACAGGATCGCGCAGAGCTTCGCCCGAACCGTTGATCGTTTTGGCTCGTGCGATCCGCACCGAAGCGTTGTTGAAAATGGGCGAGGCAAGCTCGGCAAGCCCCTCGTGCTTGGACGCGCCGCCCGTGAGTACAATCCCTGCGCCCATGCTCTTTTTCATCTGACTTTTGTCCAACTGCCCCGCAAGCACCAAAAGCGTCTCTTCGATCCGTGCGGCAATCACTTTGCTCATCACATCAAGCGAAGCGGGACGAGTAGCGCCTTCGTTGTCGGTTGCCGGAACTTCGATCGTGCCGTTACTCTGCGCCGTAAGCGATCCGTGTTCGATCTTGATTCGCTCTGCGGCGGTTAAAGTCGTATGCACGCCGTAGGCAAGATCGGCGGTGATGTTGCTACCACCAACCGCAAAAACATCGTTGTATCGCGGCGCACCCGATGAGTAGATCAAGAGATTACTCGTCGCGCCGCCAATGTCAATCACGCACGCGCCCCGCTCTTTTTCGTCGTCGCTCAAAATCGCAAGCGCCGAAGCGTAGCCGCAGAGCACGATGTTTGCGATCGTAATTCCTGCCGCGTCAAGCGCTTTTCGTAGGTTTTCAAGCGCACTTTTTTGAGCGATGATGATATGCACGCTCATCTCCAGCCGCGACGCGCTCATACCGACAGGGTCTTGCACACCGGTCTGATCATCGACTTTGAAGTCAAACGGCAGGGCATGGACAATCTCGTAATCGGGCAGGATACTAGCGTGGTAGATCGCGTTTTCCATTGCGCGGTTGATGTCTTTTAGCATAATCTCTTTGGTGGGGATACTCGCTAAACCGTGGCTATCAACGCTATTGACATACGCGCCGTTGATCGACACGATGGCGCGCGCAATCTCAATTCCCGCCTGCGAGCAGGCATCGGTATGTGCGCTTTTGATCGCCTTTGCGACATTTTCGATATTGACGATCGCGCCTTTTTTCAGCCCCTGCGATCGCGCTACGCCGCTTCCTACGATCGTGAGCGATCCGTTTTCAAGTTTAGCAATTAACGCGCATATCTTGCTTGAACCGATGTCGATCGCCAATATCTCAGACAACTTATAACCTTTAGTTTAGTGTGATCGGATAACGGCTCTGGAGCGCTTGGAGTAGCCCCTGACGGATCTGCCCAAGTTTCAGCCTGCCGATGTTCTCGCCAAGCATTCCGTCCGCTTCACGAAGTTTGCTTTCATCAAACAACTTCTGTTCCACAATACGATACAAAACCGCTTTATCTTCCAAAAGAACCGTGCCCAGTGCGCTCGTGCTATCAAATATCTGCTCAAGCACGATGCCCGCTTCGTCTTCATTTAAGTTTTTGACGAGATCGGTATCTGCGCGTCTAACGATCACGCTCTGTTCGGATTTAAAACCGTTAAGCTGCTTCGCGCTCTCGCTTTTGAGATACTCTGCCCTCTTCTGCCCTCGCACAGCCTCCGTAACCGCCGCTCGCGCCTCTGTAAAGCTTAGCGGTTCGCTGTTCGATCGCTTGATGATCTGCGCAAGGGCAAAACCGCCTTCGATCTCGATTGGATTACTAATCTCCATACTCTGACTATCTTCAAGCGCCTGCATCACCTCAAGCGGCAAAATGTCGTTGGTGAGCGTAAGATTGGTCGCGTTCTGCGGCGTGAGCGCACCATCGCGCCAAGCAACTTTCGTGCGCAGAGCTTCGCTGCGCGATTTAGCGAACTTCGCCCCCTCGCTCACCTGCAAGGTTACGCTCTCGTAAGCGGCAATTTCGCCGTTTGCGCCGACAAAATCGTTCTTGTTTCGTTCGTAATACGCCCTCGTTTCCTCTTCGCTAACCTGCTGATCGCGCGATAAAATCTTGATATACGCCAGATCGTATTTGGGTTCGCCCATAAAGTTGAATTTGTTTGCCTCGTGGTACGCCACCGCTTCGGCTTCGCTAACGCTTAGTTGGCTGGGAGCTTTGATGATCTTGAGGTTCAAGTGATCGGCAATGAACATCGACGCGCCAAGAGCCTCTTTTTCTACTTTGGTTACTTCGGGCTGAAGGTAGGCTGAAAGTTTTTCGATCAACATCTGACGCACGATCTCGGCTTCAAAGCTCCTGACATCGCGGCGTGTGTTGGCAAGCGCGGCGAGGTATGTCTGCTTGTCAAACTTGCCATCTTTTTGAAACGCTTCCATTGAAATAATGCGGCGCGAAGCCTCTTCGGGAAGCACGCGCAAGCCAAGATCGTGCGCGTAGTTGATCAGCAGCGCCTCTTGGATCAGCGTGTTGAGTGTCGTCTGCTGGAGCGCCGTTTCCATCTCTTTATCCAGCGGCTGATCGGAAAACTGGCTGTAAAAGTTGTATAGGTTAGAAAAGGCGAGCTGATACTGCTCAAGCGTGATCTTCTCTTTGCCCACAACCGCGACAGCGCCGGCTTTTGAACCGTAGCTGTACTGCCCCCAACCGACAAAACCAACGCCTACAAAGGCGAAAACCGTTACGGCAAGAACGACAACGATAAAAGTTCTATGTCTTTGCAACTGTGCGATCACAACGCTTCCTTTTTGAAAATGACGCGGATTGTAAAGTAAAAACGGTTAAAGATTGGACTATCTGCTTTTCTCAACGCCAACGCGCTTGCATAGGTGCGCTACAAAGCAGGCGGAACAAAACGGTGAAATCGGTTTGCAAAGCGTCTGCCCAAAGGCAACGAGCAGATCGTTAATGCCGCTCCAACGATCCATTTGTACCTTGCGGCGGATCGCCATCTCGGTCTCTTCGGGCGTTTTGGTGCGGACAAAACCAAAGCGGTTGCTGATACGATGCACATGGGTATCAACGCAAACCGATGGCAGACCAAAGCCAAGCGACAAGACGAGATTTGCCGTTTTGCGCCCTACTCCGTTAAAGGTCATTAGCGTATCAAGATCGTTTGGCACAACGCCGTCAAACTCATCGATCAGCCGCCGCGAGATCGCCAAAATCTGCGCCGCTTTGTTGCGATAAAACCCAACGGGATAGATCAACTCCTCGATCGTCTCCGGGCATAACGCAACCATCTCGCGCGGCGTTCGCGCAAGCGCAAAGAGTCGCTGAGAGCTTTTAGCCGTCGTCTCATCTTTGGTACGCAGGCTCAAAATCGTGCTGATCAAAACCATATATGGATCGTTTGTGCGCTGTGCGATCAGCGTTACGATGGGCGCGTTCCATTTGGGATATTCGATCGCCAAAATATCCAGCGCGTTTAGGTACTGCGCCGTATTCACTCTGCTTCGCTCGCTTCCGCCTCGTCGACGCCTTCACGCACGATCGGCAGGTTGATCGTAAAGCATGCGCCGCCGGGAATGTTTCGTGCGCTAAGCTGCCCTTGCATACTCTCTTCGACGATCATCTTTGACATATACAGCCCAATCCCCGTACCCTTGCCCTGCTCTTTTGTCGTGAAGTACGGTTCAAAAATGCGATCGATATTCGCCTCCACGATCCCGCCGCCGTTGTCTCCGATCTCTAGCCGCGCCTCGCTGCCAACGCGTGAGAGCAAAATCGTGATCTTGCGATTTTCACGAGCGCTGCCAAGCAGTGCGTCTTTTGCATTTGAGAGCAGATTGAGTATCGCCTGCCCCAGCTCGTTTTCGTACCCTTTGCACCAGAGCGGCTCGCTTGGAACTTCATAATTAACTTCAATGCTGTTGTTTTGAAACTGCAATGAAACCAGCCTTAGCGCGTCCTGCACGACTTTGGATAGGTCAAACTCGCCGATGATTTTGTCGGGTTTATAAAAGTTGCGAAAATCGTTGATTGTGTTGGACATAAACTGCAACTGCTGCATCGTCTTTTCGACCACATCGCTGATATACGCTTCGTCAAGTTCGCCAAATCGGTGAGCGTCAAGAATATCTTGTACATAGAGTCCGATTGAGTTTAGCGGCTGCCGCCACTGGTGCGCGATCGCGCCAATCATCTCGCCCATTGCCGCCATTTTGGACTGTTGAATCAGCATTTTCTCGTGTTCGCGCTCGCGCTTTTCTGCTTCCATTCGCTCAATCAGCGCCTGTTCCACTTGACCTTGAAGCGATAGACGCGCTTGTAGATTGGAGGCTTGCGTGCCCAGTTCAAACGAGAGCGTGCGTTTGGATATGCGGTAGGCGATCACCATCAGCGCGATAAACGCGATAAGCAGATAGATAAAAACACCGACAAGCTGTTTGTAGATATTGATGTAATGAACGCCGCTTGAGACGATCAGATTGTACCTGCTTGTCGGCGCAAACGAGACGAGCTGCCACGAGCCGTCAAGCGTTTGCATTATGCGGTTAAGTTGCGACTCTTTGATGGGAAACTGAATATCGGCAAACGCAGGGTACATACTGCCAATGAGTTCATCGATCGGATCATTGCTCGCCATTAGCAGTCCGTTGGCGGTAAAGAGCGAAACAATGTGGCTGATGTCGTAATCGGAAAAAGCGCGAAAGCGTTCGTTGATGATCTTCAAATCCAGCAAAAATACGCCATAACCAAGCAGCTCGCCGTCCTCATCGTAGAAGGCGTGAGTAAGGGCGATCACATCTTCATTGTGCTCCACACAGCGAAACGGCGTACTGACAACGCTGCCGCTTGCTTTGGTGGGAAAGACAATGGTATCCTGAGCGATACGCGGCAAAATAGGAATCTTTGGGTTGCTGGTGATGATCGCCGCTAGGTTTGTATCGATCACAAAATACTCGTGAAGCAGAGGATCATCGACATATCTGCCGTGAGCGATCTCCTCTATGATCACCTTTTCGCTAGGCGCTGCATGAAAGATCGGCTGTCCGACGCGAATAAGCATATCATCAAGGTCGGCAATCATCATCGCTGTGTAATTTCTGTAGATGTTGAGCATATAAAAGTTCGTCGCCTGCAACTTCTCCGTCTCACGCTGGACAAAAAGTAGCCCGTAGCCAATCAGCACGATAGCGATCAATACCGCAGAAAATACAACCCGTCGATGGTGTCTTGCGCGAGGTGCGCTATTTGTTAACTTCATCGCGCTATTTTACACCAACTATGCGATAATCCAGCTCTACTGCAAAGGAATATCTGTGTTCAAGCTAGAAAGCGGCTACGGCGCGGCGGGCGATCAGCCTCAAGCGATCGACAAACTCGCAAACTCAATCACGCAAGGCAACCGCTACCAGACACTTTTGGGCGTTACGGGCAGCGGAAAGACATTTACGGTTGCAAGCGTGATCCAGAAGCTGCAAATGCCCGCGCTCATTATGACGCACAACAAAACGCTCGCCGCCCAGCTCTACCACGAGTTCAAGAGCTTTTTTCCGCACAACCGTGTTGAGTATTTCATCAGCTATTACGACTACTATCAGCCCGAAGCCTACCTGCCGCGCCAAGATCTGTTTATCGAAAAAGACTCTGCGATCAACGACGAATTAGAAAGATTGCGGCTATCGACAACGGCGAGTTTGGTGCATGCAAAAGATGTGATCGTGGTGGCAAGCGTCTCGGCAAACTACGGTTTGGGCAGCCCCGATGAGTACAAACAGATGGTTAGCACGGCGCGCGTGGGCGAAACGATCAACCGCCGCGAATGGCTGCTACGGCTTGTCGATATGGGCTACAAACGAAACGACACCTACTTCGATCGCGGTATGGTGCGCGTTCAAGGCGAGGCGATCGACATCTTTCCAAGCTACTCCGAACTTGACGCTGCGCGGGTGGAGTTTTTTGGCGACGAGGTGGAGCGGATCGTGCTATTTAACCCTTACACAGGCGAGATGGGAGAACAGCGCGAGCAGATTACGATCTACGCCGCAACCAACTTTGCCGTCAGCGCCGAACGGCTCAAAACCGCGATCAGTACGATCGAAGCGGAGCTTGACACGCGCCTAAGCGATCTGGAGCACGCGGGCAAGATCGTAGAACACCAGCGGCTCAAGCAGCGCGTAGAGTTTGATCTTGAAATGCTCAAAGCGACAGGATCGTGCAAAGGGGTGGAAAACTACTCGCGCCACTTTACGCTCAAAGAGCCGGGCGAAGCGCCATACACAATGATGGACTACTTTGAGGCGATGGAGAAACCCTATATCGTCATCGTCGATGAGTCCCATGTGAGCCTGCCGCAGTTTCGCGGAATGTTCGCGGGCGATCGCAGCCGCAAAGATGTACTCGTTGAGTACGGTTTTCGTCTGCCAAGCGCTTTAGATAACCGCCCGCTGACCTTTGACGAGTTTATCAACAAAGCGCCTCGTTACCTCTTTGTCAGCGCAACGCCTGCGGAGTGGGAGCTGGAGCATAGCGCGGTTGTGGCGGAGCAGGTTGTGCGTCCGACGGGCTTGCTTGATCCGATCATTGAGCTTCACGATAGTGGAAATCAGGTTGCTGCACTCTTTGACGAAGCAAAGCGCACGATCGCGCGGGGCGAACGGATTTTGGTAACGACACTGACCAAAAAGATGAGCGAAGAGCTGCAAAAACACTACGCAGAACTCGGTTTGCGCGTCAAATACCTGCACTCGGACATTGACGCGATCGAACGAAACGAGATCATTCGCGGACTGCGCGGCGGCGAGTTTGATATGCTCATCGGCATTAACCTGCTGCGCGAAGGGCTTGACCTGCCGGAGGTGAGTTTGGTTGCGATCTTTGACGCCGACAAGGAGGGGTTTTTGCGATCCGAAACGGCGCTGATCCAGACGATGGGGCGGGCGGCGCGAAACCTAAACGGCAAGGTGCTGATGTTTTGCAAAAAACAGAGCGAAGCGATGAAAGCGGCGATCGCTGTTACTACTGCGCGGCGCGAAAAGCAGATGGCATTCAACCTCGCGCACAACATCACGCCCGCAAGCGTTGTGCGAAAGCTAGACGAGACGCTGCACTTGGAAGATCACACGCGGCTTGCCGACTTGAAGAGAGAAAAACTGCTCAAAATGCCTGCGATCGAGAAGCAAAAACTGGTGCGGGAACTAAGTAAAAAAATGACGGACGCGGCAAAAATGCTGGAGTTTGAAGAAGCCGCCCGTTTGCGCGACGAAATCGCAAAGATAAGAGCGCTTTGAGACATTATGACAATCAAATTAACCCTGCCCAAAGGCGAAGTCATAGAGGATAATATCTATGCTGCATAACCGTCATTCTTGTGCAAGCCAGCCATTTCGTTGACTCTTTTCGTCTTGCTTAGCATAGCGCGTTAGCGCTATGCTATCTCCTCTTTCGCTTCTGAAACCAGCTTTCACTCTATCTCCTCTTTCATCT